>NZ_SADP02000068.1:0-774 GCF_004010375.2 Mesorhizobium sp. M2E.F.Ca.ET.209.01.1.1 | reverse complement strand
CAGTCCGCCGCTGACGGTGTCGGCCTTCGCCGCCGAGACGCGGCTATGCTTGGCGGCGGTGTCGCCGGACGACGGAGACAATGAGGTCGAGGCCGCCCTCAAGGTGATCGAACTCATTGATCTTACTGGCAGAATGGTCACAGCCGACGCACTTCACTGCCACAAGCGCATGGCAAAAGCCATCACCGATGGTGGCGGGAACTATCTGCTGGCGCTCAAGGGAAACCGACGCCATTGGCTCGCTCATGCCAAACAACATCTGGCCGAAACCGCCCCCGCTGTGGCGGGGCGCAGCGAGACCAGCCATGGTCGTGACGAGTGGCGTCAGGCAGAGGTCGTGGCCGCCACCAAGCCACTGATGGCCGGCCACGAAGCCTTCATCCGCATCACCAGCCAGCGCGATCAGGCCAAGCCGCGGACGCGACTATTCATGGCTTCCACTCTGCTGTCGCCACAGCAGGCGCTTGAACTCACGAGAGCCCATTGGCAGATCGAGAACGGGCTGCATTGGATGCTCGACGTTCATCTGGATGAGGATCGATCCCGTGCCCGCAAGGACAATGCCCCTGCCAACACCGCACTCATCACCCGCATCGCCAGAAACATCCTTCAGGCCGCAGATGCTGACAAAGTTCCAATCAGCCACCGCATCAAGAAATGCGCCTGGAATGACGACTATCTCATCCAGGCCCTAACCCATATGCGATAGCCCTGCCCGCAAGGGGGAGATTGGCAGTTCCGCGGCTTTCGCCAATCGCCATGCACGGTTGAATC
>NZ_SADP02000695.1:0-332 GCF_004010375.2 Mesorhizobium sp. M2E.F.Ca.ET.209.01.1.1 | reverse complement strand
CCGAAGTTGTAAGCGTCGATGAAGTCTTGGAGATGCTGACGGAGCTGATCGTGGTTGTCGTAGTGGAAACGCTTGACGGTGGCCTCCTTGACCGTGCGGTTCATGCGCTCGACCTGACCATTCGTCCACGGATGCTTCACTTTCGTGAGCCGGTGCTCGATGCCGTTGTCGCGACAGACGCGGTCGAAGATGTGCTCGAAGGCGTGCCGGTCCTGCGTGCGGTTGGTGAACTGGATGCCATTGTCGGTGAGCACGGTGTGGATGGCGTAGGGGACGGCGGCCACGAGGTTGCGCAGAAACTGGGCGGCCGCCACGTTACCAGCCTTCTCATG
>NZ_SADP02000694.1:0-332 GCF_004010375.2 Mesorhizobium sp. M2E.F.Ca.ET.209.01.1.1 | reverse complement strand
GAAGGCAACGAGCAAGGCCGGCCTGACATCGAAATCGGCCAGCCGGTGCAGCACGCCATGCGCGTCGGGCAACAGGAAGTCGGCAGCCCTGGTGCCAAGCTCGATCGGATTGGATTCTGTCTTCGGCATCGATGCTCTCCCTTCAGCCTGGCTTTCACAGGTCAAGCTGCAAGCGCCCAGGCACCGGCAGTTAGTCTATGAATTTAGTAGAATTATACGCCTGAGGGCACGTTCACGGTCAACCGCGCAGCTTAGAATATCGTGCCAATGTTCGGGGCCGCGCCGGCAGGTTTGTTCGAGAGGAAGCCGTCTTGGAAGAAATGAGATTTGGG
>NZ_SADP02000693.1:0-332 GCF_004010375.2 Mesorhizobium sp. M2E.F.Ca.ET.209.01.1.1 | reverse complement strand
CGGGCACGGATTGCATGCTGGCTTCACCCTAGGCATAATTCAAATTATCTTTTTTCGAGTAATGGCGTTGAATTTCTAATGACTGGAAAAGCATTCGACCCGATGCCGCCTCTCGATTGGCTGCGCACTTTCGAGGCAGCCGCTCGCCTGTCGAACTTCACCGCCGCGGCCGCCGAGCTCGGGCTCACCCAGGCCGCCGTCAGCCAGCACATCCGCTTCCTGGAGGAGCGGCTCAAAAGCCGACTGTCCGCGCGGCTGGCGCGCGGGGTGGCGCTGTCGCCGGAGGGCGCGGCCTATCTCCCCCACATCCAGGCGGCTTTCGCGACCATCGG
>NZ_SADP02000692.1:0-332 GCF_004010375.2 Mesorhizobium sp. M2E.F.Ca.ET.209.01.1.1 | reverse complement strand
GGCGTCCAGGCCAATCCCCTCAGGAAGGATCTTGCTTTCGCGCGCCGCGATCCTCACCTCTCCATGGGCCATTGCGGCGGTCGCCTGATCGAACAGGAGAACCTGGCCATCGGCGCGCGGCACGGCGAAGGCCATCGGATTGGTGCCATAGAGCCGCTTGTGGCCGCCATGCGGAACGACATATGTGACGCTGTTAACCACACTGAGCGCGATAAGCCCTGCCTCCGCAAACGGCTCGACGTCAAGCCACAGCGGACCGTTGTGGTGGGCGTTGCCAATGGCCAGGATGCAGGCGCCGGCCGATCGGGCCTTGTCGATGGCCAGCTCGATGG
>NZ_SADP02000691.1:0-332 GCF_004010375.2 Mesorhizobium sp. M2E.F.Ca.ET.209.01.1.1 | reverse complement strand
CGACGCGTACATACGCTCAAGACTGCCGGCTGCTTCAAGGTCAAACTTTGCCGCCGCTTTCTGGTCGCTGTTGGCTAGGTGGTCACTGGCCGCGCGGACGGCGCCGCCAAGCGCGGCGACCGCACCCGTCAGGGTATTCTGTGCAAGCTGGGCCTCGTCGAGTAGCGCGTCCTTGCCTTCTGCGGCCACTTCCTTGGCTTTCTGTGAAATATCTTCCTTGGCTGAGCCGAAAATCTCGGAGGCCAAGCGCCCCGCCTCGTCGGCGCGGCCGGCAATCTCCCGCTGGGCCCGCGAGAAATCGGGGTTAGGATTCGGTTCAGATGCCATGCCAG
>NZ_SADP02000690.1:0-332 GCF_004010375.2 Mesorhizobium sp. M2E.F.Ca.ET.209.01.1.1 | reverse complement strand
CGCGCCGGTGATCTTGACCCGGTTGATCGCGACCATGCCGTAGTCCAGGGCGCGGCCCATGCGCGCCTGCCGGGCGCCGTTCTCGGTGACGACATAGGCGACGAGGCCGTACTCGGTGGCATTGGCGCGGGCGACGACTTCCGCCTCGTCGTCGAACGGCGTGACCGCAGCGACGGGACCGAAGGTTTCCTCATGCATGATCAGCGCTTCGTCCGGCACGTCGACGAGCAGGGTCGGCTGGTAGAACAGCGGCCCGGCCGCGTGGCGCTTGCCGCCGGTCAGGCAGCTCGCGCCGAGAGCGAGCGCATCGGCCACCTGTTCCTCCACCTTCT
>NZ_SADP02000689.1:0-332 GCF_004010375.2 Mesorhizobium sp. M2E.F.Ca.ET.209.01.1.1 | reverse complement strand
GACCACCTGGCCGATTTCGCGCACGGCATCCTGCAGCGTCTGGCCGCGGCCCAGGGCCAGGCCCAGGCGACGGTTGCGCGACAGGTCGCCGGTGCAGGTCAGCACCAGATCGCCGAGGCCGGCCAGGCCCATCAGCGTTTCCGGCTTGGCGCCGATCGCAGCGGCCAGGCGCAGCATCTCGTTGAGGCCACGGGTGATCAGGCCGGCACGGGCGTTGAGGCCCAGCTGCATGCCATCGGCCACGCCGGTGGCCACGGCCAGCACGTTCTTCATCGCGCCGCCCAGCTCGGCACCGACCATGTCGTCGCCGGTATAGGCGCGGAACGCCGGGC
>NZ_SADP02000688.1:0-332 GCF_004010375.2 Mesorhizobium sp. M2E.F.Ca.ET.209.01.1.1 | reverse complement strand
GCGCATCCGCTTCTTGCCCTCTTTCTGCTTGTCGAGCGACGGCCCGGCTGAAAGACGGAGACAAAGGACATGGCGGATATTACAGGCAAGGTCGTGGTCGTCACGGCGGCGGCGCAAGGCATCGGACTGGCAAGCGCGCTGGCTTTCGCGAAAGCGGGCGCCATCGTCCACGCCACCGACATCAACGAGGCGGCCCTGGCCGACCTCGCCAAGACGCCTGGCATTTCGCCGCGAAAACTCGACGTGCTGAACGACGAGGCGGTGAAGGCCGCCTTCGCCGAGATCGGTCGCGTCGATGCGCTGTTCAACTGCGCCGGCTTCGTCCATGCGGG
>NZ_SADP02000687.1:0-332 GCF_004010375.2 Mesorhizobium sp. M2E.F.Ca.ET.209.01.1.1 | reverse complement strand
TTTTCAGCCTCGAATTCGTGGATCAGCTCGCTGACCACCTCCGCTTCGCGACCCATCGCCCAGAAGCGTACGGTGGTGGTGCCCGTCTCGGGACGGGCGCAGCCGGCCACCGCCAGCGCGGCCAGGGCAGGCAGCGCCCAGCGGCGCAGGCGGTCGGTCCAGTTCGGCATCAGGTTACTTGCCCTGGCCTGTGGTGCGGTTGGCATTGTTCTTCTGTTCCTGCGCGGCAGCCGCGCGTGATTCGGCGATACCCACCGCGCGTGCTGCCGCGGCCTTCTCATCCTTCTGCAGTTCCAGGGGCTGGAACGACCCTTCCGGCGCCAGCCAGCCGC
>NZ_SADP02000686.1:0-293 GCF_004010375.2 Mesorhizobium sp. M2E.F.Ca.ET.209.01.1.1 | reverse complement strand
CTCAACCCTCTGCAACCGGAGTCAAGTGCTGTTCTAAGCCTTTCTTAAGGCCGGTATGGCATGACAAGGCGCAGTGTTGGGCCAACGGCATGGGTAGAACAAAGACCGAAAACATCCCCGCGGATGTTTACATCCAGTTTGTGCGGTCGTTGTTCGACAACGCCCACATGCTGGTGATCGGTGGCGTTTGCTACTGGATCCTGGGCTTCATGATCTATTGGCGGACGGACAATCCGCTGTTCCTGGCCTTTTCTTTCGGGCTGCTCTCCATCAGTCTTTTCCGTTACTTGGGC
>NZ_SADP02000067.1:0-828 GCF_004010375.2 Mesorhizobium sp. M2E.F.Ca.ET.209.01.1.1 | reverse complement strand
CTTTCGCGGACGGGCCAGGCACGCTGGCGCATGCCTACATGAAGTCTCGCAGCCTTGCTGATCCCATCCACTCCGGATTGCTCGATCGCTATGAGGATCGACGTTTCACCGAGGGGATTCTGTCGCCTGCAAGGCAAACGCCCGGTCCGCGACGTCCTGCGTGACACAGGAATGCAGGCCGGGCCCAGCCTAGGTGAGAGCACAGGAAAGGCGCCACGTGTGGCGCGCCAGGCTTTCGTCGCCGCCGCAAAAGATCCAAGGATTTTCCTCGGCGACCAGACCTGAGGTGGCGCTATTTCCGCCTGGCAATTGCTCGCCACGCCTTAAGCGTCCACGGCGCATCGCTCTTCGCCGGCAGCGCTACCCGGCCGCCGGCCGCGTCCTCTGTATCTAAGTCCAAGCGGTCATCAACTTTGGTTCGGCTGCACGTGAGGTTGAACTTTCCGGCCGGCGCAACGTTGGTGTGGCTGCAGCAGAGAGGACTTGCGATGAAGCCTATCGGGGATTGGAAGGACGCCTACGACCCGCAAATCTTTGCGGACAAATACGGCATCACCCTACAGCAGGCCAGGGCAGTCATCAGTTCCAACGGACCATCAAGGCATGGCTGCGATGTGGGGGCGATTGCATTCATCAGAGCTCTGGCGATGCGGGACGGCAGGCAGCCGTCGCGCCACCGTTCAAAAGCTTAGATCTGGAAATCCTAAGGGAACCGCAGTGGCCAAAAAAAGCGCTGGCGGTTTTGTGTTCCTCGTGAACGGCCACCCGCTATTGAGCTTCAGCGGCCCCAGCTGCGCGGTAGGCTTTTTCTCTCGCATCGCTCCGTGG
>NZ_SADP02000685.1:0-333 GCF_004010375.2 Mesorhizobium sp. M2E.F.Ca.ET.209.01.1.1 | reverse complement strand
CCGGCAATGCGGTCGACGACCGAGACGTCGATGCCAAAATGCTGTTCGCCCATCAACGCTTCGCCCGAAGCTTTCAGCAGAACACGTCGGTAGAGGGGCTTCACCGTCATCTGGTTCCTCGAAAATCCCGGCGCGGCAAGCTCCGAAGGCAAAAAAGGCCTCCTGCTTCGCCCGGCGGTGCTGTCATGACGGGTTGACAGGATACACGAAGGGCGCAGCGATGTCACGCCGCGCCCTTGTGCAAAATTCCAGGCTTTTTGGATCAATTGCTGCTGATGGCAACGGCCTCGCCTTCGACCACCACCGGCAATGCATAACCGGACGGCTTGTCGC
>NZ_SADP02000684.1:0-333 GCF_004010375.2 Mesorhizobium sp. M2E.F.Ca.ET.209.01.1.1 | reverse complement strand
CATCAAGAAGGTGATGGAGGGCCGCGAGCACGAGATCCGTCCCTGCGTGGGCGCCACCTATTGTCTCGACCGCATCTACGAGGGCGGCGAGGCGCTGTGCGTCCACAATGCGGCGACCGGCCGCGAGGCGGATATTCCGCACGTGATCGCCAAGACGGAAGGGCCCAAGCGTAAAGTCGTGGTCGTCGGCGCAGGGGCAGGCGGACTGGAGGTGGCGCGGGTCGCGGCCGAGCGCGGCCATGAAGTAACGATCCTGGAAGCATCATCACAAGCGGGTGGGCAGGTCCGTCTGGCGACCCAGAACCCACGCCGCAAGGAATTGATCGGTATCAT
>NZ_SADP02000683.1:0-302 GCF_004010375.2 Mesorhizobium sp. M2E.F.Ca.ET.209.01.1.1 | reverse complement strand
CTGCCCGGGAAGATCCGTCTGAGGAAATTGGCGATCAGCCGCACCACGTCGTGCGGGCGCTCGACCTGTGGGATGTGGTTGACGCCATCGAGGACGGCCAGTTCGGCGTGTGGAAACAGCGAGGCGATCTCTTCGCCCTGGGCCAGCGGCGTGGTCGAATCCTCTCGTCCCCAGATGACGAGGACCGGCGGTGTGAAGGCGCGATAATTCGCCTTGTTGGCGGCAAGCGATTTCCGCTCGTCATTGTAGAGGCCGCTGAACAGCCAATGACCGACGGCATTGGTGGTGCCCGTGACATTCAG
>NZ_SADP02000682.1:0-333 GCF_004010375.2 Mesorhizobium sp. M2E.F.Ca.ET.209.01.1.1 | reverse complement strand
GCGCGACTGGAAGGCCGGGGTGTTCACCGGCGTGCTCAGCGGCGCGGCCTACTGGATCGTGATGTGGGCAATGACCAAGGCGCCAATCGCCTCGGTCGCGTCGCTGCGCGAGACCTCGATCCTTTTCGCCATGATGATCTCGGTCTTCGCGCTGGGCGAGAAGATGACGGGCTGGCGCGGTGCTGCCGCGCTCAGCATTGTCGCCGGCGTCGTCGCACTCAGGCTCGGATAGAGCGGTCTGCCGTTTCACGGAAACGGCAAACCGCTCTAAGTCCTTTTTGTCTTGGCGCAATTACGGACGGAAAACCGCTCACACTTTTTCTGGACTTGCGC
>NZ_SADP02000681.1:0-333 GCF_004010375.2 Mesorhizobium sp. M2E.F.Ca.ET.209.01.1.1 | reverse complement strand
ACGGCATCCGGCATGTCGCGCTTGAACGCCTCGGCACCGGGTGGCAGGAAGAACGGATCGTTCTTGCCCCACACCGCGAGGAAGGGCGGCTTGTGGGTGCGGAAATAGGCCTGGAAGGCGGGGTAAAGCGCGACGTTGCTCTTGTAGTCGCCGAAGAGGTCGAGCTGGATCTCCTCATTGCCAGGGCGGGCGAGATAGAAGCTGTCCAGCGAATGGCCGTCGGGCGAGACCAGTTCCGCCGGCGCGCCATGCGTGTATTGCCAGGCAACCGCTTCCGGCTTGAGGAAGCCGCGCAGCGCCTCGCGGTTGGCGGGCGAAGGATCCAGGCAGTAG
>NZ_SADP02000680.1:0-333 GCF_004010375.2 Mesorhizobium sp. M2E.F.Ca.ET.209.01.1.1 | reverse complement strand
CGAGCTTCTCGGTCGCCCTGGTGCGATAGGTCTCGATCGTCTTTATGCTGAGGTTGAGCCGGGACGAGATTTCCTTGTTGCTGTAGCCGAGCGCCACCAGCTGGATGACCGACCGCTCCCGTTCGCTGAGATTGCCGGGATCGCCCTGTGGGGCGCTGCGCGGGCTGAGCAGGCGCGCCGCAAGCGCCGGATCGACATAGTTGTCGCCGGCCAGCACGCAACGGATTGCCTGCAGCAGATCCGTAGCGGTCGACCGCTTGACCACGAAGCCGCGCCCGCCGGCCGCAAGCACCTGGCGCAGGCAGCCGGGGTCCTCATGCGCCGTCAGCGCTA
>NZ_SADP02000679.1:0-334 GCF_004010375.2 Mesorhizobium sp. M2E.F.Ca.ET.209.01.1.1 | reverse complement strand
AGCCGGTCGTGTCGGTCGCATTGAGGTCGGCGAGCTGCTGAGTGAGATCGGCGAGCTTGCCCTGGTCGGCCGCCAGCTGGGCGTTTGCCGCGTCGAGCTTGGCCTGCGCGTTCTGAGCTGCCGCGGCCTGCGTCACATAGGCCTGGACGCCGGCGAACTTCTTGCTCTTGGAATTCATATAGGCATTGATGTTGCGCTGGAGCGAATTCAGCCGGCCGAGCTTGGCGTGAAGGTTCTTCTCCTTCGGCGCGGCGGCGGCCGTCGTCTCATCGGTCGTCGTGTCGTCGGTCGAAACATCAGCTGTCGCGTCGTCGGTGCCCTTGTTGTGGCCGTG
>NZ_SADP02000678.1:0-334 GCF_004010375.2 Mesorhizobium sp. M2E.F.Ca.ET.209.01.1.1 | reverse complement strand
CGGATGTCAGTTGCCGAAGCCGTTCGGGTTGAGACTCTTGAGCGGCTCATCAACTCGATTTCGCCATCCCGTGACATTTCTGCATTTGGCCAACTCACGCGCCTTATGCGCGACTGGCGGCCTGACATCGTGCACACCCATCAAAGCAAGGCCGGCATCGTCGGCCGCCTCGCTGCAAGGGAAGCCAATATCCCCTGCATCATACATGGCGTGCACATTTTGCCCTTCGTGCATGTGGGCAATGCGCAGAGGCTGATGTACCTGGCTGCCGAACGCCTGGCCGCGAAGTGTACACAGGCTTTCATCGATGTCAGCCAGGCTATGCGTGACATTT
>NZ_SADP02000677.1:0-334 GCF_004010375.2 Mesorhizobium sp. M2E.F.Ca.ET.209.01.1.1 | reverse complement strand
CGCGCGCTGACAAGCGCAAGCCGGCCCGGCCGGAGAAAATTGGTATTTCCGTCCCGCAAAGGGTTCAAAAACGGAAAATCCTTCTTTGTATATAAATTCCATAAACATAATAAATATTGAAGAAACCCGGCTACGCGCCGGACCGATCAACGACACGGCCTGGAATGGGAGACAGTTCATGGCACATGCAGGAACCGACGCGGTCAAATTCGCCTATTGGGTGCCCAATGTTTCGGGCGGCCTGGTGGGTCGATATCATGGACTGGCATGGCACTCGCGGCTGCCGCGACCATGGCCTGTTGGTTCAGGCCATTATCGCGCAATTGCAGCAGGC
>NZ_SADP02000676.1:0-334 GCF_004010375.2 Mesorhizobium sp. M2E.F.Ca.ET.209.01.1.1 | reverse complement strand
CAGCTTTGCGCCGCATGCCGCCCGCAGAGATTGGGTTAGCGGCTGCCTGAAAGCAGACGTCGCTACACCGAAGTGGAACCTACCCGGTCTCTGCACTCCTGCTTGTATCATTCGCCGCCGCCCGCTTTGGCTTCCGGCATGACTTGCAGCAACGGCTGCGGCGATACTGCGATCTCTCCCGTGAAGGGGCGATCGTGGGCGAGAATCAAGAGAACGGACGCCGCCACGCCGGTCGCAAAACTTCCAAGAGCGATCGCCGACGCCATTCGATTTTCACTATGAACGACCGCAATCGCGAGAAGAGCACAGAAGGCTTGCAAGACCAGGCAGGCCC
>NZ_SADP02000066.1:0-852 GCF_004010375.2 Mesorhizobium sp. M2E.F.Ca.ET.209.01.1.1 | reverse complement strand
GGCCGGCTTGGCGATCCCGACGAGATCGGCAAGGCGGCCCATCGGTACCTGGGCAGCAAGGAAATCAAGCAGGCCCTTCTGCTGCTCGGCTTCGGGTGCGGCAAGCTCAGCGAGGCCCGTTGTTCGGGTTGGGCCGGGGCTGAGGATGTTGACACGGATCTGTCGCTCCTTCAGGTCGATTATCCAGCTGCGGGCAAAATTACGCAGGGCCGCCTTCGAGGCGCTGTAGACGCTGAACGCCGCCGTGCCGGTCGAGCCGGCGGTTGAACCGGTGAGAATCACCGAGGCACCGTCGGTCAGCAGGGCGAGCGCCTTCTGCACCGTGAACAAGACGGCCTTGACGTTGCGGTCGAACGTTTCGTCAAAGTGCTGTTCGGTTATCTGGCCAAGCGGCAACATGGAACCGCCGCCAGCATTGACCGAGAGCACATCGATGCGGCCGCTTTCCGCTTTCACCTGGGCATAGAGGCGGTCGAGATCGGCAAAACTGGTCGAGTCGGCCTGAATGCCGGTGGCGTTCTTCCCGATTGCAGCGACGGCTCTGTCGATCTCGGCCTTGCGTCGTCCGGTAATATAGACATGCGCGCCTTCGGCGGCGAAGCGTTTGGCGATGCCGAGGCCGATGCCGCCGCTGGCGCCGGTCACCACGGCGATCTTTCCTTCGAGTTTCCTTGTCACTTTCGTCACTCCTGTTGTGGGTGACGGAGACATATGGACAGGCATCTCCTTTCAAAATAGCAATATTTGCAAACAACCATTGCAGGATTGACGATGTCAAAAGCGCCGGATTTCGAAGGTTTGGCCATGTTCGCCAAGGTCGCCGAGGAGCGATCCTTCGCCGCCGCCGCACGT
>NZ_SADP02000675.1:0-334 GCF_004010375.2 Mesorhizobium sp. M2E.F.Ca.ET.209.01.1.1 | reverse complement strand
CGACGCGCGCCGCATGCAAAGCCGTCGACAGCCCCATGATGCCGCCGCCGACAACGATCGTGTCCAACGTGCCGCCGGATGACAGCTCGGACCGGAACGCCGGCGCCGCTTGGGGTTTTTGCCAGACCGGATCGGAGAAGGCTGCGGGCAAAGATTACCTCGGCGCTGGAGCTGCGTGAAAATTCTATTGGCGATTTCATGAATTTGAAAGAGCGTTTCGATGGGCCAGATCGCCGTGGCTGTGAGCTAGCAAGCCAATTGGCCCCATAGACTGCACCAGCAACGGGATAGACGTTTGGGCAAAATGCGGGGAAAGTGCCGCCCTGCAAAATCG
>NZ_SADP02000674.1:0-335 GCF_004010375.2 Mesorhizobium sp. M2E.F.Ca.ET.209.01.1.1 | reverse complement strand
AAGCGGTTGTTGACGCGCAGGTTGATCGCCCGCAGACTGTCTGCAGACGTGAACTGGCCGCTGACGCGAAGCGCCACGCGCTCAGGTCCTGCATTGACGAAGCGGGACTGGGTGACGGCATTCTGCGATTGCAACGTCTTGATGATGGACTGCTGATCAATGCCGAGCGCCGCGATCTGTCGCGTGGAAAATTCCAGATAGATCGTCTCGTCCTGTGCGCCGATGACATCGACCTTGCCGATATTGTCGACGGTCAAGACCTTGGCGCGGGCATCTTCCACCAGGTCACGCAATTGCCGCTGGCTGAGGCCGTCGCTGGTGAAGGCGTAGATATT
>NZ_SADP02000673.1:0-335 GCF_004010375.2 Mesorhizobium sp. M2E.F.Ca.ET.209.01.1.1 | reverse complement strand
CTGGTGTGGTGCACATTACCGGTTATCTGGGTGCATCAGGGTTATTCAGCGGCCGCGTCGGGCATGGTCATACTGCCACTCACTATGCTCTTTGCATTTCGGATCATCCACGGTGACCCCCGTCTGGTCACTTGCGCTAGCTTTGTAGGTGCCTGCTGGATCGCGGTCTTCATGGATGGCTATACGTTCATGATGCTGGCTGTCGCCTCCGGGTTGGCTCTGGTTTTGGTGGGCATTCATGATCGAAAAAATTGGCACCAGATCATTCCTAGACTTCTAGCGATAGGTCTCGGGCTTGGGACTGCCTATGTCGCCTACGCTTTGTACGAAGGCAG
>NZ_SADP02000672.1:0-335 GCF_004010375.2 Mesorhizobium sp. M2E.F.Ca.ET.209.01.1.1 | reverse complement strand
ATTCCGGCCCGCGTCGCCTCCGGCATGCTGGCCGGTATCGTCGTCACCTTCGCCATCAATGCGGTGAAGGCCATTCCGGCCGATCCCCGGCTCATTTTGCCGCTGATCGCGGCGTTTTTCATCATCCGCCTTTTCAATCCGTCGTTGTCGGTGCTGGCGGTTCTGGTCGGCGGCGGGCTCGCCGCCTTCGCGTGGTTCATGTTCGTCCAGCCGGATCTGACCTGGCGCGTGCTGGCCATGAATTTCGGCTTCGGGGGCCTTAGCCTGCTCGTCGCCGCCGAACTCAGGACCGTACGCAACAACGGGCCGACGGAAAAAATCCTGTTCATTCTGGC
>NZ_SADP02000671.1:0-335 GCF_004010375.2 Mesorhizobium sp. M2E.F.Ca.ET.209.01.1.1 | reverse complement strand
CAGGAAGATCGTTCACCGTTTCGTCGGCCGATCGCGTCCGTCTGACGGCGCTGATCAGGGATCGCAACGCCCCGCAAAAGCATGTCTGGCGCGCCGAGATAGTGCTTTTGCCCGCCGACGGCGTCGGCACCGGCGAGGTCATGCGCCGCATCGGCAAGTCGAAGACCGACGTCTGGCGCTGGCAGGAGCGCTTTGCCGCGGAAGGCTGTGACGGGCTGCTGCGCGACAAGACGCGACAGTGGCGCATTCCGCCGCTCGGTCCCGATGTCGGCGAGCGCGTCGTGGCACTGACGCTTGCCGATCCGCCGGGCGAGAGGACCCACTGGACCGCCGAC
>NZ_SADP02000670.1:0-335 GCF_004010375.2 Mesorhizobium sp. M2E.F.Ca.ET.209.01.1.1 | reverse complement strand
GTGACGGCGGGCTCCGCCCACATGGCGGCATAGGCTTCGAAATCGTCCAGCCGGTGCGGCCGCAAAATGGTGCGCCCCGTCTCGAGGACCGGCACGCCGGCTTCCGTTTTTATGCTCATGGTATTCCCTCGTTGAGGCGGCAGCGCTTAGCAAACCAGCGCGTTCGAACAAGGGCCAGCATCGACCGGGGTCATCCTCCAGCGGGAACCCGAGCACATCGATTGTCCACCGGCCGGCGGCCGCTTCGGTGTCTGGGAATTTCGAGTGACGATGCTACTCTTCGGGCACACGAATGAGCCACGCCGCCCAACGCAGGGAAACAACATGGACACCAC
>NZ_SADP02000669.1:0-335 GCF_004010375.2 Mesorhizobium sp. M2E.F.Ca.ET.209.01.1.1 | reverse complement strand
CTGGCTGCCGGATGGACGATTGCTTGTCGTTTCCGGCCGGGAGGGCCTTCTGCTCAGGCAGGAAGCGGACGGAACGCTCGTCACCCATGCCGATCTCAGGCGACTGTCGAAGAGTCCCTGGAACGAAATCGTCGTCGATGGACACGGCAATATCTACGTCAATGGCGGAGGGCCGGCGCCGGCGCCGGGCGAGCATTTCGGACCGGGCACGATCGTGCTGATCATGCCGGACGGCGCGATACGGCAAGTGGCCGACAATATTGCCTTCGCCAACGGCATGGCCGCGACGCCGGACAACCGGACTTTGATCGTCGCCGAATCCCACGCCAGGCGGC
>NZ_SADP02000668.1:0-336 GCF_004010375.2 Mesorhizobium sp. M2E.F.Ca.ET.209.01.1.1 | reverse complement strand
GCTGGATCCTGGTTGCCGCGGCGCTGCTGGGCGCAATCGTGCTCCTGGCGTTGTGGCAGCGGCAGCGCGCACCCACCGCGCCGCCGGCGGTCGCGTTTCCGGCAACGGCCACCGACGCCAGCCAGCGCATCGAACAGCGCCTGCGCGACGATCACGCGTTCCGCAACGACGTGCTGTTCCTGCTCGCTGCAACCGTGCGCGACCGCTGCCAGCCTGCGCAGGGGGGGCTGCTGGCGCGCATGGCCAATCGTGCATCGCTACCGGTGCCGGCGTCGGTGAGTGCGGTGACCCAGCAGGAGCCATCGCTGGACCGGCCGATCTACCAGTACATCCAGC
>NZ_SADP02000667.1:0-336 GCF_004010375.2 Mesorhizobium sp. M2E.F.Ca.ET.209.01.1.1 | reverse complement strand
AGTTTGGCGCCAACGTTCCTCTGCCCCTCTTTCTGTTCCCGCAGGTTGTCCAGCAAGGCGGTCATTCGCACACGTTGCGGCGATCTTTCCATGGTCACCGAACTTGGAGCCCCCGGTGATGTTCCCGGCTAGTGGGGATGCTGCGACACCGGGAACGACTGAGAGACGCTGATGGTGGCAGAATATACTAGTTTCCGGGCCTCGTTGTGGACGGAGACCGTCATGGTTTCATCCAGATCGCTAGAGGCCATTTCGTCGATAGCGATGTCATGGAGGGCCTTGAGCGCTTCTCGTCGCACATCAATCCTACTGTCGAGATCGACCCAGGCATCTCCG
>NZ_SADP02000666.1:0-336 GCF_004010375.2 Mesorhizobium sp. M2E.F.Ca.ET.209.01.1.1 | reverse complement strand
GTGGTGAGCAGAAGCAGGAAACTCAGGGTGAAGCGTGAGGCCATAGTGTCTCTCATTTGCGCGGCGACCTTGCCGCATTTAGCGTGCGGGCCGCAACAGGGCCGATCGAGGTCGCGTTCAATTCAGATGAAAGTTTAGGCACTTTCATCATTTGGGCAAAATCTAGGCAGGGCTGCGTAAACTTTTCTCAATCCTGTCGCAGTGCAGCAGCGGTCAAAATTTGCGAATGCTCATATAAGCGCCTGTAATTATTGAATTATTCCGAAATTTTTCTTGACCAATTTCCGTCTGGCACGTCGCTTGCACAGTTACGTTGCGGTGCAAAACAACCAGCTT
>NZ_SADP02000065.1:0-874 GCF_004010375.2 Mesorhizobium sp. M2E.F.Ca.ET.209.01.1.1 | reverse complement strand
TTCATATTCACCCCCGTCGATAGAAAAAAAGCAGGCTGAAGCTTGCTTCGTGGTCACAGCCACCATGGGTGATCCCCAGCACCCACAGGTTCTGTTGCTTCGGCGATTTCGGGACGAATGGATACTAAAAAGGAGATGGGGAAAGGCCTTCGTCGATTTCTACTCCAAGGTCGGACCGCCGCTAGCTGCGGTCATAGAAGGAAGCAAGCTACTTCGGAGGCTCTCATTTATACTTATAGTAAAACCAGCGGCCCGGTTCGCGCATTCTCGACTGCGCCGACTTAAGCTGTGAACTCTATCCGAACCCTCGTCGATGCTGAGTGCGTGTGCTGGATTGAACTCGGCAGATGAGCGGAGAGCCTGTCGCTGCTTGAGGCCCTTGTTTGCAAGCATTTGGATATCGAATGGTCATTAACCTGCACGAGCGCCTTTCGGAATTCTCATATGCATATGGAGTCACGCGAGAGATTGAAGCGCTTGTTCAGTCGTTTGGTTGCGTCGCAACTCCTTTCCTTCCAAGTCTAATTCACTAAGAGGAACTCGGTTTTGATGTGGCGTTCGGCTCGCCCGGTGGAATCTTATTGGCGCAATTTAAACTTGGTCAGGAACTGAAGCGCTTCCGCCGCACCGCCAACGAGGCAACCGTTCCAAGCCTCGACCATCCATTCTGGCAGTTCCGCATTGATATCGGAGGACATCAATTCCAAAGACTGATCGAGTTTGAAAACAGTGGAGCGCAGGTCTTCTATTCGGCTCCGCGGTTTGCGACGTGGCAGGCCTATGAGGCCGCATTTCAATCTGGAAACGTCCTTGGTCGATCGCTGCTGGTGAAGCCCTCCGAGATACTCGTTGAGCTCGCCGGTGCCACCGGCTT
>NZ_SADP02000665.1:0-336 GCF_004010375.2 Mesorhizobium sp. M2E.F.Ca.ET.209.01.1.1 | reverse complement strand
GGGCACCATCTCCGGTTCGGGCGTCGCCAATGTGGTGGCAAGCGGCCAGTTCACCATTCCGCTGATGAAACGCTTCGGCTTCCGTTCCGCCTTTGCCGGCGCCGTCGAGGCGACCTCGTCGATGGGCGGCCAGATCATGCCGCCAGTGATGGGCGCGGTCGCCTTCATCATGGCCGAGACGCTCAACATTCCCTATGCCGAGGTGGTAAAGGCCGCGATCATCCCGGCGCTGTTCTATTTCGGCGCCTGTTTCTGGCAGGTGCACCTGGAGGCCGGCAAGGCCGGCCTGCACGGCATGGCCAAGGCGGAGCTCCCCAATCCCTGGGAGGCGGTGCG
>NZ_SADP02000664.1:0-336 GCF_004010375.2 Mesorhizobium sp. M2E.F.Ca.ET.209.01.1.1 | reverse complement strand
CCGATTTCGACGCGTCCGATTTCGGCGGCGGCGTGATCGACATCTGCACGCGCTGCCCAGCGCATGGATCGACCTGGGCAAGCCCGCTTTTCATCTGCACGGTAAGCTTGCAGCCGACGAGGACATTGTCGTTTTGCGACAGGACGACCCTTTTGCCCGAAAGCAGCAGCACCTGGCTCTTCATGTCGAAACTGCCCTGATCGCCGGTCGCGACCTGCTGATCCGACTTGATGTACACCTTGTCGGAAATTTCCAGATGGTCGATGTTGGCCGAGCCGGTCATCGCCGCGCCCGCAGCTTCGGTGCCCTTGGCCGCGGCAAGATCGGAAGAGCGTC
>NZ_SADP02000663.1:0-336 GCF_004010375.2 Mesorhizobium sp. M2E.F.Ca.ET.209.01.1.1 | reverse complement strand
GCCCTCTTGGCGCGGAAGGCGGCGAGCGTCGGCTCAACGTCCTCATAAGCCGCGCCAAGCGCAGCTGCGAAGTATTCGCGTCCATCACAGACGAGGACATCGACCTGGAGCGTGGCAAAGGGAAAGGCATCTTCGCCTTCAAGCTCTTCTTGCACTACGCGAGAACAGGGCGAATTTCGCTTGCCCAAGTCACGGTTCGCGAAATGGATTCAATCTTTGTAGAACAGGTAGCCAACGCGCTGATCGAAATGGGTTATCAGGTTCATGCTCAAGTGGGCATTGCCGGCTTCTTCATCGACCTCGCAGTTGCGGATCCAGAGAGGCCAGGCCGCTATA
>NZ_SADP02000662.1:0-336 GCF_004010375.2 Mesorhizobium sp. M2E.F.Ca.ET.209.01.1.1 | reverse complement strand
GGCGCTATGGGGATTGTAGCCCGGATCTGTGGCCGGGATAGTCTTCGCCAGAATGATCAAGGGCCGTCGGGATGCAATGACGGCAAAGGACGCTGCGACAGGGGGCGGCATCTTGATGGCAGGTGCCGTCGGACAGGCTGTAGTGCCTTCTATCGCCGGGCTGGCTGCTTGCAGCCTTGTGCGATGGGCCAAGCGTTGGCGTTCCGGCGCCCATGGTGACGGATGCTGAGCATGGCGATGAGGAGGCGCCGGCCGCGATCATGAGGTGTCGCACCAGAACGGGCCGGGCGGTGCCTGTCCGCTGCGCCAGACTGCGAGCGTGATCATCCGTCCTCC
>NZ_SADP02000661.1:0-336 GCF_004010375.2 Mesorhizobium sp. M2E.F.Ca.ET.209.01.1.1 | reverse complement strand
CGCTGGGCGCGATCAAGAGATGCGTGACGCCGGCGTCGTAAGGCCTGATCCGGTGGACGAAGAGCAGGATCGCCTGGTTGATCGCCAACCCGAGCAGGAAGGAAAGACCGGCGGACAGGCAGGCATGACGCACATGGAGGCGGTCGTTCCTGGACCACCATTGCAGAGCGACGGCAATCACCATCAGCGGCACGCCGATTTGTGAGATGGTGATCATTGTCCTATCAAGGAGCGGGCTGATGCCGGCAGCGGCGTTGATCCAGTGCGTGAGAGAAACATCCATTCTTTGCTTGCTTCCCCTGATTTAGAAGTGAGATCGATCGTTGAAGCCCGCCG
>NZ_SADP02000660.1:0-337 GCF_004010375.2 Mesorhizobium sp. M2E.F.Ca.ET.209.01.1.1 | reverse complement strand
ATCAGGAAGCCCGACCGGAACAGCTCGCCCACCAGCGGCTCGAAGACGATGTTGATGGCGAAGTACTGCTCCAGATAGTCGGCGGTCCCCATGATCGTCTCGATCGCCTCACGCGTGCCCTGCCAGATGCCGTCCTCGAGCCAGGCCTGCTTGCCGAGCTCGTCGTTCCAGCCGGGAATGTCCATGCCGATCTCGGCGAGGTAGAGTGTGATGTCCTGCGCCAGGCGAAGCTTGTAGGAGGAATTGGTCAGCGTGGCGTTATTGATCATCTGGGTGTAGCCGTAGCGCTGCGCCTGCATCAGGGAGGTGCCGAGGCCGAACTCGGCGTGTTTCCAAG
>NZ_SADP02000659.1:0-337 GCF_004010375.2 Mesorhizobium sp. M2E.F.Ca.ET.209.01.1.1 | reverse complement strand
GTCGCGCCGCTGGCTCGAGCGTCATATGAACGACCCCTATGTGCAGCGCTCGAAGGCCGACGGCTACCGCTCCCGCGCGGCCTACAAGCTGATCGAGATCGACGACAAGCATCATCTGCTGAAGCCAGGAATGAAGGTCATCGACCTCGGTGCCGCCCCCGGCGGCTGGTGCCAGGTCGCGGCCGCGCGCACGAAGTCGAGTGCCGACAGCCCGCACGTCGTCGGCATCGACTATCTCGAAATGGACGCGGTCCCGGGCGCCGCCATCCTGCAGATGGATTTCCTCGATCCCGACGCGCCGCAAAAGCTTGCCGAAGCGCTTGGCGGTCAGCCCGAC
>NZ_SADP02000658.1:0-337 GCF_004010375.2 Mesorhizobium sp. M2E.F.Ca.ET.209.01.1.1 | reverse complement strand
GATGTCGCTGGCGCCGCACTTCGGGCAGCGGTTGAGGCCGTCCTTCAGTTCGCTGGCCGAGGTGTCGATGGCCACCGGGTCGGGCGCTTCCACTTCATCGCGGATGGCCTGCGGCAGTTTCGAGGTGTCCAGCGGGAAGCTGCCGGGCAGGGGAGGAACGTCCTGCGGCGAACCGGGCCCATCCAACGACGCCGCCATCCGATCCGGCGAAGAGTGCGTTCTTGCGGTTCAGCGCGATCGGGCGGATCGACCGCTCGACGGTATTGGAGTCGATCTCGATGCGGCCATCGTCGAGGAAGCGCGAGAGGCCATCGAAGCGCGAGAGCGTGTAGCGGAT
>NZ_SADP02000657.1:0-337 GCF_004010375.2 Mesorhizobium sp. M2E.F.Ca.ET.209.01.1.1 | reverse complement strand
GCGTCGGCAGGCCGAGCCTGGCGATGCGCTGGCCGATCTTGGGGTAGTCCTCGCTCTTCAGCTTGAACTGGCTGATCGGATCCTTCTCGAAAGTGTCGACGCCGAGCGAGACGATGACCACGTCGGGAGCGTAGGCCGCGAGCTTGGCGCAGGCGTCTTCCAGCGAGGCGCTCCAGCCGTCCCAGCTGGTGCCGAAGGGCATCGGGTAGTTGATGTTGAAGCCTTCGCCGTCGCCCTCGCCACGCTCGTCGGCGTGGCCGAGGAAGAAGGGATACTCGACCATCGGATCGCCATGCAGGTTGAGCACCTGGACGTCGCCGCGGAGATGGAAGATCTG
>NZ_SADP02000656.1:0-337 GCF_004010375.2 Mesorhizobium sp. M2E.F.Ca.ET.209.01.1.1 | reverse complement strand
GAAGGCATCCATGCCGATGCCTATCGCCTGTGGACCCAAAACCATGCCGACGCCATAGCAAAGCACGAAGGCCGCGTTGGCCGACGCCAGCTCATGGCCGGAAAGCTGCGAGCCGAGATGGGCAAGGCCGATCGTGTACATGGCCGCCACGACGCCGCCCCAGACGAACAGAAGCGCCGCCATCAGATGCCAGTTCTGCGCGAAGAACGGCATGAAGGCGGTTCCGATCAACCCTACCGTGGCGCAGACGAGGAGCAGATAGCGGCGGTCGGAGACGCGGTCGCTGATCATGCCGATCGGGATCTGTAAAAGCACATTGCCGAGGCCGATCATGGTC
>NZ_SADP02000655.1:0-337 GCF_004010375.2 Mesorhizobium sp. M2E.F.Ca.ET.209.01.1.1 | reverse complement strand
ATCGGAAGGCTGTCAACATCATAAATAATCAAAACACCTCACAACATCGCAATGAGGCGAGGAAATGCGTCATACCGGAGTTCATACACCTCTCCAGATGCCTCGATTTGATGGGAAATGTGTTTTCCCTTCCCGGCACGATCGCTCCGGGCGACTTGATTTAGCCTGGCGGCTTGCGCATCGGCCAAGGCCGGATACATCATTTCCCATCAGAATCGCGGATAGCGAGGCGTTGGCAGCATCGGGCCGGATGCCCGCATTGCGTGATCCTGATGCATTGAGGAGATGAAAGACGGTGCGTTCCACCCTGACTGACATAGCCCGGGAAGCCGGCGTC
>NZ_SADP02000654.1:0-337 GCF_004010375.2 Mesorhizobium sp. M2E.F.Ca.ET.209.01.1.1 | reverse complement strand
GCAGCACTTCCCGAACAAGTCATTGCCTCGGACGAGAACAATGCCAACGGCTATTGGGAGCCGACTAGCATCAATACTCTTAACGAGCAAATGCTCGCTGAAGCTGGCAGCAGTTGGGATGACTGGCGGCCCTATGATGTGACAAAACTGTTGGAGGAGCGCCGAGAGTTTTATCGAAGCGAAATCGCTCGCATCATTGGCCAAGAATACGGCGCCGCGCCTCTATTCGTCATCAAAGAACCGCGCATTGCACGCTTCGCTGAAATGTACGCCGACATCCTGCAGTCGCTGGGAATCGATGTCCGCTATGTGCTCGTGTCTCGGAATCCATTGGCGG
>NZ_SADP02000653.1:0-337 GCF_004010375.2 Mesorhizobium sp. M2E.F.Ca.ET.209.01.1.1 | reverse complement strand
GGTCGCCGCTAAAGTCGATGCTGCGGTCACGTCCTGGATGGCCGAACGGCACATCGCTGACGCCGAAGTGGCGGTGGCGCTGCACAAGGACATCGTCGGCGCATTCGACCATGGCTGGAAGGCGACGGACCGGCAACCCGTCGCCAGCCTCTCCAAGGCGATCACCGGCCTCTGCATCGCCGGCCTTGTCGACCACAAGCAGCTGTCGCTCGACGAGCCGCTCGGCACGGCCCTTGCCGGCTATTTCGCCCGCAAGCACAAGGACAGTGAGCCGAAGGACCCGCGCTTCAAGACGATCACCATCGAAGAACTGCTCACCCATCGCGCCGGACTGAAG
>NZ_SADP02000652.1:0-338 GCF_004010375.2 Mesorhizobium sp. M2E.F.Ca.ET.209.01.1.1 | reverse complement strand
ACGAGCAAGGCTGGCTGGCGCTCGAGCCCCAGCGCAGTGCCGCTTAGTCTGGGCGCACCAGCTATGGCGAGATACGCCGGCCGGCCTCAGCTGAATATCGACACACTCTAAAAGTCGCTGGTCAGGCCTTTGATCTCCCAGTCGCCATAGCGGCCGGGCTCCTTGCCGCCACGGCCACCGATCTCTTTCGGCAGGGCGGCTTCCTGCGCGAGATAGTCGGTGCGTCGTGCGTCGGCTTCCGCCAGCGCCCGGCGGGCGGCTGGCGTCAAATCTTTCCGCGGCGCATTGCCATCGCCGGCGGGCGTTTTACTGGTTTCGTCGTTCATGCGATATTTCCC
>NZ_SADP02000651.1:0-338 GCF_004010375.2 Mesorhizobium sp. M2E.F.Ca.ET.209.01.1.1 | reverse complement strand
TGAAGAGATTATGGGCGATCTTCGCCTTCTCGTCGGCGTTCTCGGCTTTTCTGGAGGCTTCCGCCTGTCCGTGATGGAAATAAATCCACCACATCGCGACGGTGCTGATGAAGGCGGAGCAGAAAACGACAAATGTCAGCCCGGAGTTCATAAATTCGGTTGCCGTCCGGCCGGTGGTCAGAATTGATTCTCCCAGACAGATGATGACAAACAGGGCGCAACGTTCCGCCAGATGCTCTCCGGAAAGATGCAGACTGTCGTCATCGCGAGAACGCAAGCCGGGGACAACATAGCGGCAGGCCGGACCGGCATACTCGATTGCGAGCGCCATGCCCCAC
>NZ_SADP02000650.1:0-338 GCF_004010375.2 Mesorhizobium sp. M2E.F.Ca.ET.209.01.1.1 | reverse complement strand
CCGGCCAGCGTGCCGCCGATGCCGAGATGCGCCGACTGGCGCACGCGCGGATTGACCATCGGCACGATCTTCCAAAGCCGCGCGGCGATTTCCCGCGAGACGCCGAAGATGCCGGCCGGAATGCCGCCGGCGATCGCCTTGCCGGCGACCAGAATGTCCGGCTCCAGCCCGTGCAACGCTGTGTAGCCGCCGGGACCGCTGGAGATGGTGTGCGTCTCGTCGATGATCAGCACCGTCCCGGTGCGGCGGGTGATCTCGCGAAGTGCGGCGTGAAAACCCTCGGCGACCTGGATCATGCCGAAATTGGTCATCAGCGGTTCGGTCAAAACGCAGGCGAC
>NZ_SADP02000649.1:0-338 GCF_004010375.2 Mesorhizobium sp. M2E.F.Ca.ET.209.01.1.1 | reverse complement strand
TCTTGCATGGGTCGTGGGAGGCGAACTTCCGCGACGAAGCCGAAAGGTGAGCGGGGTGGCAGGGGCGTAACCGTTCACGCACACAATACAGTATTGAACAATTATATTAGTGATAGCTTAAGGACTTCTCTACAATCGGTACTTGCCCAGATTGGTGCGCTTTGCTAATGAGTCCGTGCAAACGGGGGTTTGGATAATGTCAAAGCGTAGTTTTCTGTCACCGGTGGCTTTGTCGGCCACGATGATTCTCGGCGGCCATGCGCAAGCTACAGTGCTTGTCGAATCGGCAAATCAGCCACAGACCAAGCTGGCTGAAGCTGGCACTGTTCCGGCGGACC
>NZ_SADP02000648.1:0-338 GCF_004010375.2 Mesorhizobium sp. M2E.F.Ca.ET.209.01.1.1 | reverse complement strand
GCCGCTGCGCGTGGACCCGGCCGCCGCCGAAGGGAACGGCACGAGCAACGGCCCCCGCGAGGACGACGACGAGAACCGGCCGTTGAACTTCAGCTGGCGCAGCACCTTCCCGCCCGCCAATGCGCTGCTGGAAGGCCGCTTCTGGCAAGCCGGCAGCACCGCGGCGGAAGCCTCGGTGGAAACCGGCTGGGCGCGGCGCTACGGCGCGCACCTGGGCGATCGCATTACGATTTCCGTAGGCGAGCAGCAGCGCGAGTTCACCGTCACCAGCATCCGCAAGGCCGACTGGAACACGTTCCGGCCGAATTTCTTCGTGCTGTTGAACCCCAATGCGGTGG
>NZ_SADP02000647.1:0-338 GCF_004010375.2 Mesorhizobium sp. M2E.F.Ca.ET.209.01.1.1 | reverse complement strand
ATGGCCTCTGGCGTTGACACCGTCGACAGGCCGGCGCGGGCCTTCGCCGCCATCTCAGGTGTGACGCGGATAACCGCCTCAGGTTCCGACCCGGCCAGAACGGTTTCGACATCAGGCGCCTCGGGCGTCACTCCGGCGATATGGAACAGGCCGACCGCGCCGGATGAAGCGGCCGCGGCGCCGAAAGCCTTCAGCGCGTCCTCGCCGGGGTGATTGGCGATGCCGGTGACGACGCCGATCGCATGGCCGACCTCACGGCCATAGAGGCTACCCAGCACCGGCCAGGCGATCTCTGAGGCGAGGAAGGATGGAGACAGAGCCGAGACGTCGAACACCAG
>NZ_SADP02000646.1:0-338 GCF_004010375.2 Mesorhizobium sp. M2E.F.Ca.ET.209.01.1.1 | reverse complement strand
GAGCTGGTGCATCTGTCGCCGAGCCCGTGCCTGATGCGGGTCAAGAAGCTGCAGTCCGAGGGCTACATCGAGGGCTACTCGGCGCAGGTCAATATAGGCAAGCTCGGCCAGTTCGACATTGGTGATGCGCCCGTTCTTCTGCAGTTCGTGCAGAATCTTGATGTCGATCCGATCCAGTTTCATGGGCTGTCTCCGAGGAAGAGTGCTACAGCACAAAATGCTGCCATGCTGGTGACCGCCGAGACTACCATAGGCCGCTGGCCTGTCCATCCGAGCCGACACCGCTTTGAAACGCAGGGTCTGGCGATTTCAATGGGATTGCCGGAACAAAATTCTGC
>NZ_SADP02000064.1:0-909 GCF_004010375.2 Mesorhizobium sp. M2E.F.Ca.ET.209.01.1.1 | reverse complement strand
TAGAGGGCGCGGCGCACGCGTGATCGCCCGCCCTGGATCTGGCTCCTGCGGTTGAGCTTGCCGCTCTTGTTGTCGAACGGGGCAAGGCCGACGAGCGCGGCGATCGCCTTGGGTGAGCGCTGGCCGAGCTCGGGCAGGAGCGCCAGCAGCGAGAGCGCGCCGCCCTTGGAGACACCGGGCACGGAGACCATCAGCGCATGGTCGCGGGCGGTGTCCTGGTTTTGACGAATGACTGCGGCAATCTGGCTCTCGAACGCCTTGATGCGCGTGTCGAGGTCGGCGATCAGGTCTTCAAGGCTGGTGATGACGATCTCCTCGAAGGCCTCGCTGAGTTGCTTCTTCAGCGTTGCCCGCATCCCGACCAGTTGATCGCGGTGGCCAGCAAGCGATTGAAGCTGCTCGACTTCTTCGCTCGGCGCCGGCTCGGCCTCAGGGTTATAGCGACGGCCGTAGCCGCTCAGCATCCTGGCATCGAGAGGATCGGTCTTGGCGCGCCGTCGCGTTGACTTCGAATAGTGGTGGGTGTGCGCCGGGTTGTGCCGCGAGAATGGCACGCCGGCCTTGGCCAGCGCATGGCGCAGCAGCCGGTCATGCACGCCTGTCGCC
The DNA here is from genome assembly GCF_004010375.2 of Mesorhizobium sp. M2E.F.Ca.ET.209.01.1.1. Lineage (NCBI taxonomy): Bacteria > Pseudomonadati > Pseudomonadota > Alphaproteobacteria > Hyphomicrobiales > Phyllobacteriaceae > Mesorhizobium > Mesorhizobium sp. M2E.F.Ca.ET.209.01.1.1. The sequence goes on along the minus strand of NZ_SADP02000064.1, from coordinate 303 downwards.
TCCATGACGACGAAGTCCCGACTGGGATCAAGGCCCGCCACATAGGCCGCTATCGCATCGGCCTGGTTATCGATGCGCCGAAGACGACCGCTTGTCTCATCAAAAAAGTCGAGCCACTGCTTGGAGATGTCGCAGCCGACATAGTTCTGGGCTATCATGTCCACGCCTCTTCCTGTGGTGCGGGGTCTGCTTCGAACAGCCCCGTGCAACTGTTCAGGTTGATGGTTCACCGGTGGGAAGGGACCGGGCCATGCCACGGCCTGTCCGAAAGGACGACCAGGATCCACTCGGTCTCCTTCCCAC
>NZ_SADP02000645.1:0-338 GCF_004010375.2 Mesorhizobium sp. M2E.F.Ca.ET.209.01.1.1 | reverse complement strand
GTCAGCTTGTCGCGGTTGGCTATCGGCAGAAAGATGTCCACCGGCCCCTTGGCTTTCAAGGCCACGCCGGATTTGGCGCCGCCGAAGACTTGCGCTTCGCCGACAACTTCGTCCTTGGCGAAGATCTCCGTTTTTTGGAACGAGCGCGATCCCCAGTCGAGCAGCTTGCGCGCCTCCTCCGAGCGTTCGCGATCGCTGGCCAGGCCGCTCAGCGCAGCGATGACGCGGATGCCGTTATGACTGACCGTGCCGACGATGCCGAAACCGGCGGACTCGCTCGCTCCGGCCACGAAGCCGTCAGCACCGATGCCCATGGCCAGACGCGGATTGAGATCGGA
>NZ_SADP02000644.1:0-313 GCF_004010375.2 Mesorhizobium sp. M2E.F.Ca.ET.209.01.1.1 | reverse complement strand
ATCAGGTTCGCGAAGCAGAAAAGCTCAGTGGCGACATAGATGACATAATTCTCAAGCTAGCTCTTGGGACAAACCCTTTTTGACACAAACAGCATCACACATTGACAAAGATGAGCTGAGCTCCTTGGGTCCATGCCTCGAGAGCGACAACCGCTGCCATCCCGTCAAGTTCGCTGCTCGCGCGCTCCATGAGAGACTCTATCCGCCCAACCTGTAGAGCTCCGGGACCGCGCCTCGGTCTCTTCCGGCTGTAAAGCCTGTCGAACTGTTCTACCATGGTGCGATTTCCCTTTCGCAAGTTACCTCGAACCGC
>NZ_SADP02000643.1:0-338 GCF_004010375.2 Mesorhizobium sp. M2E.F.Ca.ET.209.01.1.1 | reverse complement strand
GTGAGCGGCGGCACGGCGGCAGTCAGCTATTCGGGCAGCGCCACCATGTCGGCCGCCGCCGGCACAGCCCTTGAAGTCCAGAACCGATTGGCCGGGGCCGGGCTCGTCTCGTTGAGCGGCAACCTGACGTCCAATGGCAACGGTATCTACCTGAACAACAATACCGGGGGTACAGTGACCGCCTCGGGGGCATCCAACAATTTCACCGGTGCGGGTTCCGGCGTTACGATAGTCAACAACACCGGCGGCACCTTCAACATCAACGGCGCAAGCTATACCATCGCTATGAGCTCGACCGGCGCGGGCGTCGCGATCAGCGGCAACAGCGCCCCTGTGGC
>NZ_SADP02000642.1:0-338 GCF_004010375.2 Mesorhizobium sp. M2E.F.Ca.ET.209.01.1.1 | reverse complement strand
ATCACCGTGAAGTCCTGCGTTTCCTTGACGAAGGCCGAGTGCGCGGTGCGGTGGAGCGTGTGGGCCATGTTCTCGGCCGCCGCGCGGGCATGGTTGGCCAGAACCTGAAGGTTTGTGCGGTCGAACAACGGCGTCACTCCGCGAAGGTCAGAAGAAGGTTGAGGTGGCGGTCGACCCGAGCCTGCGTTCCGGCGGGGATAGCGAAGGTCGTGTCTTCCTGCACCACCACGGCGGGCCCGAGGAACGTGCTGCCGGGCACCAAGGTCTCCCTGTCGTGGAGGTCGACGGTCTCGATGGCTCGGCCGGTGTAGACCGGGAGCCGGCGCGCCGGACTGGCC
>NZ_SADP02000641.1:0-338 GCF_004010375.2 Mesorhizobium sp. M2E.F.Ca.ET.209.01.1.1 | reverse complement strand
GTCGCGCTGCTTGCCAAGATCGAATTCCCCCTGCTGCTGGCCGGGCTGGTGATCGCCGGCGGGCTGTGGGGTTTTGAAGAACTTATGGAGGTGGCGCGCGCCACGACGCCGCACGCCTTCGACACGGAGATCCTGCTTGCCTTCCGTCATGCCGGGCAGCCGGACAGTCCGATCGGTCCGCTTTGGCTGCAGAGCGCCGTCCGCGATATCACCGCACTCGGCAGCACCAGTGTGCTGGTCCTGATCACGACGGCGACGATCGTGTACCTGCTGTTGATCCGCAGGCCGGGAACGGCGCTGTTCGTCTTTGCCGCCATTGCCGGCGGGCAGGTGCTTTC
>NZ_SADP02000640.1:0-339 GCF_004010375.2 Mesorhizobium sp. M2E.F.Ca.ET.209.01.1.1 | reverse complement strand
GGCCTGCTCAAGCGCAAGGCCACCATGTGCCTGGTCGGCGTACTGACCGAACTGGACCCGCCGCTGACCGGTGGCAGCGTGATCTTCGGCCGCAAGCACCTGACCGGCTCGGCGATCGGCGGCATGGCCGAAACCCAGGAAATGATGGACTTCTGCGCCGAGCACGGCATCCACCCGGAGACCGAGCTCATCGGTGCGGAGCAGATCAACGAGGCCTGGGAGCGCGTGCTCTCCTCGGACGTGCGCTACCGCTTCGTGATCGACGCCTCGTCGATCTAGTCGCCCGCGGGGGCCTTCTCGATGAGTCCGATCATCCGGAAGGCCTCCGCGAAGCCGCCG
>NZ_SADP02000639.1:0-339 GCF_004010375.2 Mesorhizobium sp. M2E.F.Ca.ET.209.01.1.1 | reverse complement strand
ATGGAACAGCGGCGACGGGATGCGCGGGTCCGGAGCGGGGCGGGGCCTGTGAAGCCGCTAACCGATCCCAGAGCGCCACCGTCATGATCAAAGCGTCCAGCCTAGGCCTATCCGGCGTCCTGGCGTCCGCGGCAATGCGGCTCCCCGCTTAGGAACCGACATTCGATGCGGCCGTTCTCCTGTGCGATCTGGAGGTGCGAATGTTCAACCCGTGGTTCGATCTTTATTTGTCGGCGCTGGAAGCGCATCAGGTAATCTGGCTTCGTACATTTCGAATTGCTCAGGGAGGTAAATTGGCAGAGCGGGAAGCGAAGCAAATGATCACTGAGAAAGTCGAGG
>NZ_SADP02000638.1:0-339 GCF_004010375.2 Mesorhizobium sp. M2E.F.Ca.ET.209.01.1.1 | reverse complement strand
ACGTGCACAAGGATGGCAAGACGCAGATGGAGCTGGCTGAAAGCGTCGACAGAAAGGACGCCAAGACCTGGACCGTGAAGCTGCGCAGAGGCGTCACCTTCCATGACGGCAAGGACCTCACCGCCGACGACGTGGTCTTCTCGCTGAAGCGTCATCTGGACAAAGCGGTCGGCTCCAAGGTCGCCAAGATCGCCGCGCAGATGACCGGCTTCAAGGCGGTAGACAAGTCGACCGTGGAAATCACGCTTGCCGATCCGAATGCGGACCTGCCGACCATACTGGCGCTGCATCATTTCATGATCGTCCAGAACGGCACGACTGATTTCTCAAAAGGCAACG
>NZ_SADP02000637.1:0-339 GCF_004010375.2 Mesorhizobium sp. M2E.F.Ca.ET.209.01.1.1 | reverse complement strand
GGCGTGACCGTGCGCTATGTCGAGGGCAGCGACGACATTAAGGTCACGGTCGAAGGTGTCCTTCCCGATCAGACTGTGGAGGCCACCCGTTTGGACCTGCTGACCAAACTGGAGGCCATCGAGAATGCGTCGATCGACTGTATCACCGTGACGGTCTGATCGTTGCCAGGCGGCCGGCGGCCAGGGTTCTTAGATGGTCTCCTTGACCCGCGCAGTTAGAAAACCCGGCAGGTCGCCTCCTGGCAGGCCGGCGGCATGCTCGCGCCCTGGTGCGAGCGCGAGAGCGCCGAAGAGGCGGTGCTCAAACTCGGACGCGGCGCGGCCGACTGGTGGGACGCG
>NZ_SADP02000636.1:0-339 GCF_004010375.2 Mesorhizobium sp. M2E.F.Ca.ET.209.01.1.1 | reverse complement strand
CGCGTCAAGGGCCATGCCGAAGAGGTGCTCGAGGCCGTGCGGGCGCTTTGAGGCGGCAGACAACCCATCACCCGCAATGCGCGAATTGGTTACGCGCAAACATTGCGGCCTGCAAAACTTTATTAACCCTAATAATGTGTAATTCCGAGCAGTCGTTGGTGTCGTAACGAAAGCTCGGTCCCGTGAAATCAACCGGTCAGTCAGCGGTTTTCGGCAGGCGCAAGGAGCCCCACACGGTCATTATCGCCCGGGGCAACGAAATAAGGCACTTCACGATCCGACCCTGGCTTGCCGCCTTCATCGGCTCGGCTCTGGCCGCGATCGCCATCGGCTACCTCC
>NZ_SADP02000063.1:0-958 GCF_004010375.2 Mesorhizobium sp. M2E.F.Ca.ET.209.01.1.1 | reverse complement strand
TCGGCGGCGCGGGCGCCCGAAACTGCGATCAGGGCCGCAGCTGAGCCGAGAAGAAGGCTCTTGATGTTCATTTTCTGACCTCCAGTCAGAATCGAACGCAAGCGATGTGGACTCTCGGCCAAAATTATAGCAATGCCTTGTTATTGCGCTCTTTTTCGCCCCGTGCAGCGTGATGAAGGGCGTCTGCCGGTGATTGCGTATCCGGTTTCCGGTCTACGATGGCGCTCCAATGAAGGCGCCTCTGCTGGCTCGAAAAGGCCTAGTAAGTCCACGATTCGCCTCGTCTGGGCCGATGCGATGCCGATGCTCCACCGCTTTCAGAAGCTGCCGGCCTAACGATTTTTCGGCGATTATGGCGCCGGCTTGTTGATTGTGCCCACGCTTTTCTTTATCCAGCGGCGCGACGGAGAGGTGGCCGAGTGGTCGAAGGCGCTCCCCTGCTAAGGGAGTAGAGGTCAAAAGCTTCTCGTGGGTTCGAATCCCATCCTCTCCGCCATCCTCCCCCGCGCTGCGCGCGACAAGCCTCCCTTCGCAAGGCGATTCTGCGGCAAGAACCGGACGAGGCGACTCGCCGGGACGCCGCAATTCAGCCGGCCGATCGCCGGATTTGGCCGGATTCAGCCGCCGTGGGGGCCCTGATGGTTAACGAGAGCTTTCGGAGTGAGGCCAAATCGTGTCATTTGTGCAACAACGCCCGGGTATAGCGTCCGGATCGGGCTTTCGCCGACACGAACATGGTTGAACGCCGCCGCCTCCTGGGTAAAGGTCATGTTCGAAGGAGCGGCGCGGTGCGCATCTTTTTCGGTAGTGGGGATGGGGCAGGGAACGCTGTCCTTCAGCAAAAAATACCCAGACCCGTTTTTTAACTTTTGACTGGAGGTCAGAAAATGAACATCAAGAGCCTTCTTCTCGGCTCAGCTGCGGCCCTGATCGCAGTTTCGGGCGCCCGCGCCGCCGA
>NZ_SADP02000635.1:0-339 GCF_004010375.2 Mesorhizobium sp. M2E.F.Ca.ET.209.01.1.1 | reverse complement strand
CCGTCACCGTCTCTCCGGACTGTGCCTCGTCGGTAGCGGCCTTGGCCGTCGGCACGTCGTCAATGACGTTGATCGTCAGGGTCCCCGATGCGGGCTGGCCGTCGAGGTCGGTCACTGTGACCGCGAAGCTCGGATTGGCCTCGACGTTGGGGCCGTTGTCGCCGGCGGCGGCGAGATAGTCCGCCGTCAGAGTGTAGGTGTAGTGGATGGTCCCGGTGCCGGTCGCGCTGTCATAGGTGTAGTACGCGCTCACCTGGCCATTCGACCCCGGACCCGCCGTGAACACGGTCGGGTTGCCGGCATCGCTCGACAGCGCATTGCCGCCCAGGGACACCGAGC
>NZ_SADP02000634.1:0-339 GCF_004010375.2 Mesorhizobium sp. M2E.F.Ca.ET.209.01.1.1 | reverse complement strand
GATTTCCGCAGCTCAAACTCGCCGCAGATGCAGCCGGCGCCATCCGCCTCGATCAGGCGGACGTGCGGCCGCAAGTGCATCCGCAAATCGACAAGGCACAGCATCGGCTGCGCGACGGATTTGCCGCCGAAGCCGTTCCGGTATCGCGCCTCTATATGCTCGAGCGCGGCGAGCGGGCGGCGATCTCGCCAATGACCGGCACCGCCGCGCTGCCGGCGATCCTGAAGTTCTCCGATATCACGCGGTTGGGCCGACAGGCGCTGCCGGACGAGGTCGCCGCCGCGCATCTTCGCCAATGCGCGCTAATGGCCGGGCAGGTCGGCGTCGGCCGCCTCGAAG
>NZ_SADP02000633.1:0-339 GCF_004010375.2 Mesorhizobium sp. M2E.F.Ca.ET.209.01.1.1 | reverse complement strand
CTTCTCGCCATCCTCGAGGCGGCCGAGCGTCACCTTGACGGTCTGCTCGACGCCCTTGCGCACGATGACGACATCGACCGCCTTGCCGACCGGGCTTTCCGCGACGACGCGAGGCAGGTCGCGCATCTCATGGATGTCCTTGCCGTCGAACTTGACGATGACGTCGCCGGCCTGCACCGAACCGTTGTCGACCGGGCCGCCCTTGATGACGCCGGCCACCAGCGCGCCCTTGGCCGTTGCCATGCCGAGGCTTTCGGCGATGTCGTCCGGCACCGGCTCGATACGCACGCCAAGCCAGCCGCGCCGCGTCTCGCCATACTGGCGAAGCTGGTCGACGAC
>NZ_SADP02000632.1:0-339 GCF_004010375.2 Mesorhizobium sp. M2E.F.Ca.ET.209.01.1.1 | reverse complement strand
AGGAAAAAGACCGAGAAGAAACCGGTCGATAAGCCGAAGGAACGGGTCGGGAAGGAAAAGGCGTCGCCATCCAGGACGATGACCACCGCCAGCATCGACACCAAGGTGGCGGCAAAGGTCGCCGCGCCGCAGTCCTCGAATGCGGCGCAGCGATCGAGCGTCAGTCCGTCGCGCTGGAATTCCAGCCTGGCGGCCTGGATCACGCGGCACACGCGCTATCCGGGCGCGGCGCGCTTCAGGCGGGTGCAAGGCACGCCGATCGTGACCTTCACGGTCGATACGTCCGGCAAGGTGGTCTCGGCCAGGTTGGCGCGATCCTCGGGCGACGGCGATCTCGAC
>NZ_SADP02000631.1:0-339 GCF_004010375.2 Mesorhizobium sp. M2E.F.Ca.ET.209.01.1.1 | reverse complement strand
CATCTTCTACCATCTGGTCTGTGCGCTTACCCAGTATCTGGATGGGACGGTGGAGAAGTAGGCGGGATCAGTACGGGCTTGCCACGTCCCCGCTCTCGACATAGATCGACTTCAGCTGCGAATAGAGCGCCAGTGCCGCCAGCGAATTCTCGCGGCCGATGCCCGATTGCTTGACCCCGCCGAAGGGGATTTCCACAGGGGTCAGATTGTAGGCGTTGATCCAGCAGGTTCCGGCCTGCAACTCGGCAATGACGCGGTGGGCACGCGGCAGGTCGCGTGTGAACACGCCCGCGGCAAGGCCGAACTCGGTGTCGTTGGCGCGGTCTATAACCTCGTCCT
>NZ_SADP02000630.1:0-339 GCF_004010375.2 Mesorhizobium sp. M2E.F.Ca.ET.209.01.1.1 | reverse complement strand
CCAGGAGCGGTCCTCGATGCGGTAGGTGCCGGAGCCCCCGGTCCAGTAGGTGATCTGGCCCATCTGCGGGTGCTTGTGCGCGGCGACCTGGCCAAGGTGAATGTTGCTGCGCGCAAGCACCGTCTCGACATGCAGGAAGCCAACATCGAGCGGCCGCACCGGTTCGCCATAGACGAAGAAATGGGGAATGGAATTCTGGCTCATGGCGCCGGAAAAAGTCCAATCGGTTTTGCCGTTCCGTCCATACCCGATCGCCAGCGGAGGCGCTAGGGTTGCGGTACAAAGTGGAGGAGCATCATGCGGTCGGAAGATTTTCGCGCGGACAAAGCGCGCCCGTTC
>NZ_SADP02000629.1:0-339 GCF_004010375.2 Mesorhizobium sp. M2E.F.Ca.ET.209.01.1.1 | reverse complement strand
GTGATCAAAAGGCCGCGTCGCTGCTATGGCCCGTAAAAGAAGTCCACCAGCACGGGCACGTGCGGGCCGGGCTTCAGCATGTGGTTCTGGCCAGCCAGCGTCAGGTAGCGGGCGTTCGGCAGAGCATCGGCCAAAGCCTTGTTGCCGTGACGCATCCAAAGCGGACTCCTGCCGCCGTCCGTCACCAATATCGGCACCATCATCGAGGCCCACCGGCCGGGGACCAGCGGCTTGCCGCCCTGATCGTCGGCCACGATGGCACCATCGTAAGGCAGCGTATGCGCCACAGCCTTGAGCTTGGACCAGATCGGCGTCAGCCGCATGAGGAAGACAAGCGGG
>NZ_SADP02000628.1:0-340 GCF_004010375.2 Mesorhizobium sp. M2E.F.Ca.ET.209.01.1.1 | reverse complement strand
TTTCGCCGGCTTGGTATCGCCGAAATAGCCCCAGGCGCGGGCGAATTCGTGCCGGCCGATGGCGCTGTAGAGCGAGCGGATCACCGCTTCAGCGCTGGACCTGTCGTCAATATAGGGCGCCTCGGCCGCAAGCGCCGATTGGCCGATGCCGGCAAGGGAGAACAAGGCAGTCGCCGCGAGAAGGACATGTCTCATAGGGAATCTCCACCCGATAACGAAAATACTACCATCGCGATTGCGGCGGCGCGGTGACGCGGAGGCATGAACGCTTGAAGAATCGTGGCCGGAGGCGCTAGGTCACGGCCCGCGGCGCTGGGGCCGCCTTGGGAGATTACCCGTG
>NZ_SADP02000627.1:0-340 GCF_004010375.2 Mesorhizobium sp. M2E.F.Ca.ET.209.01.1.1 | reverse complement strand
CTGGGCCTGGATCCTGACCATCCCGGCGGCCGGCGGCTGCGCCTACCTGATCCTGAAGCTGTTCGAGCTGTTCGGCTGGACCTGATGCCCGCAGCCCTGGGGTCAGAGCCCTTCCCCTGAGGAAAGGGATCTGACCCCGACAATCGAAAAAGCCCGCCGGATTCCGGCGGGCTTTTTTCATGGCAGATCATTCTTCTGTATCCAGTGTGTCGACCAAGGTCGACACCTACCCACAGCCACGCGTGCCAACAACCGCAGTTGCCGTCCACACCATGCGTGGATGGTTCATTCGATAGCTGACAGGTGTGCCGATCAAGGGTCGGCACCCACCAACAGCCGC
>NZ_SADP02000626.1:0-340 GCF_004010375.2 Mesorhizobium sp. M2E.F.Ca.ET.209.01.1.1 | reverse complement strand
CACGAAGCCCACCCGCCCCTGGCGTTGGCGCGGCATGCTCAGCGTGCTCGTGCTGGCCCTGTTCTATGCGCTGCCGTGGCTGCGTTGGGAGGGCCACCAGGCCGTGCTGCTGGACATCAACGCACGGCGCTTCGACCTGTTTGGCTGGACGCTGTGGCCAGGCGACGTCGGCGTGCTGATCGGGATGCTGGCCGTGATGGCGGTGGGGCTTGCACTGCTGACCCACCTGGCCGGACGCGTCTGGTGTGGCCATGCCTGCCCGCAGACGCTGTGGCGCCGTGCCTTCGACGGGATCGCACGCGGCATGGCCCGGGTGCTGCCGGTGCCGGCCGTAGGCCCC
>NZ_SADP02000062.1:0-970 GCF_004010375.2 Mesorhizobium sp. M2E.F.Ca.ET.209.01.1.1 | reverse complement strand
ACCGGCAAGGCCAAGGCCGGGGCCACGAAACTCGACTTCATCGAACCGCAGCTCGCCACGCTGGAGCGGGACGCACCGTCGGGCCAGGACTGGCTGCATGAGGTGAAGTTCGACGGCTATCGCTCACAGATCATCCGCGACGACGATGGCGTTCGCATCTTTACGCGCCGCGGGCTCGACTGGACAGCCAAGTACCGGGATCTTGTGAAAGCGGCCGGGGAGCTCAATGCCGAAAGCGCCATCATCGACGGCGAAATCGTCGTCTTGGATGAGGCGGGACATTCCGACTTCGGCGAACTGCGCCGGGCCATCACCGCGCGCCAGCACGACCTGTACTTTGTGGCGTTCGATCTGCTCCACCTGAACGGCCACGACCTGCGCGACATGCCGCTGATCGATCGTCGCGATATCCTCGAGGCATTGGTACCGCCCCGACAGCGCATCCAATTCAGCCAAGTGTTGCCAGGCGATGCGAAATCCATTTTTCATCTGATCGACCAGGCCGGACTTGAGGGCATGGTTTCAAAGCGCAAGGACAGCGTTTATCGCAGCGGCAATTCGACAGCGTGGCTTAAAATCAAATCCTATGCCGTCGATGAATACGATTTGCTCGGCGTCGAGCGGGAGCCCGGCAAACCGGCTTTCGCTCTCATGGCCGAGCGCAGCACAGGGCGCTATGTTGGCGCAGCGTTCATCACGTTAAACCGCGAGATGCGGGAACGGCTGTGGCAGCGGGTGCAGGAGCATTCCGGACCGGGGCCGAAAGGAATGAAGCGGCCGGCAACCCAATGGGTCAAGCCTGGTCTTGTTGGACGCGTGAAGCACATGCGCGGCGAAGAGGATTTACGCCATGCGTCGCTGCAGGACTTTAGGGAGGAATAATATCGCTGTTGATTCACATTCGTTAAAGCTGGCAGGCTCAGGAGGGCGCACGCTGCTTCAGCCCGCTCATCCCTCACCAGCGAGGCAA
>NZ_SADP02000625.1:0-340 GCF_004010375.2 Mesorhizobium sp. M2E.F.Ca.ET.209.01.1.1 | reverse complement strand
GGCGAGGAGCGTCCGCTTCACCGCCGACCGCGAGGCATTGCGTGCCGCCTTTGCCGGCGTGCTGGATGAGCCTTTTCCCGCGCGCTTGCGCAAGGTGGTGCTCGGCGAAGCGCCTGTTAAGGCAGCGGTGCCACGCTCGCGCTGGTGGCTTGCCGTCGCCGCGGCGGTGCTTCTGACCACGGGCGGATTTGGCGGCTATTTTGCCGGCATCGGTGGCCTCGGGCAGGAGGATCCGGCGGAGGATCGGCTCGCCGAACAGGCGATCGCAGCCCATGTCATCTATGCCGCCGAGAAGCTGCATGCGGTGGAAGTGCCGGCCAGCGACAAGGATCATCTGCAG
>NZ_SADP02000624.1:0-340 GCF_004010375.2 Mesorhizobium sp. M2E.F.Ca.ET.209.01.1.1 | reverse complement strand
GGCAAAGCGAGTCACAGTTCTCGAAATCCACCGACGCATCTATCGCAAGCTCACTGACCTCGAACAGCAGCGGTGGGCGCCGCGCGAGCATCAACAATTGATCGACGATCTCAGGAGCGAGATCGAGCTGCTGTGGATGTCGGGTGAGTTGCGGCTTGAACGCCCCTCGGTCGAAAGTGAGATTGCTTGGGGCCTGCATTTTTTCCGCGAGGTGATCTTCGAGGCGACTCCGAAGATCTATGATGCCGTCGAGGAAGCGCTCGCCTGTCATTACCCGAAATACGATCTCAAAGTGCCATCCTTCATGCGCTACGCGTCGTGGATCGGCGGCGACCGTGAC
>NZ_SADP02000623.1:0-340 GCF_004010375.2 Mesorhizobium sp. M2E.F.Ca.ET.209.01.1.1 | reverse complement strand
CGCGGTTGAGCGAGGTGCGCAGCGCCTCGATGCCGTTCGAGGCAAAATAGGCCGCAAGCAGCACGCCATAGGTCAGAAGGTCGGTGCGCCGCACCGTGAGCACATTCTGCACCTCATGCGCGATCGGCTTGGCGATCTGCTCCGGCCAGGTGTCGAAGACCAGATGCACGGCCGTGTCGGCGAAGGCGCGCGCGCCCAGAAAGCTGGCAAGCGTCGTGGCGAAGATCAGGAAGGGAAACAGCGCCATCAGCGATGTGATCGCCAGATGGCTGGCCATCGCCCAGCCGTCATCGGTGTTGAAATGGCCAATCGCATCGTAGAGCACGCGCTTGACGGCGAC
>NZ_SADP02000622.1:0-340 GCF_004010375.2 Mesorhizobium sp. M2E.F.Ca.ET.209.01.1.1 | reverse complement strand
GAGATCGGCAACGGTTTTGAGGCGGCTCGCATCACCGGCGAACAGAACGCCGACGAGATGCGCATGGGCAATGACGGCAAGCCGGTATTCCTGTCCAACAATGCCGGCGGCATCTTGGGCGGCATCTCGACCGGACAGGCGATTGTCGCCCGCTTCGCCGTCAAGCCGACGTCGTCGATCCTGACGCCGCGCAAATCCATCGACAAGGATGGCAAGGATGTCGAGGTGATGACCAAGGGCCGCCACGATCCGTGCGTCGGCATTCGCGCCGTGCCGATCGGCGAAGCCATGGTTGCCTGCGCCATCGCCGATCATTATCTGCGGCATAGAGGACAGACAG
>NZ_SADP02000621.1:0-341 GCF_004010375.2 Mesorhizobium sp. M2E.F.Ca.ET.209.01.1.1 | reverse complement strand
CAGGAAACCATCGTAGCGTCCCGTCTGGCGGAAGAGCTGGATAGGGCGCGCGCCTCCAACGAGGTAATTGCGACACCGTTCGAAGACCGCAGCCGCCACCGTTTCGACGGCATGCTGCGCTGGCCGGACTAATAACGACTGCATGTCGAACGAGCAGGTGCCGCGACCTTCTCCCCGCTGGGGAGAAGTCCGCGGCAGCGGGATGAGGGGGCAACGTTGGTGATAGATCGCGAGCTAACCCCCTCATCCGACCCTTCGGGCCACCTTCTCCCCGGCGGGGAGAAGAAATAGGCCTGCCCGATTTCGAGGGCGAGACCATTGCAAGGCGGTGCGGCCTATTT
>NZ_SADP02000620.1:0-341 GCF_004010375.2 Mesorhizobium sp. M2E.F.Ca.ET.209.01.1.1 | reverse complement strand
GAGCGATAGTCGACCGCGCCTTTCAGATGGGTGCCGGCGACGAGACCGGAAAAGCCGCCGCGCCAGGCAAGGAATGCCTCGGTCGTTGCCTTCGCCACTGGCACGGCGAAAATGGAACCCATGGTGGCGCGCACCGTTTCCACCGAAAACGGATCGGTTGTGTCGCCGACCAGAATGACGCCCTTGGCGCCGACGGCATCGACGGTGCGGATGACGGTGCCGAGATTGCCGGGATCGCGCACCCGGTCGAGCGCGACCCAGACATCGCCATTGTCGGCACTGATGTCCTTCAGGGCCAGGAATTTCTGCGAGAAGACGCCGACCACCATTTGCGGATTGTC
>NZ_SADP02000619.1:0-341 GCF_004010375.2 Mesorhizobium sp. M2E.F.Ca.ET.209.01.1.1 | reverse complement strand
CGCCCGCGTGACCCCCACCTGTCGCTTGGCACTCGGCTCCGGCCGAGACCCGGTCACGGCGCTGCGCAGTTTGTTCCCAGGCGGAGCAACACCTGCTGCGGTGCCGAATTCCACTGGAAGTATAATCGATCTCGCCGCGCTAGACTGAGTGCGAGTGAGCAGACATTTTCCCGTTGTCGAACGCGTGCTCCCGCGTTCTCGTTGACCACGGCGCTCTGTGACCCTTCACGCGGCAATGTGCTATTGGCGAGGAAGCGCGTCTGCGAGCTAAGCCGATGGACGAGGTGGTGCGCCCCATGGCGGTTTGTTCTCATACCTGATGACGCGCAAAGCCCGCGGGC
>NZ_SADP02000618.1:0-341 GCF_004010375.2 Mesorhizobium sp. M2E.F.Ca.ET.209.01.1.1 | reverse complement strand
TGATCCCGCCGCGGCCGGTGGTGGCAGCACCCGATCCCAATCATGCGCTGCCGGAGCTGATGCCGGACCAGAATGTCGCGGCCGAGAAACTGCGTGCGGCGGTTGGGGCGCAGGTCTTCAACGTCACGCTGCTCGACGGCGTCACTGGCTCCGGCAAGACGGAGGTCTATTTCGAGGCGGTGGCGTTGGCGCTCGAGAAGGGCAAGCAGGTGCTAATCCTGTTGCCGGAAATCGCGCTGACGCATGCCTTCCTCGAGCGTTTCCAAGACCGGTTCGGCGCCAAGCCGGCGGAGTGGCATTCCGACCTGCCGCCAAAAATGCGCGAGCGCGTCTGGCGGCAG
>NZ_SADP02000617.1:0-341 GCF_004010375.2 Mesorhizobium sp. M2E.F.Ca.ET.209.01.1.1 | reverse complement strand
GAAAAATGTCAGTCGCTTGGCGCGCTGGCTCAGCCGAAACGCGCAGGAGCAAAATCGGCGGCCGATTGCACGTCCTGGCCAGCGATGAAGCGGGCGACCCAGCGGGCCGTCGCCGGGGCGAGCGTCAATCCCAGATGGCCGTGGCCGAAGGCGTAGATCACATTCGGTGACTTTGCCGAAGGCCCGATCACGGGTCGCGAGTCCGGCAGCGACGGCCGGAAGCCCAGCCATTGCGAGGAGGGCTGGCCGAGATCGGGAAAGAACTGCCGCACGCCGCGATCGAGCAGCGCCAGCCGGCGCGGGTTGGGCGGCGCCTTGAGGCCGCCCAACTCGACGGTGCC
>NZ_SADP02000616.1:0-341 GCF_004010375.2 Mesorhizobium sp. M2E.F.Ca.ET.209.01.1.1 | reverse complement strand
GGCGCATCGCCTCGGTCAGGTCGCCGGTCTGGTCTGGAGTCTGGTTCTTCATCTGGTCTTCGGCCTCATTCGGCTTTCAGTTTCTTGACGGCTTTCCAATCGATTTCGATGCCGAGTCCGGGTTTTTGCGGGACATCGAGCGTGCCGTTCTTCTGCCTGACGCAGCCGGGCGCGAGATCGGCCAGATGCGTCTTGAACGGGCTGGCATCACACTCGCATTCCATCACGCCGAAGTTCGGCATCGCGGCAGCCACGTGGACGCTCGCGGTCTCGCAGACGATGCCGGACATGCCGATATGCGGAGCGTAGCGGACGTCATGCGCGGCGGCATATTCGGCCAT
>NZ_SADP02000061.1:0-1018 GCF_004010375.2 Mesorhizobium sp. M2E.F.Ca.ET.209.01.1.1 | reverse complement strand
CAACCCGCTACGCGATGGCGGGGCGGGCCGTGCGGCCTGGCCGCCGTTGTTACTCTTCAAGGCGCTATTGCTGCAATCACTCTATGGGCTATCGGATCGCGAGCTCGAGGAAGCGCTGGGCGATCGATTGTCATTCCGGCGCTTTGTCGGGCTCGGGCTTGAGGAGAGCATCCCCGATCACACGGTGCTGTCGCGCTTTCGCAACCTGCTTGTTGGCGAAGGGCTGATGGAGAAGTTGTTTGGCGGGTTGGACCGGCAGTTGGAGAAGGCCGGCGTGATCCTGAAGCGCGGCACGATGCTGGATGCCACGCTGATCGATGCGGTCTCGGCGCCGCCGGCAGCGGATCGGCCGTCGCAGGATACGGACGCCCGCGTCACCGCCCGCAAAGGCAAGCGCGGCCTCACCTTCGGCTACAAGGCCCATGTCGGGGTTGACGAAGGCTCCGGTTTGATCCGCACGGTGATCACCACACCGGCCAACGTCAACGACACGGTGATGGCCGATGAGTTGATCTGCGGCGACGAGAAGACGGTGTGGGCGGATGCCGCCTATGATACCCACGCCCGTCGTGCTCGATTGAAGGCCGAAGGCAAGAAGGTTCGCATTGCCCGCCGGCCCAACAAGCACCATCCGTTGCCCGAGCGGCTCAAGCGCTACAATCGCCTGATCGCGAGACGGCGAGCGGCGGTGGAGACCACTTTCGCGACGCTCAAGAACCGCATGAAGCTGACCACGATCCGCTATGTCGGACTGGCCAAGGCCGCAGCCCAAGTGACGATGGCAGCGATCGCCTTCAACATGCGCCGATGGGCCGCCATCACGCCATAGGTGCGTCCAGCATCCGGCCTAAGGCCGCATCGCCATCCCCAAACTCCACCCCAAGAGCCAAAACAGAGCGAGACCTCACGGCCAAACCGCTCCGCGCGCTAGGTCGCGATGACTGCGCAACAGGCCCCTTGTGGGAGAAAGGTGGCCGCGAAGCGGCCGGATGAGGGGTGCTGGAAGGAACGAGGCGAC
>NZ_SADP02000615.1:0-341 GCF_004010375.2 Mesorhizobium sp. M2E.F.Ca.ET.209.01.1.1 | reverse complement strand
ATTCGTGTGCGGCATTTGCCGCTGGCGGAGCAGCCGCTGGCGCACCGCCGCCGACATCGACGGGCACGGGTTCGGCCGAAGCCGGCGCCTTTTGGGCCGGTGCCGCCGCCTGCTCGGCCGGTGCGGCCTGCGCCACCAACTGGATCGGCGCTGTCAGGTCCTGGTGATCGTTGGAGACGGAATGCTCGTCCCACGAGTTCGAAACGTTGTCCAATTCAATACTGGTCGCCATAGCTTAAACCCCTCCGGCATTTCCCGGAAAGAGACAGGTGGCGCCTCGACTTTGCAACGGTCCATCAATCCATTCTATATATTTGGATATGCCTGCGATAACTTTTTTT
>NZ_SADP02000614.1:0-341 GCF_004010375.2 Mesorhizobium sp. M2E.F.Ca.ET.209.01.1.1 | reverse complement strand
AGCGCCAAGCGGTTTGGTTGGCGCGGCGCTGCGGCGGACGAGCTTCATGCGTCTGGTGTCGATGATGCCAAGCGGATAATCATGGAAGGTAAGTGCCCATTGGCCGTCCTCGGCTTCGGTGGCCGCGACGGCTTCGCCGGCCAGTGATTGCGAGACATAGACGAAGCCGCCATTCCACCTGATCTCGCCATTGTGGCGCACCCAGCGAACCGCGGCCTCTTGCGGATAATCGGGCTCGGGTGGCGTTCTTGGCATGGCTCGTTGCGACGGGCGGTAATGCTGGGCTGGAGTGTCCATGGCAAGCGCCTCATGCGGACGCTCCTCATTGTAGCTGCGCCGGA
>NZ_SADP02000613.1:0-341 GCF_004010375.2 Mesorhizobium sp. M2E.F.Ca.ET.209.01.1.1 | reverse complement strand
ATTTCGCCGTCGTCTACGATACCGAAAAGCTGAAGACGCCGCCGAAGAGCCTGAAGGAGCTGGTCGAGGGCGCCGGCACCGACAAGATCGTCATCCAGGATCCGCGCACCTCGACGCCCGGCCTTGGCCTGCTGCTCTGGGTGAAGTCGGTCTATGGCGACAAGGCGCCGGAAGCCTGGGCCAAGCTCAAGCCGAAAGTGCTGACGGTGACGCCGGGCTGGAGCGAGGCCTATGGCCTGTTCACCAAGGGCGAGGCGTCGATGGTGCTGTCCTACACCACCTCGCCGGCCTACCACATGGTGGCCGAGAACACCGAGCGCTACCAGGCGGCGTCGTTCGAC
>NZ_SADP02000612.1:0-341 GCF_004010375.2 Mesorhizobium sp. M2E.F.Ca.ET.209.01.1.1 | reverse complement strand
CTCCCGCGGGCGACTGGCCTCCCTTCGTCCGCCGGGGAATAGTGCGGCCGGGGTACGGCCGCGTCAAGGCAAGCTGGGCGCGGCGGAACTTGCGCGCAAAGCGCCTGGACGGATTTTCAGACTGAGCGATAGGAACCGAACCGAATAGCGCTAGTCGCTACGCCTGAAGTTGCGGATGCGGTCGAACAGCACCGCCAGAATGATCGCGCCGCCGATGAAGGTGCCTTGCCAGAAGGCGTTGATGCCGAGCAGCCCAAGGCTGTTGCGGATCACCTCGATAAGGGCGGCGCCGACGATGGCGCCGAGCGCGGTGCCGACGCCGCCGGCAAGGTTGGCGCCGC
>NZ_SADP02000611.1:0-341 GCF_004010375.2 Mesorhizobium sp. M2E.F.Ca.ET.209.01.1.1 | reverse complement strand
GCAGACGGGCCTCTGGAATAGCCCGCATTCTCGTCCAGCACCGCGCCCATCAGATAGTATCCGACGGTGCGGAACAGCCGCGCGCTGAGTTCAGTGTCGAAGCCGCCGTCCTTGAACAAGCCGATAATGCCGTTCAACCAGGCAAGGCAAGTCGGCGAGTTCATCCGATAGGTAACGATGAAACTGGAATAGGCGGGATGGTCGCGGCCGATGCGGCGAAAATCCTCAATGGCGATGCGCATTCTTTGCCGCCAGGGAAGGCTGGCGTCGGGGATTTCGAGCGCACCGATCAGCCGGTCGACCAGCGCTTCGTGCAGATGCGCCACTGAGGGAAAGTGATG
>NZ_SADP02000610.1:0-342 GCF_004010375.2 Mesorhizobium sp. M2E.F.Ca.ET.209.01.1.1 | reverse complement strand
CCGATCCTGACTGACAAGGGCCTGGCGCCGCGCCACGTCGACTTGCGGCCTTATGTGCTGGTTTCCGATCGCATCCAGATCGTGCCTGGTGGGCTGACGCGCGTTGCGCTGAAGGAAGGCTCGCTGGTGGTGAATTCCTCGCAAGGCGGCGGCACCAAGGACACCTGGGTGCTGGATGATTGAGATGGGTGAGTAGGGGATAGTCAGTCGTGAATAGTGGAAGCAGAGGGGACAGGGAAATGCCATATTCCGTTGAGATTCAGTCGCTTGCCATTCCCTACTCGCTATTCCCTGCGCACTAGCCCGAAGGGCCATTCCATGCTTCTCGGCCGCACCGCCAAC
>NZ_SADP02000609.1:0-342 GCF_004010375.2 Mesorhizobium sp. M2E.F.Ca.ET.209.01.1.1 | reverse complement strand
GGCGGATCGCTTCCTGGCTGGTGGTGATGTTGTAGAGGTTACACATGCTTAACTCTGCAGAGCTTCAGGGAATGCGGCGGCTGCTCTTACCATGCCTGCGGCACGAAACTGTCACCCTGCAGGCGCATCGCCGCCAGCGAGCGCATTCGCGCTATCGGCTCGTCCATGTAAATCCGTCCGTCGAAGTAATCCGCTGATGCGTTCTCGATGACCAATCGAAGCGGCATTTCTGCCTCCTGTGGCTGCAAGGGCATTAGTGAACAAAAAGAGAACACAAGAGTCAACAGGCCGGTGACGGCGTAGGACTATGTTCCAAATTATATACGTGACAAAAGTCACGGT
>NZ_SADP02000608.1:0-342 GCF_004010375.2 Mesorhizobium sp. M2E.F.Ca.ET.209.01.1.1 | reverse complement strand
CCGGGATGCGGGCGCGCTTCTTCAGGATCAGGTCGACCTTTTTCTCGACCGGAGGCTGGCACTGCGGATCGCGATCGCCACGGCGGCAGATCGGGATCGAGGCGCAGCCGCGGTCGTTGAGCTGGCTGCCGAACAACGGCTTGCCGCTGGCGCCGTAATTGTAGGCGGCGCAGTTGCGCAGCACGCTGCCCTGCCAGCCTCCGGCCGGCTTGAAGCCGAGCTTGAGGTTGACGGAAGCGCCGGGGTTGAGCGTCGTGACCGGATAGGTGCAGGTCATCGGCGTCGTGCCTGGCACGCAGACCCATGGCGCATTCGGCCCGGAGGTGAGCACGGAGCCGGCCG
>NZ_SADP02000607.1:0-308 GCF_004010375.2 Mesorhizobium sp. M2E.F.Ca.ET.209.01.1.1 | reverse complement strand
CCGGCCTGGCGAACGAGCTTTGCCAGAAGCTCGACCCCTTCGACCGCTGTGTCGCGCTGGCCGCTGGTCAGCACGCGGCCGACCTTGCAGCGGATCAGCGCCTCGAGTGCCTCGGCCGGATCGCGCGTCATGTCGAAGGCGCGATGGCAGGTGACGTTGAGCGGGCCGGCCGCCTCGACCAGCGCGCTTATGCGCGCCTCGTCGATGGCGCCGTCCGCGGTGAGGCAGCCGACGACGACGCCGGCGACGCCGAGCTCGCGAAGCGCTTCGACATCGGCCAGCATCGAGCGGTACTCGGCCTCGCTGTA
>NZ_SADP02000606.1:0-342 GCF_004010375.2 Mesorhizobium sp. M2E.F.Ca.ET.209.01.1.1 | reverse complement strand
TTGTCGTGGGAAAAGACCGATCTCGCCAAGGCGCTCAAGGACGCCGTCGCCGCCTGACGCCAGTTGACGCCAAGGATCGGCCGAGCCGGGCGACCGAAGGATTTTTCGGTCGCCGGCACGGCAAAACCATACGCCCGCAGCAGGCGATCGCCCTCGAAAGCGGTCTGCGCGCATACCGGCTCGACCTGACGGCGCAAGCGCCGGCTGACCTCAAGACCTTGTTCAAGGCTGAGGTTTCGGCGCTGCAGCTGGAGATCGGCTTCGGCGGCGGCGAGCATCTCCTGCACCGCGCCAAGGAAGCGCCAGAGACCGGCTTCATCGGCGTCGAGCCCTTCGTCAACG
>NZ_SADP02000060.1:0-1038 GCF_004010375.2 Mesorhizobium sp. M2E.F.Ca.ET.209.01.1.1 | reverse complement strand
TGTGAGCTTTCAGGAGGTTGTCCATTCGGCCCCGACCGAGAAAGCTGAGGTTGTCGAAGCTTCAGTGATTCCCGGAGGACCGAATGAACATCCACAAGAATGCCCGTCTAACGCCGCTGCGTCGAGAGGAGATGGCCCGCGACGTTGTTGAGGGCCGTCTTTCCAAAGCCGATGCGGCGCGGACATACGGGGTGACGGCGAAGGTGGTGGTGCGCTGGGTGGAGCGCTTCCGGGTCGAGGGAAGCGCCGGCATGATTGACCGTTCCTCGCGGCCGAAGACAAGCCCGAAGCAAACCAAAGCCGCGGTGGTGGACGCGATCGCAGCGCTGCGGCGGCAGCGCCTGACCGGCAAGCACATCGCCATGCAAACCGGCGTGTGCGAGGCGACAGTGAACCGGGTGCTGGCACGCGCCGGCCTGTCGCGGCTGAAAGATCTGGAACCGGCCGAGCCGGTGCGCCGCTATGAGCGCGAGCACCCCGGTGAACTCATCCATCTCGATATCAAGAAGCTCGGCCGGATCGGCTCTGTGGGGCACCGCATCACCGGGCGATATCCTGGCGCTGTCAACCGCCATCTCGGCATCGGCTGGGAGTTCGTCCACGTCTGCATCGACGATGCCTCGCGCGTCGCTTTCGTCCAAGTCATGCCCGACCAGCGCAAGGAGAGCGCTGTCGCCTTCCTCGAAGCTGCCATCGCCTATTACGCCAGCCTCGGCATCAAGGTGCAGCGCGTGATGACTGACAACGGCTCCTGCTACCGGTCAAAGGCTTTCCGAGCAGCCTGCAAGCATCTAAGTCTTCGCCAGATATTCACGAAGCCGTACACGCCCAAGACCAATGGCAAGGCTGAGCGCTTCATTCAGACGAGCCTGCGCGAATGGGCTTACGCCCGAGCCTACAATACTTCTCATGAGCGCACTGCGGAGCTGCCGCGATGGCTTCACCGCTACAATTGGCATAGGCCACACGGCAGCTTAAAATCAAAACCACCTATCAGCCGCCTCGGACTGACCAAGGACAACCTATTGAGGCTCCACA
>NZ_SADP02000605.1:0-342 GCF_004010375.2 Mesorhizobium sp. M2E.F.Ca.ET.209.01.1.1 | reverse complement strand
CAGCGTCCCGCCCTTTTTCGGCTCCTCGGCCAAAACCTGTGTCGGCGCGGCAAGGCCGATCATGCCATAGGCAAATGCCGTCGATGCCCCAAGCGCGCTGGCCAGCGCCAGGAATTCGCGCCTGTCGACACGGCCTGCTTGCGCCTCCGCGGCCATCGCTTCGATAGCCTGCGGCACACGATCGCCGTTGCTTTTGAAAATCGTCATGTCCATTCCTCCCTTGTTGTTCCCATCGGGTCTTTGCCCGCTCCCTCAACTAACGCTGTCGGGCAATTTTTCCTCGCGCCGCGCGATCAGATCCTTGAGACCATCGGCAATGCCCTCATCGAGTTTCGGCTCCTC
>NZ_SADP02000604.1:0-343 GCF_004010375.2 Mesorhizobium sp. M2E.F.Ca.ET.209.01.1.1 | reverse complement strand
GATCAGCTGAGCCAGGTCGGCGGCGCGGCGAACGGAGAATTCGCGCTCGGTCTCGCCCGGGTGTGGAACACCGGTGTGAACAATCTGCGGGAGCGGCAGGTCCATGTGGTCATGATAAAAGCTCATGCCGGTCATGGAACCGGAAACGACGCTGCAGCCGTGATATCCCCGCTCGCGGGAAATGATCTTCTTCTTCTCCGGCTTGCCGCGCAGATTGTTGTAATACCAGACGAGCTTGGCCTGCGTCTCGTTGGCGTCCGAGCCGGACATGCCGTAGAACACCTTGCTCATCTTGCCCGGCGCCATCTTCACGAGGCGATCGGAAAGGATTGCGAGCTCGTCG
>NZ_SADP02000603.1:0-343 GCF_004010375.2 Mesorhizobium sp. M2E.F.Ca.ET.209.01.1.1 | reverse complement strand
GAACTGCCCATTTTGAGGTCACCCGGTGAGCGTGGCGGAGGCTGCCGCAGTCCCATCCGGCGAGGCGCAAAGCGGCGCCGCCGAAGCCATCCACGTCGAAAACCTGCACAAGAAGTTCGGCCAGCTGCATGTGCTGAAGGGCGTGTCGCTGTCGGCGCGCGACGGCGAGGTCATCGCCATTATCGGCGGTTCGGGCTCCGGCAAGTCGACGCTGCTGCGCTGCATCAACGGGCTGGAGACCATCGATGAAGGCTCGATCGTCGTCGCCGGCGCCCAGTTCCTGTCCGACGAGGCGCATCTCAAGGCGTTGCGCCTGAAGGTCGGCATGATTTTTCAGCAATTC
>NZ_SADP02000602.1:0-343 GCF_004010375.2 Mesorhizobium sp. M2E.F.Ca.ET.209.01.1.1 | reverse complement strand
AGATGATCGGGAGCGTTGGGCAGTTTCGGCAGCGCGTCGGCCGCGACGAAGGACGCTGCGTCGGTGCGCACCGGCCCGTAGGTGATGAAGCTGGCAAGCTTGGCGTTGTTCTTAGGCTCGCTGATATAGGCGAGATATTTGTAGGCCAGCTCCGGATTACGCGCGCCTTTCGGGATGGCGATCATGTCGTATTCGAGGATCTGGTTGTTCCAGACGATCTTGAACGGCTTCTTGTCGTTGTCGATCGCGTTCTGGATGCGGCCGTTCCACGCCGTGGTCATTACGACTTCCTTGGAGGCGAGCAGCTGCGCGGGCTGCGCGCCGGCATCCCACCAGACGATGT
>NZ_SADP02000601.1:0-343 GCF_004010375.2 Mesorhizobium sp. M2E.F.Ca.ET.209.01.1.1 | reverse complement strand
GAGAAAACTGGTCTCCTCCGTCTCGGCCCATGGCAAGGGAAATAGCAAACCCTCCTTCGGCCCTTGCATCACATCGTAGATCGCAAATGGGCTTCCCGGTCGCAGTACGCGCGCAATTTCAGCATACAGGCGCGGCCGGTCGGCGATATTCATCGCAACGTGGAACGTGACTGCGGCATCGAAGGTGGCTTCCGGCCAAGGTAGGTAGAGAGCGCTGCCGACGCGGAGGTCAACTTTGTCGGCAAGGCCGGTTCGCTCGGTCAGCATCGTTCCAACACGTACATATTCAGCGGTAAGGTCGATTCCAGTTGCGCGACATCCGCATTCAGCTGCCAGATACCGG
>NZ_SADP02000600.1:0-343 GCF_004010375.2 Mesorhizobium sp. M2E.F.Ca.ET.209.01.1.1 | reverse complement strand
TGGGCGTCCGAATCGCCCTGGAAGCTGATCACCGGATCGGCACCCGCTCCCTGCTCTGTGGTGAGCCAAACCTGGCTCACGCATCCAGGCACCTTGTTGGCAGCCGTGCGCTCCGCCTCAGGAAAAGGCGGCAGGCCTTCGCCGAGCTCGATCACGTAGCGATAGCGGTCCTCCCACTCGTCGAGCAGGGAAAAGTCGTCGCGGATCGTCTGGATCGGGGTAGTCATGGTCCGCATATAGTGACCCGGCTCGGCCGCGTCACGGAAAAAGAAAGTCGCCGCGGGCGTCGAGAGGTCGGACCGGCCCGCGGCGTTAGAGCAATTCCAGGAAAAGTGCGAAGCGG
>NZ_SADP02000599.1:0-343 GCF_004010375.2 Mesorhizobium sp. M2E.F.Ca.ET.209.01.1.1 | reverse complement strand
CAGCCGGAAGCCGTCCGGATTTTCCGCCTCAACTGCGGCCGCCACCGCGAACCCGTCGACGACGCTGGATTCGCCGCCCTCGACCGTATTCTCGATGCAGGCAAGGATCTGCAGCGTCGGCACCGGATCGCGGTAAGGATTGTCGGTATGCGCCTGCAGGCCGAGATTGGTGTAGGCGAGATTGTTCGGATTGATTTCGGCCCGCACCTCGAACCAGCGCCCGTAATTGGTCTCCCTGATATAGCCGAAGAGGTCGGCCACTTTGCACAGCGCGCCGGATTCGGCAGGCAGGCCGTCCATGACGGCAAAGCCGTAGCTGCGCACCGCGGCCAGCCATTGCCGC
>NZ_SADP02000598.1:0-343 GCF_004010375.2 Mesorhizobium sp. M2E.F.Ca.ET.209.01.1.1 | reverse complement strand
GCGGGACCTGCACGACTGACGCCACGAGCCCGCCTTGGCCTGTGTGAGCAAGCAGGCCGGACGTTGTGGCCATAACGGCGTCTGGGCTAAGGGTTGCCCATGGGCATGTCGCGTTGGCGGGCAAAACTCAAGAAACCCATTCGTTCCGGGGCGCTGAGGTTTTTCAGCGTTCCTTCCGTGCTTTGGTCGCAAGGGATCGGGCGTTTCTGCGACTTCGCCGGACCCGATTGGTATCGCTGGGCGCCGACCGAATCGACGCAAAGCGAGGCTTTTTTCCGCGACCATTATAGCGGCGCGCATGGCATCGTCTGGGTGCGGCTGAGCACCCTGGCCAGGCTTGCGC
>NZ_SADP02000597.1:0-344 GCF_004010375.2 Mesorhizobium sp. M2E.F.Ca.ET.209.01.1.1 | reverse complement strand
GTCGGCAAGCCCGAAGTCGGCGTCGTCACGCTGCATCCGCAATCGGTGGCGATAACGGCCGAACTGCCGGGGCGCACGGCGGCGTCGCTGATCGCCGAGGTGCGACCGCAGGTCGACGGCATCATCCAGCGGCGCCTGTTCAAGGAAGGCAGCGAGGTGGCGGCTGGACAGCCGCTCTACCTCATCGACCCGGCGAGCTACAAGGCGGCCTATGACAGCGCGATCGCCGCGCAGCAGAAGGCGGCGGCGGCGCTGCCCACCGCGCAAGCCAAGTTCGACAGATATGCCGGCCTCTTGAAGCAGAACGTTGTTTCCAAACAGGATTATGACGATGCCGCCGCCAC
>NZ_SADP02000596.1:0-344 GCF_004010375.2 Mesorhizobium sp. M2E.F.Ca.ET.209.01.1.1 | reverse complement strand
GCGATCTTTCCGAAGCCTCGCTGCTGCGCGCCGCCGACGCGGTCTCGGCTGTCAAGGGCGGCTATTCCGGCCAGCTCGCCGGCGCGCCGGCCCGCACCAACCGCCACCTCTATGGCGACGAGAACCCGATCCCCTCGCCGTCCTTCGAGGCCAAGGCCAAGCTGTTGCAGGAGATCGACGGCTGGCTGCGGGCGAAGGATCCGCGCGTACGCCAGGTGACGGCCTCGCTCGCGGCCTCCTGGCAGCATGTCGAGATCGTGCGCGGCGACGGCCAGATCGTGCGCGATATCCGTCCGCTGGTCCGCATCAACGTGTCGGTCGTGGTCGGCAGCGGCGACCGGCAG
>NZ_SADP02000005.1:69858-380806 GCF_004010375.2 Mesorhizobium sp. M2E.F.Ca.ET.209.01.1.1 | reverse complement strand
TCGGCCAGCGCTCACCCAAGGCGATCGCCGCGCTCGTCGGCCTTGCCCCGTTCGACAACAAGAGCGGCAAGCTCAACCGCAGGAGCCAGATCCAGGGCGGGCGATCACGCGTGCGCCGCGCCCTCTACATGGCAGCCCTCACCGCCATCAGAACCTGTGAGCGCTTCAAGACATTCTACACAGCGCTTGCTGCCCGCTCGGTGTCCAAGAAACTGGCCATCATCGCCGTCGCAAGGAAGCTCCTGGTCGTCCTCAACGCCATCATTCGCGACAAAACCGCATTCGCGTGAACACAGTTGCCATGCCGTGACCTTGGTCGAAGAATGCAGCGGAGCAAAATTCAGCACCGCCGCAGCGCTCATGCGTCTCGGAATGGATCCTCGGGTCTGCGCGCGTCGCTTCGCTCCTTGCTCCGCCCGTGGATGACGACTGAGTGAGGCGTTTCGGCCAATCTCCAAGGCAAGCCATCTACCAACATAAATATAATCGACCAGTCAAAATCCGTGTGCTGGAGAACTGGTGCTCACGCTCAAACGCAAGAAAAGGGGCCGCGTGCAGCCCCTCTTTCCTGGCCCGCCGTCTCTTACAGATGGCAATAGTGCGGGTAGCCGTCGTAGCCGATATAGGTGTTCGTATCCGGGTCATAGCTGCCGTAGCGGGCCAAGCAGCGGCGAACATGCCAGGAACCTTCGTAGCCGCCTTCCTCGACATAGACGGTGCGAGGCTGCTGCTGGGAGAGCAGGCTGCCGAGCACGAAGCCGCCGACGCCGGCGGCAATGCCGATGCCGAGTTCGCGGTTGTGGTGATGGCTGTGGGCTGCCGAAGGCTGGACGGTGCCGACGAGCGAGCCGGCGGCGACGGTGGTGGCGATGAGGCCGGAAACGATGGTGCGCTTGAACATGACGATCTCCTGGTTTCGTTGGAGAGGCGAACCATCCGCCTCTTGATCGTCTGTCGCAGCACCACGGAAAAAGGTTCGAAGATTTTTTCAGATTTTTTCGAAGGGAGCGATAGCGAGTAGGGAATAGCGAATAGCGAATAGCGATTAGAACTGAGGTCCTCTATTCGCTACTCGCTACTCGCTCATCCCATCCCCGTGACATGCCTCAGCCAGAAGGCGAGCACGATGAAGCCGACGATGGTGGCGACGCCGGTCCAGTCGATGTTGGCCTTCTTCAGATCGCTGACAACCTTCACCAGGAGAAGCCAAGTCACGACGATGAGCGGCAGGATGATGACGAATCTGATCATGCGGCACCCCGTTCGATGCGATTGCACCTCAGCAAGATGTAGGAAGCCGCGCGCTGCTTTTCAGCATGCCGGCCAAGCCGCGCCGTCCATTAGCAAGCCAAAACGGAGTTTTGTCTTTACTGGCGCACGAAATGTGCTACCGGAGCGCCGTGCCCTTGTAGCTCAGCTGGTAGAGCAGCGGTTTTGTAAACCGAAGGTCGCGGGTTCGATCCCTGCCGGGGGCACCAGATATATAGATATATATTGCGCGTGTCTCTTCTGTCGTCTGTCAAGGATCAATGCTCGCCGACGTCCTCGTCGAGGCGACAGGTATTTGAGCTGAAACCAATCGCAACGCAGTAGGCCGCCCAGATGGCGCTGGCGTAAGCCAATGGCAGCTTGCAGAAAAATCGACGGAGATCGGTTCCCGGCAGTCTCGCGCAATCGGCTGTGCGAACCTTGTTTGCCGTTTTCAAGACCTCCGGTGCGACGGACATTGGAGTTTCCCCTCAGATATTGTTTAGTCATCGAAGGCAACGTGGAACGAAGGGCGTGAGGTGGCTGTGAAAAGCCGCGTGAAAATCGCGCAAGAAACCGAAATTCAGAGCAAATCGGGATGAGCTTGGCGCGGCTCGATCTGCTGGGCGGGTTTCGCCTGACGTCCCGGGAGGGAACGAGGCTAGAGGTGCCCGCCAGGAAGAACCGAGCGCTTCTGGGCGTCCTCGCCTTGGCGCCGAACCATGAGGCGACCCGCCAGAAGCTCGCCGGGCTCTTATGGGGGGATCGAGGCGAGGAGCAGGCCAGAAATAGCCTGCGGCAGGCCCTGGTTTCCATCCGCAGGGATTTTGCCGATCTGGAGGCCGATACTCTCATTCTGATCGGAGATCGTGTCGCGCTGAGTCCAAGACGCATATCGGTCGACGTGACGGAGTTCATCGCCGCCTCCGCAAGCCGCGATGCCGCTGGGCTCCGGCAAGCGGCGGATCTCTATGCCGGGCCTTTCCTTGACGGCCTGAGTTCGATGGACGACGTCTTCGAAGACTGGCTGCGGGACGTCCGCGCCGACTTGTTGGCCCGTGCCATTCGTGTGCTCGAGTCCGTGGCAGCATCGGTGAGCGGTAGCGAGCGTGTCGCGCTGGCTGAGCGGCTGGTGGCCCTCGAACCTCTACGCGAACAGTCACACATTGCCTTGGTTCAGGCCCATGTCTCCATGGGCCAGACAGCTCTTGCCATCAAGCAGTACGAGGCATGCAAGCTGCTGCTAAAGCGCGAGTTGAACGTGGATCCCGGCGACCAATTTCAGCAATTGCGCCGTGTGCTGGACGAGACGTCGGTCACGCGATCTGGCAAGGGTCTATCAAGCCACAGCCCGGTGATAGCGGTTCTTCCCTTCGAGAACATGAGTGGCGATTCCGATCAGGACTATTTCAGCGACGGAATTACAGAGGATATCATCACCGAACTAGGCAGATTTGGTGAACTTCACGTCATTGCCCGCAATTCATCCTTCACCTTCAAGGGCAGAGTTGCCGACACCTCCACCGTCGCAAAGCAGTTGTCTGCCGACTACCTTGTTCAAGGAAGCGTCCGCCGTGCCGGCAACCGGGTGCGGATTTCGTCCCAACTCATAGATGTACGGTCCGGCAATCAAATATGGGCAGATCGATTTGATCGGGAACTCGTCGACATTTTCGATCTTCAGGACGAGATCGCCAGAAGCGTGGCCACGATCGTTGCGGGAACGATCCGGATATCAAGCGTAGAGAAAATACGGCGTGTTCCTATTACTCAACTTGATGCCTATGAACTTTACCTGCAGGCCCGCGTTCGCTTCGTTCGCTATGACACTATCCTGGAAGCGGAGCCTTACCTCGTCAGGGCGATCGAACTCGACCCGAACGTTGCGTCGATTCATGCCATGATGGCGATCGTACTTTCGACAAGATGGCTGCTCGAGGCGAATCCGCACAATCGAGAACTACTCGAGACGGCTTTGGCTCATGGTCGCAGCGCCCTCAAACTCGGACCGCAACAGGCATGGTGCCACAAGGCGGTGGCTCACCCGCTCATGTTCCTGGGGCAGCTCGAAGAGGCTCTTGCCCACCTGGAACAGGGCGTGAGCCTCAACCCCAATGACGTCTGGATACGAGCAATCCGCGGTTTATGCCGCAGCTATATCGGTCAGCACGTGGAAGGGTTGTCCGATCTTGACGCATGTGTTGCCCGTGATCCGCTGACTTACGATTGGTTCTGGGACGTGCGTGGGCAGATTCTTTTGGTTCTCGGGCGCTATTCGGAGGCGATAAAGTCCTACCGCAATCTCAACTCCTACTCGTTTTGGTCATACGCCTTTCTTGCGGTTTGCCATTTGCGGGACGGCGATGTCGCTCTCGCTGCCGATGCGATCGGGCAATGCCTGGCAGCCAAGCCCGGCGTAACCATCAGCGCCGTTCTCGTAGATCCATATCGTGACCGGACAATCCTTGAGGGCCTTCGCAAGGACCTTCTTGCTCTCGGCATACCAGATGGGTGAAGTCGCAATGCTCGACCACCTTTCCTCTCATTCGTCAGCGAAGGTGCCCCAACGGATGGCCTCGTTGCTGGAGGACGCATCAGTGACGGTTAGCGTTGCCTGCTCCTGACATCCTCACGCCCCAATCGCCGCCACCAGCACCCTATTCTGCCGTCGTATCGCCGCGCGCAGTTCCGGTATCTTTGCTTCGTCGCGCTTCACGAACTCGATGAACATCATGTTCATGTTGTTGAAGATCAGCTCGCCCACCGCCGGTCCGTCGATGTCCCGGCGCACAAGGCCGATCTCCTGCAGGCGGGCGATCAGCGCGCTGATCTGGCTGGTCAGTTCCCGGTCGAGCGCGGTGTAGGCCTGGCCGAAGGGGCTGTCTGGCAGTTGCGTCGAGATCGCCATCGCCTGGCGCCACATCTCCTTGCTGAGGTAATTCAGCGAATGCTCGATATAGATGCCGATCAGCGTATCCAGCGCGTCGCCGACATTGGCGGGCGGGCTGGCGACCACGCCTCGCCCGGCATTCAGCACCTCGTTGACTTCCATCGACACGATGGCGCCGAGGATGTCGCCCTTGTTCTGGTAGTAATTGTAGATGGTGCCGATCGAGACTTCGGCCTGGGCAGCGATCGCCTCGATCTTGGCGCCTTCATAGCCGGCCTCGCGAAACAGCGCGGTAGCCGCATCGATGATGCGACGGTGCCGGTCCGCCTTTTGCCGTTCGCGCAAGCCGCTCATATCGGCCTCTCTGCCACAAAATCATAATTGACTCAATTTTAGAATTGGTTCAACTTTTCTTCCAACAAGCCAGCAAGGCAGGGAGAACACTCGATGACCACCACCGCTCGGAATCCGCTTTCCACCCTGAAGTCTCATCTCGCAGCTGCTTGCGCGGCCGCCGCGCTGCTGATTGCTGCCGGAGGTGCCGAGGCCGCCGACCTCAACGCGCTGATCTGGTGCGACCATTCCGATCCGGCGCTGCTCGAGCCTTTCGAGAAGGCCAACGACGTCAAGGTCAACGTCAAGGAATTCGAGGGCACCGGCGCGGGGCTGGCCATCGTCGACCAGTCGCAGCCCGGCGACTGGGACGTGATGGTGATCGATAGTATCGACGTGCCGCGCGGCGTCGAGAAAGGCCTGTTCGAGCCGCTGCCCGAGGACAAGCTGCCCTTCGCCGACCTCTTCCCCGAGGTGAAGATGGACAAGTCGACCATCGTCGACGGCAAGCGCTACGGCATCACCGAAAAATTCGGCTACAACACGATCGGCTTCAACAAGACCAAAGTCGACCCGGCCGACATGCAGTCGCTGGCTTCGCTCACCAGTGACAAATACAAGGGCAAGGTTGCGATCTACGATTACTACCTGCCGGTGATCGGCATGGCGGCTTTGGCCATCGGCAAGAAGACCGCCGACCTCACCGAAGCCGACCTGCCGGCGCTGAAGGCCGAGCTCCTCAAGATGAAGGCAAATGCCAAGCTGGTCGGCGAAGTCACCGCCAGCCAGACCGCATTGGCCACCGGCGAGGTGGACGTTCTTGTCGGGGGCGGCGAGTGGGTGACGGCCGGCCTTGCTAAGGAAAACCCGGCGCTCGACTTCTCGATCCCGAAAGAAGGCGCAGTGCTCTGGTCGCAGTCGCTCGCCATGTTCAAGGATTCCAAGAACAAGGACATGGCGCTGAAATTCATCCAGTACATCATGAGCCCGGAGGGCCAGGCACGCCTTGCCACCTCCTCCTGCTACTGGGGCATGCCGGCGAACAAGACCGCGGCGCTCACCGACGAGCAGAAGAAGATCCTGCGCTTCGACGAGCAGCCGGGCTTCCTCGCCCGCGCCCAGGCCTATCCGGCGCCGAACGCCGATCTCGACAAGAAGATGCAGGACATGTGGACCGAGATGCTGCAGGCGCAGTAAATCGGCCGATGAGCGCTGCAAACAATTCGCGTGCCCTGCCCTGGGCGCTGGTCACGCCGGCGCTGGTGTGGACGCTTCTGTTCTTCGTGCTGCCCTTCATCGCCATGGCGTTTTCGAGCCTCACGGCGCATGAAGGCGGCGGCTTCACTTTGGCCAATTACAGTCAGTTCTTCACCGATCCTTCCTACTGGCGGGCGATGGTGAACTCGCTGGAAGTCACGGGAACCGTCACCGTGATCTCTATCCTGCTCGCCTATCCCTTTGCCTGGATCCTCGCCGAGATGGTGCCGGAACGCTGGCAGCGGCTGGCGCTGATGCTGGCCGTGCTGCCGTTCTGGACGTCCTATGTCGTGCGCTCCTACTCCTGGCTGCTGGTGCTGGCGCAGAACGGCGTCATCAACCGGGCGCTGACCGGCATCGGCCTGATCGGCGAGCCGCTCCAGCTCGCCAACACGCGTTTCGCCACCGTCACCGGCTTCGTGCACTTCTTCGTCATGCTTCTGACGCTGACCATCTTCGCCAATCTGAAGCAGCTCAGCCCGAGCTATCGCAAGGCCGCCGCCGATCTCGGCGCCGGGCCGGTGCGCACCTTCCTGCATGTCGTGCTGCCGCTGACCCTGCCCGGCATCATGGTCGGCGCCTTCCTCACCTTCGTGCTCTGCGTCGGCGACTACATCACGCCGCAGATCCTCGGCGGCAACAATGAGCTGGTCATGCCGCAGCTTGTCATGATGCAGATCGGCCGGCGCGGCGACTTCCCGCTGGCCTCCGCCCTGTCGATCATCCTGATGGCGGTCGTCACCATCGCCTACCTCGCCTGCGCGCGCTGGCTGAAGATCGAGCGGGCCTGACCATGCGCGCCGCCGTCCGCCTCGCCGCCTGGCTCTACGCCATCGCCGTCTACGGTTTCATCTTCCTGCCGGTGGTCGTGCTGGTGCTGTTCTCGCTGCAGGCGACCTCCTTCCCGATCCCGCCTTTCACCGGCCCGTCGCTGCGCTGGTACCAGGCTGTGCTTTCCGACGCGCGGCTGACCTCGGCGCTGGTGAACTCACTGCTGGTGGCGGTGCTGTCCTCGCTCGTATCGGTCACGCTCGGCTTTCTCTCAGCCTGGGGTTTTGCCCGCTTTGTGCTGCCGGGCTCGGCCTTCCTGCGCGGGCTGATCACGCTGCCGCTCACCGTCAGCTATCTGATCATCGGCATGGGCCTGCTGGTGCTGTTCAACTGGGCCGGCGTGCCGAAATCGCTCCTAGCCGCCGGCATCGGCCATGTCGTGATCAACCTGCCGCTCTGCTTTGCCATCATCTACAGCCAGATGGGCGACCAGCAGATCAACATCGAGCGCGCCGCGCGCGACCTCGGCGCCGCCGAATGGAAGGTGCTTTTGATGATCACCGTGCCGGTAATGGCGCCGGCGATCTTTGCCGGCTTCTTCCTGTCGATGACCTTTTCCTGGGACGAGTTCGTCATCTCCTTCCTGCTCACCCGTTTCGAGACGACGCTGCCTGTGGAAATCTGGAACCTGCTGCGCTCCGGCCTCAACCCCAAGACCAATGCCGTCGGCTCGCTGGTCTTTGCCGTCTCCATCGTGCTGGTGGTGTTTTTCGAACTGACGCTGTTGCGGAGAAAGCCGGCATGAGCGCGCCCCTGGTCGACATCCGCAACGTCTCGCATCGCTTCGGCCAGCTTGCCGTGCTGAAGAATGTCTCGCTGGCGATCGAGCCCGGCAGCTACACGATCCTGCTTGGACCCTCAGGCTCCGGCAAGACGACGCTGCTTTCGATCCTTGGCGGCTTCGTCACGCCGAGCGAAGGCAAGGTGTTCATCCGCGGCGCGGATTGCACAGCCGTGCCGCCGGCCAAACGACCGACGACGACGGTGTTCCAGGACTATGCGCTGTTTCCGCATATGAGCGTCGGCGGCAATGTCGGCTTCGGGCTGCGCATGCAGGGCGTCGACGGCGCGACGCGGGCAGCGAAGGCGCGCGAGGCGCTGGCTCTTGTCGGGCTGGCGGCCGCCTTCGACAAGAAGCCTCATCAGCTCTCCGGCGGCCAGCGGCAGCGCGTAGCGCTGGCCCGCGCGCTGGTCATCGAGCCGGCGGTGCTGTTGCTCGACGAGCCGCTCGGCGCGCTCGATCTCAAGCTGCGCCGGCAGATGCAGGACGAGCTGAAGGCGATCCAGAAACGCGTCGGCACCGCCTTCGTCCATGTTACGCACGACCAGGAAGAAGCGATGGCGCTTGCCGACCATTGCGTAGTGATGAATGACGGCCGCATCGAGGATGAAGGGCCGCCCGAGCGCATCTATGCGCGGCCGAAGACGCGCTTCTCCGCCACCTTCATGGGCGAAAGCACCATCCTTGCCGGCACCGTGATTGAAGCGAGGGACGGGATCGTCATGGTCTCGACGGCGGTGGACTCGCTTTCGCTGCCTGGCTCCTCACCTGCCGGCGCAACGGTCGCGCTTGCGATCCGGCCCGAGCACCTGGTTCTCGGCGAGGCGAGAGGCGATGTCGCGCTGGGCATGGCGAAGGTCGGCGATGTCGTCTTCCAAGGCAGCTTCAAGCGCGTGCTGGCCACCTCGATGCTGGACCCGGCATTGCAATTCATCGCCAAGGCTCCCGCTTCGGCCATCGTCCACGCAGGCGACACGATAGCGGTTTCGTGCAACGCTCAGGACATCATCCTGCTGGCGGATTGATCCATGGGCATGCTTCCAGTCATCGAGGCTCCGGACTGGTACGAAACCATCCGCATGGGCGACGACATCACGCTCATCCATGAGCCGTGGATCAAGCCGTTCTTCCGCTGCAACATCTGGCATGTGCGCGGGCGCGACCGCGACCTATTGTTCGACACCGGCCTCGGCCATTTCAGCCTGAGGAGCCACGCGCCGCTTGTCAGCGAGCGCAAGCTCACCTGCGTCGCCAGCCACACGCATTTCGACCATATCGGCTGCCATCATGAGTTCCCGGACCGCTGCGTGCATTCGGCGGAAGCGGCAATTCTTGCCGATCCGCGCAACGAATGGACGGTCGCCGATCGTTACGCCAATGAGGAGATGTTCGATCGCCAGCCGCAAGGCTGGGACACGGCCAGCTATCGTATCCCGCCCGCTCCCGCCAACAGGCTGCTCGAGCATGGCGACGTCGTCGATCTCGGCGACCGCGCCTTCGAGGTCTTCCATACGCCTGGACATTCGCCCGGCGGCATCGCGCTTTACGAGAAGAAGACCGGCATCCTGCTGTCCGGAGATATCGTCTATGACGGGCCGCTGATCGACGACGTCTATCACTCCGATATCGATGACTATGTCGGAACGCTGCTTGCCATGCGCGAGTTGAACGTCTCGGTCGTGCATGGCGGCCATTTTCCGAGCTTCGGCAAGGTGCGCTACAGGCAACTCATCGACGAATATGTCGCTGGCAAGCGCAAGCCTGGCTGCCACCTGCAAGGCGGCTAAGCGATCGGGAAGCGAAGCCTACAGCGCTCTTTGCGGACAGGGCGTTCCGGTGGCATCGCCACAGCGGGAAGTGGTCGGCTGCGGCCGCTGGCTCATCTCTTCGGAATGACGCACCAGCTCAGCGAACATGAGCGCGAAGCTTCCCATCATCAGGAAGACTATAATCAGACGTGTTACCGGCAATAGACAGGTCTCTCGACTGGCCAGCCCCCGCCAACCCATCCTCTGTCGGCTAACATGATCGATCTGGCTTTACGAGTGTTTAAGCTTCGTCTTAACCATTAGGGCCATCACATTCGTTGCGCCTCTGTCACGAAGCGCGACCGCGTGTTCTCGACCCAGCCCGCCAGCGCAAGCATAGCGCCCTTCACAGACACGGGCGCCGCATGCTACGCCGTCGCCGGCGCGGCCCGGTAAATGGTCGCCCTCCGGGAGCCATGAGCAAAGCCGCCAGCCGTTTCGCCTTCGTCTCTTCCGACACCGACGACGCCCTCGCCGCGCGGGAAAACCTGTCGGCGCGTTATGGGCAGGTGCCTGTCGCTGAAGCGGAGATCATCATCGCGCTCGGCGGCGACGGTTTTCTACTGCAGACGCTGCGCGAGACGATGAGCACAGGCAAGAAGGTCTACGGCATGAACCGTGGCACCATCGGCTTCCTGATGAACGAATATCGCGCCGGCGGTCTTGAGGAACGCATCGCCAACGCCGTTGCCGAGACGATCCGGCCGCTGGAAATGGTCGCCGTGACACATGACGGCGAATCCGTTGCGGCGCCGGCCATCAACGAGGTGGCGCTGTGGCGTCAGTCCTACCAGACGGCGAAGATCCGCATCACCATCGATGGCCAGGTGCGGCTGGAGGAGCTGAATTGCGACGGCGTCATGATCGCCACCCCCGCCGGCTCCACGGCCTATAATCTGTCGGCGCACGGGCCGATCCTGCCGCTCGATGCACCGCTCCTGGCATTGACGCCGGTCAGCCCTTTTCGGCCGCGCCGCTGGCGCGGGGCGCTGCTGTCCAACAAGGCGACCGTGCGTTTCGACATACTGGAGGCCGAAAAGCGCCCGGTGAATGCCGCCGCGGACCATACCGAGGTCAAGGCGGTGGCCTCCGTCACCGTGCGGGAATCGCCGACGGCGACGGCAACTTTGCTGTTCGATCCCAACCATTCCTGGAACGAACGCATCCTTGCCGAGCAGTTCCGCTACTAAGCCGGCGCGGCGATATTGTTTCGATCAATGCATGTCGCCCAAAAGTGCGCAGCGGTTTTGGGAACAGGACATGCATCAAGCAAAGATTCAAAGCGCGTAGCCTGATTCCGTTTCGACGCGACGCGCTTTAAGCATCGCGATTAAGGTTACGTCTTCACAATCACCGGGATTCCCGGCTGTTTCTGTTGACAAATCGCGGACTTGCGCCTAACTGCAACCGCGATCTTGCAAGCGCGCGGCGCCTGCCGCAACACGTGTTGCGATTTTCCCGAACCAGCCAAAGACATCAAACACTTGTCCTCAGACACCACGACCGCTCAAGAAGCGTTGACCTTTTCGGACCTCGGCCTGTCGCCGAAAGTCCTCTCCGCAGTCTCAGATGCCGGCTACACCAAGCCGACTCCGATCCAGGCTGGCGCCATCCCGCATGCGCTGCTCGGCAAGGATGTGCTGGGCATCGCCCAGACCGGCACCGGCAAGACAGCTTCCTTCGTGCTGCCGATGCTGACGCGCTTGGAAAAGGGCCGGGCGCGCGCCCGCATGCCACGCACGCTGATCCTCGAGCCGACCCGTGAGCTCGCCGCGCAGGTCGAGGAAAACTTCATCAAATACGGCAAGAACCATAAGCTCAACATCGCGCTTCTGATCGGCGGCGTCTCCTTCGACGAGCAGGACAAGAAGCTCGAACGTGGCGCCGATGTGCTGATCGCGACACCCGGCCGCCTGCTCGATCACCGCGAGCGCGGCAAGCTTCTGCTCAACGGCGTCGAGATCCTCGTCATCGACGAGGCCGACCGCATGCTCGACATGGGCTTCATTCCCGATATCGAGCGCATCTGCGAAATGATCCCGTTCACGCGCCAGACGCTGTTCTTCTCGGCGACGATGCCGCCGGAGATCACCAAGCTGACCGAGAAATTCCTGCACGCGCCGGTGCGCGTCGAGGTTTCCAAGGCCGCGTCCACCGCGACCAGCATCACGCAGCGCCTGGTGAAGTCCGGCAACAAGCCTTGGGAAAAGCGCGAGACGCTGCGCAATCTGATCAAGGCCGAAGACGCCGACCTGAAGAACGCCATCATCTTCTGCAATCGCAAGGTCGAGGTGTCGGAGTTGTTTCGCTCGCTGTTGAAGCATGATTTCGACGCCGGCGCCCTGCATGGCGACATGGACCAGCGCGCCCGCATGCAGATGCTCGCCAATTTCCGCGACGGCAAGCTGCGCTACCTCGTTGCCTCGGACGTCGCCGCGCGCGGCCTCGACATTCCCGATGTCAGCCACGTCTTCAACTACGACGTGCCGATCCATGCCGAGGACTATGTCCACCGCATCGGCCGCACCGGCCGCGCCGGACGCGCAGGCAAGTCCTTCACCATCGCCACGCGCGCCGACACCAAACATGTCGACGCCATCGAGAGGCTGATCGGCACCAAGATCGAATGGCATGACGGCGACCTGTCGACCGTGACCGAAAGCGAAGGCGAGGAGCAGCCGCGCCGTGGCCGCGGCGCGCCGCGCCGGGCCGGCCGCAAGGACGAGGACCGCAAGGACCGCGGCGAGCGCAAGAAGGACCGCCACGCCAAGCGCGACGAAGCGCCCGATCTCGCCCGCGAGGAACAGCCCGTTGCCGAAGTGGCCGATATCGCCGAACGCCGCGCCCGCAAGGACGCGATCCGTTCCGAGAACGAGCGCAAGGGCTCGGGCAACCGTCACGAGCAGCGCGGCGATGCCCGTCCGCAGCGCGACCGCCCAGGCCGCCATCGCGAGGAAGACGACGCGACCGTCGGCTTCGGCGATGATGTCCCGGCCTTCATGCGGATCGTCGCCAAGGTCTGAAGCTTCCGCCCGTAGAAGCAGACACGAAAACGGCCCGGTTCGGGCCGTTTCTTTTTTGCGCTGTTTTGCTCGCCCTGCCCTACATCGGCCCAGGCATCATCTTGGTCGGCTTCTCCAGCATCGGGAACTCGGCCCTGGTGCATTTCACGTTCGGGTTCGTCGGGGTGAACATGCCGTTTGGATTGTCCCTGAACAGCCAGGCATGCAGGTCGTAGTGAACGAACTCCCTCGGGATGAGCGGGTAGTGTCCTTCCATCGGCCCCATGAATTTCTGGCCGAACAGCTTCGGAACCTCCTTCACATCCGGCGTCAAAGGCACCAGCCATTCCACGCCGACCAGTTTAAGACCTTTCCTGGTCGGCTCGTAGATCAGGACGTTGGGCTTCATCGGATCGAGCGGCTTGCCGATGCTCGGGACGTTGACGAAATGGACGCCCATGGCGCCCTTAGGATAGTACATCGCGCCGTCTATCTTTTCCCCGTTGTAGTAGACGCAGCCTTCGGTCGACAGATAGAGGTCGCGGATGGCGGCCGTGTAATCTTCATACTTGGCCAGGGATTTCTTCAGGGCTTCGATATCGGCCTTATTGGCATCCTCTGCGCGAGCCGTGGCGGCTCCGAGCCATGCGCCCAAAAGGCCAGTCAAAACGAGGACGCCGCAGCGCCCGAGGCGAGGTGTTCTTGTCATGCATTCCTCCCAGATTCCCTTGATCTGGCCGTGCAAGACCGGGGCGGCAGTGGTGGTTGCGCGGCCGATTGACCGCCCCATCCCTCTGGAACAACAGGATGTTAGTCCTTTCACAGGTTCTGGAAAAGTATCAATTAGGAAAAGCTAATGTCCTAAGACCTTTGACCCATCCTTGGACGCGCGCCAACAAAAAACGGCCCCGTACGGGACCGTTTTGCTTTGATGGCGCCGCGCGGTTGGGCGCGGTCTTCTCAGGTTAGCGGCGACAGCTGGATTTCGACGCGCCGGTTCTGCTCGCGGCCGGCGGCCGTCGCATTGGATGCGATCGGGCGCGTCTTGCCGAAGCCGGTGACGGCGAAGCGCCGCTGATCGACGCCCTGGCCGGCCAGGTAGTTGGCGACGGCAAGCGCGCGGCGCTGCGACAGGTCGAAATTGTGCTGGTCGCCGCCAGTCGAATCGGTGTGGCCGAAGACATCCACCGTCGTCTGGCGGAACTTCTTCAGCACCAGCGCAACGGAGTTCAGCACCGGATAGAAGCCCGGCTTCACCGCGTCCTGGTCGACGTTGAAGGTGATGTCGGACGGCATGTTAAGGATGATCTGGTCGCCGCTGCGGGTGACGCTGACGCCGGTGCCCTGCAACTGGCGGCGGAGCTCGGCCTCGTTCTGGTCCATGGTCGCGCCGATCGCGCCGCCGGCCAGCGCGCCGATGCCGGCGCCGATCAAGGCGTTGCGGCGGTCATTGCCGCCGGCGAGCAGACCAAGGCTGGCGCCTGCCAGCGCGCCAAGGCCGGCGCCGGCCGCCGTGTTGGAAATCTTCTGGTCGCCAGTATACGGATCGGTGGTGGTGCAGGCGCTCACCAGCAAAGCCGTCGCCACGACGACGAGCACGGTCTTCTTCATAAGGTTGGTCCCTCTCCAATTCGCGGCCCTTGCGGCCGCGCCAAATCAGCCCTTCCGCAGCCTTTTAGCATGAAATGCGGCGAAAAACGGAACGGGAATGCAGCCGCAAAAGTCGCTGGCCGTTCCCGCTTCGCCTCTACCACAGATTCTTGCCGTCGATGACCACCACCTCGACCTTGTCCAGGTCGAAATCGTCGAACAGGCGCGAATTGACGCTGATCTTCGGGTTGTCGAAATCCGGCTTTCCGGTCGACCAGTCAGGCGTCTCGGTGAAGGTGCCGCAACCGCAAACGGCGCAGAAACCATGCTTCACGGTCTTCGAGCCCCAGCGATAGAAGGAGACGTTCTGAGGCGGGCTTGTGAGCTTGAATTGCGACGGGACATAGTAGGCCCATAGCGACCCGCGCTTCGAGCAGAACGAGCATGTGCATTGCGTCACCGTCTGCGGCGCCTCGGCAACCTCGAAGGTTGTCGCCTTGCAGTGGCAACTGCCTTTGATGGTCATGAACTCACCTCTCCATTGTCCGCCGCGCCCATATTGCACGCAATTCCGAACGGAAAGCCGCTACGCACTTTCCTGGAATTGCTCGGTGGCAAGGCAACATAAAGAAGCAGTCCTGACAACTGTCTGTCAGCAGCTTCGGCAGAGATGCTGGCGCGCTCGAAGGCTAGTAAGAGGGCGGCGGCACGAACAGGCAGATGGTCTTGCCGGCGTCGAGCCCGGCCTGATGCGCGCACCAGTGATATTCGCCGTCGGGCGAATTCTTGACCCGCTTGTCGCTGTAGGCCACCACCTCGCCCGTGCCTTTTATGACATAGCCTTCGGGCCGCTCGCTGATCGATGACTGCGGCACTTCCTTGCAATCGAAGTTGGCACAGCAGGCAAAGGGGTATTTCCAGCCTTGCGGCGTGGCCGCCGTCGGCTGGGCGTCGTGCGCGATGGCCGGCGGCGCCAGCACCGAGATGGCCCCAACTGCGAGCAGGGAGAACAAAAGTCGGCCAGCCGGTCGAACGGCTTGGGCCGATCTTGATATGGCAGCAGACATCGAAGCGTTCCTTTCGAGCATCAAGCGTTGTCGCTTGCCCGTTCCCGGAACGTATCTTCCCAGTGGCCGGATCGTCGGTCGCAGATATGCCGCAGCCGGCCATAAATGCTTTTAACCCCAGTGCGAAAACTGGGCTGATTCCTCGACTGACGCAAGCAACCGGCGATGCGGCTTTTTGCACCAGCCTCTGCCATCCAGAACCGTGTGCCGGCCTGGCTAACGACCAGTTAGCCGCACGGTGCCGGTGCCCGACAACGGGAAACGGCTCAAGCTGGTTCCGGACGTTCAGCCGGGAACATGCCCATCATACTGCGGCAGGTCGTCGGCGATTGTGAACCACTTCGCCTTGGAGCCGACAAAGATGTGCGCGGTCGGCCGTTGCTCGGATCATCGACCAAGGTTCCCATCGCGACATGGACATAGGCACCGTCGCGGACCAGCGAATAGAGCAGCGAGCCGCATCGGCCGCAATGCGCGTCATGGCCGCTCTCGTCGCCGAAAATCAGCAGCCTGTCATCGCCCGCGGTGAGACGGAACTTGCCGCGCTCGATGCCGGCGAAGGGCTTGAACGCCGACCCCGTCGTGCGCCGGCAGTTGGAGCAGTGGCAGTTCGCGGCATAGACGAATTCGTCCGCCACTTCATAGTGGACGGCGCCGCAGAAACACTTCCCGGTAAGTTTGCGCGTCACCGGTTCTTCCTTTGTGCAACGGCAGGATATGCCCAGATTCAGGTCAGGCTGAGCTGAGAATGGCGGTTTGCGACAACCGGAGCGGAGCGTACTTAAAGTACGTGAGCACCGGAAGCGCGCAGGAAATCGCCATTCGCAGGCCGGCCTCACCTGAATATGGGCATATCCTAATCCAGGTCCGCCACCGCTTCGCCCGCGCCGCCCTCGATGCGATGCGAGAGCGAGGCTTCCATGAACTCATCGAGGTCGCCGTCGAGCACGCTCGACGGCGAGGTGCTTTCGACCCCAGTGCGCAGATCCTTCACGAGCTGATAGGGCTGCAGCACGTAGGAGCGGATCTGGTGGCCCCAGCCGATGTCGCTCTTCGACGCCTCCGTGGCGTTGGCGACCGCCTCGCGCTTCTTCAGCTCTTCCTCGTAGAGGCGCGAGCGCAGCATTTCCCAGGCCTTGGCGCGGTTCTTGTGCTGCGAGCGCTCGGCCTGGCAGGCAACCGCGATGCCGGTCGCGAGATGGGTGATGCGGACCGCCGAGTCGGTGGTGTTGACGTGCTGGCCGCCGGAACCGGAGGAGCGATAGGTATCGATGCGCACGTCAGATTCCGAGACATCGATCTCTATCTTGTCGTCGACGACAGGATAGACCCAGACACTAGAGAAGGAGGTGTGACGCCGCGCATTGCTGTCATAGGGCGAAATGCGCACCAGGCGGTGGACGCCGGACTCGGTCTTCAGCCAGCCATAGGCGTTGTGGCCCTTGATCAGCACGGTTGCCGACTTGATGCCCGCCTCTTCGCCGTCATGGACTTCCAGCACCTCGACCTTGAAGCGGCGGCGCTCGGCCCAGCGCGTGTACATGCGCAAGAGCATCGAAGCCCAGTCCTGGCTTTCGGTACCGCCGGCGCCGGCATGGATTTCGAGATAGGTGTCGTTGGCGTCGGCTTCGCCGGAGAGCAGCGTCTCGACCTGCCGGGCCTTGGCCTCGCCCTGCATCGAGCGCAGCGCAGCCTCCGCTTCCGCGATGATGCCGTCGTCGCCCTCTTCCTCGCCGAGCTCGATCAGGCCGATATTGTCGTCCAGCGCCTGTGTCATTCCCTTGACGGCGGCGATGCCGTCTTCCAGCTCCTGGCGCTCCCGCATCAGCTTCTGCGCTTCGATCGGATCATTCCAGAGGCTGGAATCCTCGGCGCGCGAATTCAGGTACTCAAGCCGCTTTACAGCCTGATCCCAGTCAAAGATGCCTCCTCAGCAGGGTTATCGCCTGCCTGATCTCGTCGACAATGTTTTGCGTTTCCGC
Source organism: Mesorhizobium sp. M2E.F.Ca.ET.209.01.1.1 (assembly GCF_004010375.2). NCBI lineage: Bacteria > Pseudomonadati > Pseudomonadota > Alphaproteobacteria > Hyphomicrobiales > Phyllobacteriaceae > Mesorhizobium > Mesorhizobium sp. M2E.F.Ca.ET.209.01.1.1. Next base: position 364,017 of record NZ_SADP02000005.1, on the reverse strand, counting down.
GCGCATGGCTTTTCGTTCGGTCCTGTTCTTTTCGGTCTTTTCGGAATAGGCGCGATACATAGGCACGGCATCGCCGCCTGTAAAGCGAAATGGGCCGGCGGTCCCGCCAGCCCATTCGAGAGCTATCGAGACGTCAGTAGAGCCCGCCGCCGCCGTCCTGGATGGCCTGGTTGGCTTGTGGCGACAGCGCGCCACCCGAACCGTTGGAGCCATCCGCGCCCATGCCGATCACCCAGTAGCTGTCGGCCGGGCCGGTGCCTGGCTTGAACGCCTCGACGATGGTGTTGGGGTCGCCCTCGGCGGCGCGCATGCCGGTCTTGCGGTTGATGGCGATGAGCTTCATGCCGTCCGGAACCTGGAAGTCGGTGTTCGGCTTGCCGTCGAGCGCCACGCGCATGAAATCCTTGAAGATCGGCGCGGCGAGACCGCCGCCCGTGGCACCCTTGCCGAGGCCGCGCGGCGTGTCGTAGCCCATGTAGAGACCGACGACGAGGTTTGGCGTGAAGCCGATGAACCAGGCGTCCTTCTCGTCATTGGTGGTGCCGGTCTTGCCGGCGATGTGGCGGCCGAGCTCGCCGATGGTGGCGCCGGTGCCGCGCTGCACGACGCCTTCCATCATCGAGGTGATCTGATAGGCCGTCATCGGGTCGAGCACCTGCTCGGAATTGTCGACCAGCTCCGGCTCGGGCTGGTTCTTCCATTCGGTGGCGTTGCAGCCCTCGCAGCCGCGCTCGTCCTGCTTGAACACCGTCTTGCCGTAGCGGTCCTGGATACGGTCGATCAGCGAGGGTTTGATCGATTTGCCGCCATTGGCCATGATCGAATAGGCCGAGACCATGCGCATGACGGTCGTCTCGCCGGAGCCCAGCGCCATCGGCAGATAGGGCGCCAGGTGGTCGTAGACGCCGAAGCGCTCGGCATATTCCACGACCAGCTTCATGCCCATGTCGTTGGCAAGCCGCACCGTCATCAGGTTGCGCGACTTCTCGATGCCGGAGCGCAAGGTGGCCGGGCCAGCGACCGTGCCGTCATAGTTCTTCGGCGTCCAGGTGGTGTTGCCGCTCTGGATGGTGATCGGGCCGTCCATGATGACCGAGGCCGGCGTATAGCCATTGTCGAGCGCGGCCGAATAGACAATCGGCTTGAACGAGGAGCCGGGCTGGCGCATGGCCTGGGTCGCGCGGTTGAACTCGGACTGCGCGTAGGAGAATCCGCCGACCATGGCGAGCACGCGGCCGGTGTGCGGATCCATGGCGACGAGACCACCTTCGACCTCAGGCACCTGGCGCAGCATGTAGGTGTTGTCAGAGCCATCGTTCTTCTGCACGAAGACGACATCGCCGGGTTCCAGAACCTCGGCCGGAGACTTCGCCCTGACGGACTTGCCATTGACGAAGTGGCGCATGGCGAAGCCCATGTCGTCCTTGCTGACGGTGCCCTGGACGCGGTCCTTGACGAGCTCGCCGGAGACCTGCCGCGCTGGCTGGATGCCGATGGTCAGGCCGTCCGCCGAACTGTCGAGCACCACGGCCAGCGTCCATTCCGGCACGTCCTCGAGACCTTTCACATTGCCGAGCGGCACGCCCCAGTCCCCGGAAATGTCGACATGTGTGACCGGACCGCGGTAGCCGCGCAGCATGTCGTATTTGAGCAGGCCGTTCTGCAGCGACTTGCGGGCGATAAGCTGGATGTTCGGATCGAGCGTGGTGCGCACCGACAGGCCGCCCTCATAGAGTGCGTTCTCGCCGTAGCGGGCGATGATCTGGCGGCGGACTTCCTCGGTGAAATACTCGCCGGCAAACAGATAGGAGCCATTGCGGCGCGGCGTCACGCCGAGCGGCTCAGCCTTGGCCTTGGCGCCCTCCTCGCGGGTGACGTAGCCATTCTCGACCATCTGGTCGATGACCCAGTTGCGGCGCTCGATCGCGCGGTCCGCGTGCTTGAAGGGATGATAATTGTTCGGGCCCTTGGGCAGCGAGGCGAGATAGGCGGCTTCCGCGACCGTCAGCTCGTTGACCGACTTGTCGAAATAGGTGAGCGCCGCGCCCGCGACGCCATAAGCGCCGAAGCCGAAGAAGATTTCATTGAGATAGAGTTCAAGGATGCGGTCCTTGGAATAGGCCTGCTCGATGCGGAAGGCCAGGATCATCTCCTTGATCTTGCGCTCGTAGGTCTGATCCGAGGTGAGCAGGAAGTTCTTCGCCACCTGCTGGGTGATGGTCGAGGCGCCGACCTGGCGCCGGCCCGAGCCGAGGTTCTGCAGGTTGACGATGATGGCGCGGCCGAGGCCGGTGACGTCGATGCCGGGGTGGTTGTAGAAATTCTTGTCCTCGGCCGACATGAAGGCGGCCTTGACGCGGTCCGGGATGGCCTGGATCGGCAGATAAAGGCGCCGCTCACGCGCATATTCCGCCATCAGCGAGCCGTCGGAGGCATGAATGCGCGTCGTCACCGGCGGTTCGTATTTGGCCAGAACCTCGTAGTCGGGCAGGTCCTTCGCGACATGGCTGATATAGATGGCAAGGCCGGCCGCCACCAGCAACGCCAGCGTCGTGCCGATGCCAAAGAAATAGCCGATGAGACGAATCATACCCGCTCCAGTCCGAGGTTCGGGAATTTCCTAAACGAAGCCGACAGTCGCGCAAGCTTCCCGGGGCGGTCCCAATCCGCAATCAAAAACCCATGTCGCCACCATGTGGACAAAATACGGCAGCGCGAAATTTGAGGACTCGGTTATTCAATAATAACGCCGGGTGTTGTCGTCATGCAACGGCTGCTTGTGGTTGTAGACGCCCGGTGGTTGTGAGCAGGCGCGGCCGGTCAACCGCCCGTCGCCGTTCCAGCCTTGGCCGCGGCAAACAGGGCGACCGCGTTGGTTATGCTTTGCGCCGCCTTGCCGCGCCAGTCGGCGTTGAGCAGCTGCGCCTCGTCCTTGCTGTTGGACAGGTAGCCAAGCTCGACCAGAACAGACGGCACGTCCGGAGCCTTGAGCACCTTGAAGCCGGCCGAGCGTTGCGGATTGTTGATGAGGCCGACACTGGTCGACAATTGGCCGACCAGCGTATGGGCGAAGCTCATCGAGAAGCCATGCGTTTCCCGCCGGATCAGGTCGATGAGAATGTCGGTGACTTCCTTGTTGTCGTCCTCGATCTTCATTCCCGCGAACTGATCGGACAGGTTCTCGCGATCGGCGAGCGCCTGGGCCTCGGGATCGGACGCCTTGTCCGACAGCGTGTAGACGGTGGCGCCGCGAAGACCTTTGACGGCAATCGTATCGGCATGGATCGAGATCAAGAGGTCCGCCTCGTGCTGGCGCGCGATGCGCACACGCTCGTCAAGCGCCAGATACACGTCGTCGTCGCGTGTCATGAAGACATCGTATTTGCCGACCGCGGCCAGCTTGTCGCGCAATTCCTTGGCAAAAGCGAGCGTGACGTCCTTCTCGACCGTGCCGGCGGAGCTCTCGGCGCCGCCATCGACGCCGCCATGGCCGGGGTCGATCACCACCGTGAAGCGATGGCCGGGCGCCGAGACCGGCCCGGTGCCGACCCGCTCGCCTTTTTCGGTGGAGACCGTCGAACCGGTGGTCAGCGACTGGTTGGCGAGGGCCTCGTCGAACTCGCGTTCGGAGGCGGCCGACATATCGATGGCGATGCGGTAGCCGGTGCCGTCGTCATTCTTGAGCACGTCGAGCTTGTCGACGGCGAAAGGACCCTTGCCGGTCAGGATCAGGCGCGAGCCGTGCCCCTGATCGCCGTAGCGGACGGCCCGCACAAGGCCACGCGGCTTCACATCCTTGGCCTCAAGCGCGAATCGCGTTCGCGGCAGATCGACGACCAGGCGATTGGGGCCCCGCAACAAAAACCATTTGACGTCCGGCTCGCGGTCGAAATTCACGACGATGCGCATCTTGGTGGCGTCGCCGGCCATCTTGTAGCCGGTCGCGCCAAGCAGGGCCTCGGCGCGCGCGGCGGCCGCGAAACAAAGCAGCAGCAAGGCGGCGCAGGCCATGCGCGTGAAATGCGCCGCGGCCCCGCCTCTCTTGTCCGCGCTGCCCGCAAGTCCCATCTCTTGTTCGTCGCTCCCGGTTTGACGCATTGCGCCCGGTCTTCTCGCAGAGTGCCAGTCAGGCCGCCAATTCGATTAACGATTGGTATTCAGAGAAGGTTAACCAAGCCTTTCAGAGGTAAGACGAAGGGCACCTTCCCTAACGGAAGCGCTTTTTGCCGGCCTCCGAAATCGGGGTTGCCTTCCATCCCGCCAAATCATAAAAGCGACGTTGGATCACTGCAATCCTGGAACCGCTCGCCTCAGCAGTTTCCTGCCAAAGGTCGGATGCAAAGGCGGCTCCGTTATCCTTCCAGGCTCAGGTGGTCGCGACGATTTTCGCAGGCGTGCTCCCGTGGCGGGGAATCGCTTGCGTGAGGAAAACGGCCGGGTTTGCCCCGCGCCGGCTCTTCGTGAGCAAACAAGCTGGTCCGGCTCAGCCCGGGCTTTGGTTCAAAAGGTCTGCTGGGTGCCGATGGCTTCAAGCGCAATCATGGAAAGGTCCGCATCAAACCGCGCCATAGTGGCTGCGGGCGGCACCGCCATTGCGCTCAAGCGGCGGCTAGCGGACATTCAATTATCCGGCATGCACACAGATACAGGCGCACAGCGGCGGGCATTGCCACGCCAGCTGCGGCCGTCGGCTGCCGGCAGGAAACAAGATAATGCCCAACAAGATGCTGATAGACGCCTCCCACCCGGAGGAAACACGCGTTGTCGTCGTTCGCGGTAACCGCATCGAAGAATTCGACTTTGAATCCCAGGACAAGAAGCAGCTCAAAGGAAACATCTACCTCGCCCGCGTAACCCGCGTCGAACCTTCCCTTCAGGCAGCCTTTGTCGAGTATGGCGGCAACCGTCACGGTTTCCTCGCCTTCAGTGAAATCCATCCCGACTATTATCAGATCCCGGTAGCCGACCGTCAGGCTCTGCTTCGCGCCGAAGCGCAGGAGGCCGAGGACGACGACGACGAGGAAGCGGAGAACGGCGAAGAGCAGCAGGCGCGCGATCGCGGCGGCCGGCGCAACCGCAGGCGCGGCGGCAAGAACCGCGACCGCGGCGAGCACAGACACGCATCGTCGGAAAACGAGGAAAGCCCGGCTGAGCCAGCAGTTGCCGACGAAACCACGGCCGAGGTTGCCGCGAGCGGGGATGCCGGCGAGACCGCCGACGCTTCAGGCGAGAACCCCGAAACCTCCGATGAAGCCGTTGAAATCGAAGTGGTCTCGGAAACGGCCGAGCAATCCAACGCCGAAGCCGACGACGCCACAGGCGAGGAGGATGGCAAGTCCTCCGAAGGTGGTCCGACGTCGATTGCCGCGAGCGTCGAGGCCGACGTCATTTCCGAGGCAGTCCCGCAGGCGGATCAGCCCGAGCAGGCTAGCCCCGAACAGGTCGGCGAAGCGGCCGCCAGCGATAATGATCGCGGCATGCTGGAGGATGTCTCGGCCTCGCATTCGGACGAGCACGAGGTCGAATCGGTCGGCGCCGAGGACGCGCTCGAGGAAATCCGCAACCGCCGTAAGCCGGTGCGCCGCCAGTACAAGATCCAGGAAGTCATCAAGCGCCGCCAGATCCTTCTGGTGCAGGTTGTCAAGGAAGAGCGCGGCAACAAGGGCGCGGCGCTCACCACCTATCTTTCGCTTGCCGGCCGCTATTCGGTGCTGATGCCGAATACCGCGCGCGGCGGCGGCATCTCGCGCAAGATCACCAACGCCCAGGATCGCAAGCGCCTGAAGGAGGTCGTGGCCGACCTCGAAGTGCCGCAGGGCATGGGCGTCATCCTGCGCACCGCCGGCGAAAGCCGCACCAAGGCCGAGATCAAGCGCGACTACGAATATCTCATGCGGCTTTGGGAAAATGTCCGCAACCTGACGCTGCAGTCATCCGCCCCTGCCCTGGTCTATGAGGAAGGCAGCCTGATCAAGCGCTCGGTGCGCGACCTCTACAACAAGGATATCGACGAGATCCTGGTCTCCGGCGAGGACGGCTACCGCGAGGCCAAAGACTTCATGCGCATGCTGATGCCCAGCCATGCCAAGGTGGTTCAGCCCTACCGCGACACCACGCCGATCTTCGTGCGCAACGGTATCGAGGCGCAGCTCGACCGCATGCTGCAGCCGCAGGTGACGCTGAAGAGCGGCGGCTACATCATCATCAACCAGACCGAGGCGCTGGTCTCGATCGACGTCAACTCCGGCCGCTCCACCAAGGAGCATTCGATCGAGGAGACCGCGCTCCACACCAACCTGGAAGCGGCCGAGGAAGTCGCGCGCCAGTTGAGACTCCGCGACCTTGCCGGTCTCATCGTCATCGACTTCATCGACATGGAGGAGAACCGCAACAACCGCTCCGTCGAGAAGCGGCTGAAGGATCACCTCAAGAACGACCGCGCCCGTATCCAGGTCGGCCGCATCTCGCATTTCGGCCTCATGGAAATGTCGCGTCAGCGCATCCGCGCCAGCGTGCTGGAATCGACCATGAAGCCCTGCCCGCATTGCGGCGGCACCGGCCATGTGCGCTCCGATTCTTCCGTGGCGCTGATGGTGGTGCGGGCGATCGAGGAATTCCTGCTCAAGGATTCGCGCAGCCACATCATCGTGCGCACGCCGGCCGCGACGGCGCTTTATGTGCTGAACCACAAACGCGCCAACCTGGTTGAGCTCGAAGCTCGGTTCGGCCTGACGATCACGATCGAGGCTGACGAGACACTGGGGACCCAACATTACGCGATCTTCCGCGGCGCCATCGCCGAGAAGCCGGAAGGCTTCGTCGAGGTGCGCAGCCTGCCGGCCTATGTCGAGCCGGAAGAGCCCGAGGACGAGATCGTCATCGAGGAAGAAGAAGAGGTCGCGGTGCAGGCCGAACAGCCGCGCCACCCGCAGCAGCAGGGCCAGCACCAGCAGCGGTCCGAGGACGGCGAAAGCCGTGATCGCAAGCGTCGCAAGCGCCGGCGGCGGCGTGGCGGCAGGGACCGCGATCGCGAGCATAATGGGGATGTCACGGCTGCGCCGGCGGAAGCTGGTGAAACCAGCGACCATCCCGCGGATGCATCGGAAGAAGCAGCTCAGGAGGCGACCACCGGTGGCGAGGCCGTGGCGGCCGCAACCGAGGAAGCCGCCGGCAAGAAGCGCCGGCGCGGCAAGCGCGGCGGCAAGCGCAACCGCCGTGACGATGAGGCTTCAGAGGCCGACGTCGGCGACGTCGAGGACGAAGCAGCGGAAGATGAGGACGCCGCCGGCGAGCCGGCGGTAGCAGCCGCGCCCGAGCAGCCTGCTGCTCCCACGGCGGCCAATGACGATGCCGAGGCGGTCGAAAAGCCGAAGAAGCCCCGCCGTTCGCGAGCAAAGAAAGCGGCCGAGGAAGCCGTGGCAGAGACGGTTTCCGAACCTGTGGCGGAAGCTCAGGTCGCGCCCGTGGCGGTCGAGCCGGAGCCGGCACCTGCCGCTCCTGAGCCGGCACCTGCCGCTCTCGCGGCGACCGAGGCGGAGCCTGCCGCCAATGCCCATCCGACGCGGCGCAAGCCGCAGTCGATCGACGCGCCGGTTGTTCCCGTTGTATCCTCGAATGTGTCCGACGAGGCCAAAGCCGAGGACAAGCCGAAGCGCGCCGGCTGGTGGCAGCGCAAAGGTTTCTTCTAAGCTTTTCAGATTGTTGGACTGATTTCTTTGCAAAAATCCCGCGCCCGTGGCGCGGGATTTTTCTTGTTTGCCGCAGCGCAAGGCAAATCGAGATTCAGGTCAGGCCGAGTCGAAAATGGTGGGGTTCCGAGAACCGGAGCGGAGAGTACTTGAAGTACGTGAGCACCGGAAGCGCAGGGACCCGCCATTTGCAGGCCGGCCTCACCTGAATATCGACTTGCCTACGGCGCGAAGATCGACCAGTTCATCATGCGTGCGAGCTTCTCCAGCGCGATCGAGCCAAGCTTGGAGTTGCCGTTCTCGTTGAGACCGGGCGACCACACTGCCAGCGAAGCCACCCCGGGCACGATGCCGAGAATGCCGCCGCCGACGCCGCTTTTGCCGGGAATGCCAACGTGGAAGGCGAAATCGCCGGAACCGTCATAATGGCCGCAGGTCAGCATCAACGCGCCGATGCGGCGCGCCCGCTCGGCCGACACGACCGAGTGCCCGGTCGCCGGGTTCCTGCCGCCATTGGCCAGAAAGCGTCCCGCCATGGCGAGCTGGCGGCAGCTCATGGCAACGGCGAAATGGTGGAAATAGACACCCAGCGCCAGCTCCGGCTCATGATGGAGATTGCCGAAGGATTTCATGTAGTTGGCCAGAGCGAAGTTGCGGTAGCCGGTGGCCCGCTCGGATGCCGCCACTTCGCGGTCGATGATGATCGTCTCGTCATCGGCGAGGAACTGGATGAAGCGCAGGATCTCGCCGATCGCCTCGCGCGGCTGATGGCCGGCGAGCAGCACGTCGGAGACGACGATGGCGCCGGCGTTGATGAACGGATTGCGTGGAATGCCGTTCTCATGCTCGAGCTGGACGATCGAGTTGAACGGGTTGCCGGACGGCTCGCGACCGACGCGCTGCCAGAGTGCATCGCCGATCTTGCCCAGCGCCAGGGTGAGGGTGAAGACCTTCGAAACGCTCTGGATAGAAAAGGGCTGATCGGCATCGCCGGCAAGGATGACGCGGCCATCATTGGTCACGGCGGCGATGCCGAATCTCTTCGGATCGACCTTGCCGAGCTGCGGGATGTAGGTCGCCACCCTGCCGCGATCGGTGCGCTCAGCCATTTCGGCGGCGACTTCCGCCAATGCTTGCTCGAGTTCCGGCATGGCTTCTATTTCAGCCAGCGTTCGATGCGGGCCAGCGCCTCGACCATGTCGTCATGGCTGCCGGCATAGGAAAAGCGCATGGTGCGATGCCCCTGCAGTGGGTCGAAATCGCGGCCGGGTGTGGCCGCGACATGTGCCTCGGCAAGCATTTTGCGCGCGAAGGCCATGCTGTCATTGGTGTGGCGGGTGACATCGCAGAAGGCGTAGAAGGCACCGTCCATCGGCGCGGCCAGCGCGAAACCGAGCTCCGGCAGGCGTTGCATCAGAAGGTCGCGATTCCAGGCGTAGCGCGCCTTCACCTTTTCCAGTTCCTCCGTCGCCTTGAAGGCCTCGATCGCGGCAATCTGCGACAATTCCGGCGGCGAGATATAGAGGCTTTGGGCGATGCGCTCGACCGGCCGCACCAGTTCCTCGGGCAGCACCATCCAGCCGATGCGCCAGCCGGTCATGCAATAGTATTTCGAGAAGGAATTGATGACGGTCACGTCGGCGCCATGCGCCAGCGCGGTGACATCGGGGGCCGCATAGGCCAACCGGTGGTAGATTTCGTCGGAGATGACGGCGATGCCGAGTTCCTCGGCCGTCTCCACCAGGGCCGCAAGTTCGTCCGCCGGGATCACCGCACCCGTCGGATTGGCGGGGCTGGCAAACAGCACGCCCTTCAGTGGCTTATCGCCATGCGCGCTCTTCAGGTGATCAGCATGCAGGTAAGCGTCCGCGCCGAGCTCGATCTCGACGATCTCGATGCCGAGCGCCGACATGATGTTGCGGTAGGCAGGATAGCCAGGCGCGGCGATGGCGACCCGGTCGCCCGGATCGAACATCGCCAGGAAAGCGAGGTTGAATGCGGCCGACGAGCCGGTCGTGACGGCAATGCGCGACGGCGCGACGTCGATCCCGTAATGCTCGCCATAGTGCTCGGCGATCGCCTTGCGCAGATCGGCCAGGCCCAAGGCATCGGTGTAACCGATGCGACCGTGCCTGAGGGCCGCGGCCGCGGCCGCACGGACTCCGGCCGGCGCGGGATCCGATGGCTGGCCGACGGCCATCGACACCACGGGCACGCCGGCGGCCTTCAGCCGGTTGGCTTCGGCCAGGATGTCCATGGCGTGGAAGGGCTCGACTTCCCCCCGGCGCGAAAGCGAAACGACCATTTGACCTCTTCCAACTGCCCTGTTTCGGTGAATTCCGCAGGCAAGCAGCGCAGACTTGCCTTGAACTGCCCTGGCTAAAGGGGCAGCGCCGCACAAATGCCCGATTGATGTGGGGATCACAAGCGCGCAGGAAGTTGCCGGCGCCGACTTTTCATCTTTCGCCCGCTCGTCTACCAGTGGACCTATGTTGAGCCGACTCCGACCATCGATTGGCAGATCGACCTCCCTCAGCCGAACCGCGCGCGGCTTCGCGACGCTTATGCTTGCCGCTGCCGTCGCCGTTTCGGGCTCGGTCAGCGCCTTCGCGCAAGGCGTGCCGGTGGTGCGCGACGCCGAGATCGAGGCGCTGGTGCGCGATTATGCGCGGCCGATCTTCAAGGCGGCAGGTCTTGCCAATGACGGCATCGACATCGTTCTGGTCAATGATCCGAGTTTCAACGCTTTCGTCACCGGGCGGCGCCTGTTCATCAATACCGGCGCGCTGGTGACCGCCGAAACGCCGAACGAGATCATCGGCGTCATCGCGCACGAGGCAGGCCATATCGCGGGCGGACATCAGCAGAAATTGCGTGATCAGCTCGACCGCGCCAAGACCATGGCGATCATCGCCACGCTGCTCGGCGCCGGCGCCATAGTTGCCGGCGCCACCACCAGCAGCAAGGGTCTGGCGGGCGCCGGCATGGGCGTCGCCGCCGGCGGCGGCGAGATGGCGCAGCGCTCGATCCTCGCCTATCAGCGCACCGAAGAGATCACCGCCGACCGTTCGGCGATCACCTATCTCAACGCCACCGGCCAGTCCGGCATGGGCATGCTGAAGACCTTCGGCCGCTTCCAGAGCGCGCTGTCGCTGGCCGGCACCCAGGTCGACCCCTACCGGATCAGCCATCCGATGCCGCAGGAGCGCATCGCCAACCTCGAAGTACTCGTCAAGCAAAGCCCCTTCGTCAACGTTGTCGACCCGCCGGCGCTGCAGCAGCGGCATGACATGATGCGCATCAAGATCGCCGCCTATATGCAGGGCCAGGCGGCCGTGGCACGGCTGATGCGCAAGAATCCGACCAGCCTCGCCTCGCGCTATGGCGACGCGCAGCAGACCTATCTTTACGGCAATCCAGGCGCCGCGCTGACCAAGACGGCAGCGCTGATCAAGGAGGAGCCGAAGAACCCCTATTTCCAGGAGTTGCGCGGCGATATCCTGATGAAGGCCAACAAGCCAAAGGACGCGGCGGACGCCTATGCCAAGGCGGTGAGTCTCGATCCCGCGCACTCTGGACTGCTTCTGGTCTCGCTCGGCCAGGCGCTGATGGCGGTGGGCACGCCCGATTCGCTAAAAAAGGCCGTGGTCCAGCTCAACAACGGCGTCGGGCGGGACAAGGAGAATGCCGACGCCTATCGCTTCCTGGCGCAGGCCTATGGAGAACAGGGCGACATTCCGGCCGCCGATCTCGCCACCGCAGAGGGCCATTACTATGCGGGCGACTACAAGAATGCGAAGATCTTCGCCATGCGCGCTCAACAGAAATTGAAGCGCGGCGAACCCCGCTGGGTGCGCGCTCAGGATATTATAAACTACACACCGTCTAATAAACTCAAATGAACCTCCCGGACGTCGGCGACGACGAAGGCGGACCGGAACAGGCAAAAGGACGACGATCATGAACAAGGCAATCCTGCTTGGCAGTGCCGGCGGTCTGGCGGTGGCGCTCGGCATGCTGGCCTTCGGTTTCGTGGCGGGAAATCCGCAGGCCGCGAAGGCCGACACCGTGCAGGTGGCTCAGGTGACGTCCTCCACCGATACCAAGACGGCCGCCGATACCAAGATCGACCGAAAGGAAGTCGAGGGCATCATCCGCGATTATCTCTTGAAGAATCCGGAAGTTCTGCTCGAGGTGCAGGACGCGCTCGAGGCCAAGCAGAAGGAAGAGCAGCGCCTCGCGGCACTCGGCGTCATCAAGAATTCCAAGGACGAGATCTTCAACTCGACCTTCGACGGCGTCGTCGGCAACCCGAAGGGCAAGGTCACGATCGTCGAGTTCTACGATTACAATTGCGGTTTCTGCAAACGCGCCATCGAGGACATGCAGGCTCTGACCAAGTCCGACCCGGATCTGCGCTTCGTGCTCAAGGAGTTCCCGATACTGAGCCCGGATTCGCAGAAGGCCAGCGTCGTCTCCATGGCGTTCCACTTGATGCATCCGGAGAAATACGGCGAGTTCCATACCGCGCTGCTCGGCGGCCAGGGCCGCGCCACCGAATCCAGCGCCATCAAGGTGGCGCTTTCGCTCGGTGCCGATGAGGCGACCCTGCGCGAAAAGATGAAGGATCCCCGCATCGCCGAAACGCTCTCGCGCACCTATGACCTTGCGACGAAACTGTCGATCACCGGCACGCCGTCCTATGTGGTGGGCAACGAGGTGATCTTCGGAGCGCTCGGCCAGCAGGTTCTGGCGGAAAAGATCGAAGAGGCCAAGAGCGCGCTGTAAGTGCTTGCGGATGCAAAAGCCGGCCGTTGTGGACAGCGTAAGAACGCACTTGCGCTCTTTTCGCGGGCGGCTATGCCCATTATAGAGGCCCAGTGCGCCGGCTTGGGGTCGGCGTGAAACAAGGTCGGCATATTGAAAACGATTTTCGTCCTCAACGGTCCCAATCTCAATGCGCTCGGCAAACGCGAGCCGGGGATCTATGGCGGCAAGACGCTTGCGGCCATCGAAGAGGACTGCAAGGCGGCGGGCGCCGCGCTCGGCCTCGAGATCGATTTTCGCCAGTCCAATCACGAGGGCGACCTGGTCGACTGGATCCAGGAAGCCGGCGAGAAGGCGGCAGGCATCGTCATCAATCCCGGCGCCTACAGCCACACCTCGATCGCCATCCACGACGCCATCCGTTCTGTTGCGCCGCTGCCGGTGGCGGAGGTTCATCTTTCCAACATCCATGCGCGGGAGCCCTTCCGCCACGTCTCCATGGTCGCGCCGGTCGCTGTCGGCATGATCTGCGGGTTCGGGCCGCTCGGCTACACGCTCGCGCTGCAGGCACTGGCGGCACGCCTGTGACCGGCCCCCAAACAGAAGGCTCGAAAATGTCGATAAAAAAGACCGGTGTTGACCAGCAGCTGATCCGCGATCTGGCGGGCATCCTGAACGACACCAATCTGACCGAGATCGAGGTGGAGCTCGGCGATCTCAAAGTGCGTGTGTCGCGCCAGTCGCAGGCTGTCCACGCGGTTGCCGCGCCCCTGCCCGCGATCGCCGCTCCCGTCGCCGCTGCGGCTCAGCCGGCCGCGGTCGCCGCCGTGGTGCCCGCCGATCCGTCCAAGAACGCCGTGCCGTCGCCGATGGTGGGCACCGCCTATCTGGCGCCCTCGCCCGACGCCAAGCCGTTCGTCGAGATCGGCCAGAAGGTGAAGGAAGGCCAGACGCTGCTCATCATCGAGGCGATGAAGACGATGAACCAGATTCCTTCGCCGCGCGCCGGCACGGTGACTGCGATCCTCATCGAGGATGCCCAGCCGGTCGAGTACGGAATGCCGCTGGTGGTCCTCGAGTAGGAACAGCCAAGAGATGTTCCAGAAGATCCTCATCGCCAATCGCGGCGAAATCGCGCTCCGGGTGCTGCGCGCCTGCAAGGAGCTCGGCATCCAGACTGTGGTGGTCCACTCGACCGCCGATTCCGACGCCATGCATGTGCGGCTCGCCGACGAGAGCGTCTGCATCGGCCCGCCGCCGTCGCGCGAAAGCTATCTCAACATCCATCAGATCGTCGCCGCCTGCGAGATCACCGGCGCCGACGCCGTGCATCCGGGCTACGGCTTCCTGTCCGAGAACGCGAAGTTCGCCGACATCCTCGCCGCGCACAACATCACCTTCATCGGTCCCTCCGGCGACCATATCCGCATCATGGGCGACAAGATCGAGGCCAAGCGCACGGCAAAGCGTCTCGGCATTCCGGTGGTGCCCGGCTCCGATGGCGCGATCAGCGACGACAAGGAGGCCAAGCGCGTCGCCGCCGAGATCGGCTATCCGGTGATCATCAAGGCCTCCGCCGGCGGCGGCGGCCGCGGCATGAAGGTAGCGCACACCGAAGCAGATCTCGAAGTCGCGTTGCAGACGGCAAAGTCGGAAGCGGGCGCGGCCTTCGGCGACGACGCCGTCTATATCGAGAAATATCTGGAGAAGCCGCGCCATATCGAGGTGCAGGTGTTCGGCGACGGCGCCGGCCGCGGCGTGCATTTCGGCGAACGCGACTGCTCGCTGCAGCGTCGTCACCAGAAAGTCTGGGAGGAAGCCAACTCCCCCGCGCTCAACACCGAAGAGCGCTCGCGTATCGGCGGCATCTGCGCCAAGGCGATCGCCGATCTCGGCTATTCGGGCGCGGGCACGATCGAGTTCCTCTATGAGAATGGCGAGTTCTATTTCATCGAGATGAACACCCGCCTTCAGGTCGAGCATCCGGTGACCGAGGCGATCACCGGCATCGACCTCGTGCATGAGCAGATCCGCGTCGCATCCGGCGGCGGGCTGTCGGTCAGGCAGGAAGACATCAAGTTCAACGGCCATGCCATCGAGTGCCGCATCAACGCGGAGGATCCGCGCACCTTCACGCCGTCGCCTGGCACGATCACGCATTTCCATACGCCAGGCGGCCTTGGCATCCGCGTCGATTCCGGTGTCTATTCCGGCTACAAGATCCCGCCCTATTATGACAGCCTGATCGGCAAGCTGATCGTGCATGGCCGCAACCGCGTCGAATGCATGATGCGGCTGCGCCGCGCGCTCGACGAATTCGTCGTCGACGGCATCAAGACGACGCTGCCGCTGTTCCGTGACCTTGTCGGCAACCCGGACATCGCCAATGGCGACTACGATATCCACTGGCTGGAAAAATACCTGGCCAAGGGTGAATAGCACGGGGATGCGATGACCCGCCCCTACGCGCCAGGCTATCGCATCCCGACCGACCTGCTGCTCAGGGCTTACGCCTCGGGCGTCTTTCCGATGGCCGAGAGCGCCAACGACCCGGAAGTGTTCTGGGTGCGGCCGGAAACGCGCGGCATCATTCCGTTGGACGGGTTCCACACGCCGCGCAGCCTCAAGAAGACGATCCGCAGGCACCCGTTCGATATCCGCTACGATTTCGATTTCGAGGCGACGATCGACGGCTGCGCGGAAAAGCGCGAAGAGCGCCGCTCGACCTGGATCAACGCGCCGATCCGCGAAGCCTATGTCGAGCTCTATCGCCTCGGCCACTGCCATTCGGTCGAAGCCTGGCGCGAGGACCGCCTGGTTGGCGGCCTTTACGGCGTTTCGCTCGGGCGCGTGTTCTTCGGCGAGAGCATGTTCGCCAGGGAGACCGATGCCTCGAAGACCTGCCTCTATTATCTCGTCGAGCGGCTGAAGGCGCGCGGCTTCGCGCTGCTCGACACGCAGTTCACCACCGAGCATCTGAAGCGCTTCGGCGCCATCGACGTGCCGCGCCGCCAGTATGAAAAGCTGCTGGCCGAGGCGCTGAAAGGCGAGGCCGTCTTCTATCCTTGAGGTCAGCCCTGCGCCGCATCCAACGGCGTCTGCGCATGGAACATCATCTTCCAGCCATCGGCGCGGTGAACATAGCCGGTGCTGACCAGCGCAGCGTAGGATTCGCCGTTCTCACGCGTCGCGCGCGCTTCGTAAGTCAGCATAACGATATCGCTTCCCGGCTCGACCATGCCCTTCAGCTTGATGTCGAGGTTGCGCCAACGGTTGGGTTTGCTGGCAGTCCCTGCCAGTTCGGCATTGGTCATCGCCTTGGCCATTTGCGGGAACGCCACCAGGCACTCCACATCGGCATTGGCTTCATAATAGGCGGAATCGCCGGTCCAGAAGCCCTTCTCGATGTCGAGAAGCTCCTGCTTGTTGGCCATGAACGGCTTCGTGGTAGTCATCGCGGAATCCTCCTCGCCTTGCCGAGTTGGAACGGCTCAAGGGCGGTCAAGTTCCGGGATCAGTTCGCGTTGGTGGTGTCGTCCGGCTCCGGCGTCGCGTCGGCCGGCTCGGGGGCAGCGTCAGCCGGTTCGGGCGCGGCGTCGGCCGGCTCCGCCGAAGCCTTGGGTTTGGCGGCCTGGATCTTCGACTTGCCTGTCTCGGCCTTTGCCGCGGTCGGCGGCGGCACGTCCGACTTCTGCTTGCAGCCCTTGAGCCAAACGTCATAGACGGCGTGCTCGACGGCGTTGAGACCCGGGCTTTCGGCGAACATCCAGCCGGTGAAGATGCGACGGATCTTGCGGTCGAGCGTGATCTCGTCGACCTCGACGAAGGAATCGGTCTTCGGCTGCTCCGTATCCGGCCGCGAATAGCAGACGCGGGGCGTGACCTGCAAAGCGCCGAACTGCACGGTCTCGTCGACATAGACGTCGAAGGTGATGATGCGGCCGGTGATCTTGTCGATGCCGGCAAACTCGGCCACCGGATTGGTGATGCGGTCGGCGGCCGCGGGCGCAGGAGCCGGCGCCTGGGCGGCGGCGAAGGCTGTCGTCGAGACAATCAGAACGGACGTCGCAGCGATCAGCGCCTTGGAGATATGGCTTGGAATCCTGGGTCGCAATTCCGGACGGAAAACCGCTGCGCACTTTTCCTGGAATTGCTTAGAAGAGCTCATGCAAAATACCGGTGGTTGTGCCCGGGTGATTCTTCAACGCCCAAGGCTAGTCATGGCTGCGCAGTCAGCAAGCAGCTAAACGCCAATTGTGGCGATAAAGGATCGAAGCGGCGTCGCGGACGCGGATTACGATCCGGGCGTCCAAGCGTCGTAGTCGCCGGTCACCTGAGGGCGATGCTGGTTGGTCAGGATCGAACCTTGCGGCCGATAGGCGCCGGGCGTTCCCGTGAGGTTCGCCCGATGCGGCTTCTGCCACTCGCGAGCCTTATAGCTCTCGCTCGAGGGAGGCGTGTCGACGCGGTGGTGGATCCAGCCATGCCATCCCGGCGGGATCTTCGATGCTTCCGAATAATCGCGATAGATGACCCAACGGCGGGTGCGACCTTCCGAATCGATGCCGCCTTCGTAATAGACGTTGCCGGCCTCATCCTCGCCGACCCGTTTGCCGAAGCGCCAGGTGTGCAAACGCGTGCCGAGCGTCTGGCTGTTCCACCAGGTGAAAAACTGCAGCAGGAAAGTTTTCATCCAGATCCTCGCGGCGGCAGCGGCTCCTGCCTTTCCCCTGCTTATGGCGTCACGCCACCGCGAAGGCAAGGGTTTTGCCATGTCCTGAACGTAAATGCTTCGTGCGCTAAATCGATGCAGCAGAGCCGTCAACCACCGCTCGGCTTGCCAAGCATGACCTGTCTTTCTAAAGCTCGACCGGTCCGTTTCGGGCTCGCCTTGAGGGAGGGGTGACGATTGGTTCCAGCCGCCGACAATCGGATCAGCGCGGAGGATATTCGCTGCCGCAAGGGCGGCGTGCCGATCGTGTGCCTCACCGCCTATACCTACCCAGTCGCCCGTCTGCTCGATCCGCATGTCGACCTGCTCTTGGTCGGCGACAGCGTCGCCATGGTCCTGCATGGCCATGCCACGACGCTCGGCGCCTCGCTGGAGATGATGATCGCCCACGGCCAGGCCGTGATGCGCGGCTCGGCCAAGGCCTGCGTCGTGGTCGACATGCCGGCCGGCAGCTATGAGGCCTCGCCGGCACAGGCCGCGACATCCGCCAGGCGCATCGTCGAGGAAACGGGCTGCCAGGCCGTGAAGCTCGAAGGCGGCGTCGACATGGCCGCCCAGATCGCGGCCATCGTCGCCGAAGGAATACCGGTGATGGGTCATATCGGGTTGCAGCCACAGTCGGTGGAAAAGGACGGCGGCTACAAGATCAAGGGCCGGACGGAGGAGAACATCGCAGCGCTCTTCCGCGACGCCGAGGCGGTGGAAAAGGCCGGTGCCTTCTCCGTCGTCATCGAGGGCACGATGGAGGCCGTGGCCGCGAAGCTGACCCGTCATATTTCCATACCGACCATCGGTATCGGCGCCAGCGCCGACTGCGACGGTCAGATCCTGGTGATCGACGACATGATCGGCCTGTCCGTCGACCGCGTGCCGAAATTCGTCAAGGAATACGCAGACTTGCGCAGCGTGGTGGCGGATGCCGCGGCGCGCTACGCCGCCGAGGTGCGCAGCCGCGCCTTTCCCAGCTCCGACCACGTCTTCACGACGACCGCACCCGACAAGGACGAGACATGAACGCCCCAATCGTCGTCGACAGCGTCGCCGCCCTTCGCGTGCAGGTCCGGGACTGGCGCCGGGCCGGACTCAGGATCGGCATGGTGCCGACCATGGGCGCGCTGCATGACGGCCATATCTCGCTGGTCAGGATCGCGCTCGAACGGGCCGAGCGCTGCGTCGTCTCGATCTTCGTCAATCCGACTCAATTCGCGCCGACGGAGGACCTCGACAAATATCCGCGCCAGCTGGCCCGCGATCTCGGCCGATTGCGGGAGGCGGGCGCGCATCTCGCCTTCACGCCAGGCGTAAGCGAAATGTACCCCGCCGGTTTCGCCACCAAGATCTCGGTGGGCGGCCCCTCGTCGGGCCTCGAAACAGACTTCAGGCCGAGCTTCTTCGACGGCGTCGCGACCGTCGTGGCCAAGCTCTTCCTGCAGGCGGCACCCGATTTCGCGGTGTTCGGCGAGAAGGACTACCAGCAGCTTTGCGTCGTCAGGCAGCTCTGCCGCGATCTTGATCTGCCCGTCGAGATCGTTGGCGCGCCGACCGTGCGTGACGCGCACGGCCTCGCCATGTCGTCGCGCAATGCCTATCTGGGCGAGGCCGAGCTCGACATCGCGCGCCAGCTCAACGCGATCCTGCGCCGTACGGCGGCGGCGCTTTCGGGCGGCACGGATGAGGCGGCCGCCACCGAAGATGCGGCAAAGGCACTTATCTCAGCGGGCTTCCGGCAGGTCGACTATGTCGCCGCCCGCGCGAGCGTCACGCTTGCAGCCTGGCGACGGGACCGCGACGGCCGCCTGCTTGCGGCCGCCTGGCTCGGCACGACGCGGCTGATCGACAATGTGGAGATTCCCTCCGGCTGAGCGCTGGCGGCTCGATCGGCTGCCGATCCGCCGCCGAACTCCGTGACGCCTACTCTTCCGACGGCATATGCAGGTACATCGACTGGATGCCGACGCGGCCCGGCCCGGTGAAGCGATTGACGACGAAATTCATGGCGGCGCCGAAGAAGCCGCTGGAAAGCTTGTCGATCCTCGTATCCATCCTCACCGAAGCGTCCTTGAACAGCCAGCCGCCTGGCTCGACGTCGATGGTCTCGCCGGGCGCCAGCACCTTTTCGAAGACGTTGCCGTAGCCGTGCAGCCAGACGATGCCGTCGCCGGTCTCGCCACGGAAACGGTCGATGAAGAAGCCGCTCTGGCCGAACAGCATCGTTCCCAGCCCGCGCACCCGCTCGAAGCTGTAGTCGACACTGGCGGTGGCGGCGAGGAACTGATGCTCGCGTACCTGGATTTCCTCGCCGCGCCGGAGATGGATCGGCACGATATGGCCGGGCCCGTCACGGCTGAAGGCGATGACGCCCGGCCCGGACGCCTCGGTGACGAAGATCTGCATGCCGGCGATCATGCGCTTCAGCGCGCCCTTCAGCGATTTCAGGCCGATGGTGATGGTGGTGTTCTTCCAGAGCAGGATGTGGTGCTCGAAATAGACCGGCATGTTGGTCACATCGACCGACAGCACGGGCACCAGTTCGCCGGCGACGTGATAGGTCACGCCGCCAAAAGTCTCGTCCGACACTTCGGTCGGCATCAGTTCCGGCAAGCTCGGCATGGTTCTCCCCCATTGCGGCGACACTTGTGCCTTGTGGAGTTCGCGACGCCGGCGACGACCAGCCTTTATCGCGCGAATCGGCGCGATCAAATCAAAACCGCGCGATGAACAGGCGTGCCCGATCTAGCCCAGCCGTTTTTCCATGATGAGCGCGGGCAATCCCGAATTGCCACCGCAATTGGCGGTCCTGCCCGCCGGCCGGAATCCATTGGTCTCGTAGAAGGCGATCGCCACGGCATTCGCTTCCTCGACTTCGAGGCGCAGCGTATCCATCTCCGGAAAACTGGCTTCGACTTCGTCGAGCAGCGACTGGCCAATCCCCTGCCGCTGACAGGCCGGATGCACGTATAGCTGGTTCAGAAGGACGATCTTCGGATCGGTGGTAGCGGCGGCGAATGCCATGCCGCCGAGCCGCTTGCCGTCGTCAGCCACAAGGAACTCGGAATTCGGCCGCGTCAGCCGCGCCTTGAGCGAGGCGATCGAATGCCAGTCGTCGGTGATCGCCGTAACCCGCTGGACGCCGTAGATGCCGTCATAGGTCGCATGCCAGGTCTCGACCAGCAGCGCGCGGACCGCAACAAGATCGCGCTCGCTGGCGGTGCGGACGAACATCGCCCTATTCGATGCCGAGCTTGGCCTTGACCAGGTCGTTGACCGCCTGCGGGTTGGCCTTGCCACCGGTGGCCTTCATGACCTGACCGACGAACCAGCCGGCCATGGTCGGCTTGGCGCGCGCCTGCTCGGCCTTGTCCGGGTTGGCGGCGATGACCTCGTCGACGGCCTTCTCGATGGCGCCGGTGTCGGTGACCTGCTTCATGCCGCGGCTCTCGACGAGCTGGCGCGGATCGCCGCCCTCGTTCCAGACGATCTCGAACAGGTCCTTGGCGATCTTGCCGGAAATGGTGCCTTCCTTGATCAGGTCGAGAACAGCGCCCAGCTGCTCAGGCGAAACCGGAGCATTTTCAATGTCTTTTCCAGCCTTGTTCAGCTGACCCAGAAGATCGTTGATGATCCAGTTGGCGGCGAGCTTGCCATCACGCCCGGCGGCAACCTTCTCGAAATAGTCGGCGATCGGCTTTTCCGAAACCAGCACCGAGGCGTCATAGGCCGAAAGGCCGAGCACATCGACCAGCCGCGCCTTCTTGTCGTCAGGCAGCTCCGGCAGGTTCTTGGCAAGCGCATCGACATAGGCCTGGTCGAATTCCAGCGGCAAAAGGTCAGGATCCGGGAAATAGCGATAGTCGTGAGCCTCCTCCTTGGAGCGCATCGAGCGCGTCTCGCCCTTGGCCGGGTCGAACAGGCGTGTCTCCTGGTCGATCTTGCCGCCGTCCTCGAGAATGGCGATCTGCCGGCGCGCCTCGTATTCGATCGCCTGGCCGATGAAGCGGATCGAGTTCATGTTCTTGATCTCGCAGCGCGTGCCGAACGCGCCGCCCGGACGGCGCACCGAGACGTTGACGTCGGCACGCAGCGAGCCCTCGTCCATGTTGCCGTCGCAGGTGCCAAGATAGCGCATGATCGAGCGCAGCTTGGTGACATAGGCCTTGGCCTCCTCGGCCGAGCGGATGTCGGGCTTGGAAACGATCTCCATCAGCGCGACGCCGGAGCGGTTGAGGTCGACATAGGACATGGTCGGGTGCTGGTCGTGCATCGACTTGCCGGCATCCTGCTCCAGGTGCAGGCGCTCGATGCCGACCTCGATATCCTCGAACTCGCCCTGGCGGTCGGGGCCGACCGAGACAATCACCTTGCCCTCGCCGACGATCGGCTGCTTGAACTGCGAGATCTGGTAGCCCTGCGGCAGGTCCGGATAGAAATAGTTCTTCCGGTCGAAGACCGACTTGTGGTTGATCGCGGCCTTGAGGCCGAGCCCCGTACGGATCGCCTGCTTGACGCATTCCTCGTTGATGACCGGCAGCATGCCGGGCATTGCCGCGTCGACAAGGCTGACATTGGCGTTGGGCGCGGCGCCGAACGAGGTCGAGGCGCCGGAGAAAAGTTTTGCTTCCGAGATCACCTGCGCATGCACTTCGAGCCCGATGATGATCTCCCAGTCGCCGGTGGCGCCGGGGATCAGACGTTTTGCGTCGGGGGTGCGGGTGTCGATGATGCTCATGGAGGCCTGCGTATCTTAGAATTCGCGATATGCAAAACGCATATTTCGGTGCGCAACTCCGCTAGTGCAAACCGCCTCGCGAGACAAGCGCCGTTCTCTGGCCTTTTCCGCCACGTTCGCCGGTGAAGCCTAGACCTCGTAGGCGAGTGGCAGGGCAGAAAAACCTGAAACCCTGTGCCCGCGATGTCTCGCGGCGGCGGCTTTTGTTGTTTTTCCCGGGACTTTATCCAAGAGATCGCCTCGGTCCAGTGCCTGACCGCGACGGCTGGCGCTATCCGGGCTTCGATCTTGAGCTCTTTCGAAAACTGAGGCGCAAGAAGGCGGTTTCCTCGACGGCTGGCTGTCCCTACCGCATCACCCGACGCGGGCTCCAACTCGTCCGCGCCGAGTTCGACAACCGATAAAACGCGCCCACGCCGCCGGCTGGCAACAGCCGGCGGTTTCACTCGAGATCAGGCGGTGGCGATGTATTGCTTGATCTCCTCGGCCTCGCGCTCGACATCCTCGATGCGGCGCTTGACCACGTCGCCGATGGAGACGATGCCGTCGAGCAGGCCGTTTTTCTCCACCGGCAGATGGCGGAAGCGGCCCCTTGTCATGATCTCCATGACCTCGTTGACCGTGTGGTTTTCGTTGCAGATATTCACCTTCGGCGTCATCGCCGAACGCACGGGGATATCGAGCGCGGCGGCGCCTTCCCTGGCCACGACCTTGACGATATCACGCTCCGAGAGGATGCCGACGATCTTTCGGTCGCCATTGGTGATGACGAGCGCGCCGATCCTGTGCTCGGCCAGCATGCGAATGGCCTCGCTGAGTTTCTCATTGGGCCCGAGCGTGAACACGTCATGGCCCTTGCTTTCAAGAATTGCCTTAACCGTCATGGCGTCCTCCACTGCCTTTGACGCCGGCTCCCCGCCCCGACCGGCTTTTGAGCCCCCGCGCCCCTAGGAAGACACCGGGTGGCTCTAAGCGCGCCAAGGCGCGCTTGTGTTTTGATGCATGTCGTTTTCCCAAAACCGCTGCGCACTTTTGGGCGACATGCATGGCAACATCGTGCGCCGTGATTGGTTGCTTTTCAAGTGCGCCTAAGGACTAGAGCGTTTCACCGTTTCACGGAAACCGCGAACCGCTCCATGCCTTTGTTTTTACGCAATTCCGGACGGAAAACCGCTGCGCACTTTTCCTGGAATTGCTCTAAGCGGCAGCCAGCGGGCGGTCGAAGAAACGCAATCCGAAAAAGCCGGCGACGAAGCCGCCGATATGAGCTTCCCAGGCGATCTGGCCATCGACGCCCGGCGCGAAGCCGAGCAGGCCGGTGGCCAGGTTGATCACCATCCAGACGCCAAGAAAGGTCACGACGCCGCGCGAGCGCAACACGTCCGCGATCGGCAGCGGCTCGCCGGCGAAGGCCGCCCTGCCGGATGACCGGTCGATGCGGAAGCCGTAGCGCGCGGCCGCGCCCATCATGCCCGAAATCGCGCCCGATGCACCGACGAGCGGCATCTCGCCATAAGGATGCAGCCCCCAGAACAGGACAACCGAGGCCAGCCCGGTCACAGCGTAGAATATGGCGAAGCGCAGCGCGCCGAGGCGATTGGCAAGCGGCGAGCCGAAGGCCGCAAGCCAGATCATGTTGATGGCGATATGGGCAATGCCACCATGCATGAACGCATAGGTGAACGGACGCGTGAACTGGAACCAGTCGAAGCCATATTTGCCGGTGTAGAGCACCGGAATGAAGGCACCGTCATAGAGCAGCACCATTTGCTGCGTCTCGTTCAGCAGATATTCCTGCAGCAGATAAACGACCGCGCAAATGGCGATCACCGCAAGCACGACCGGCGGCAGGTTGAACACCGGTTCACGGCGCCGCGGCTCGGGCGCCTCGTTGGGTGGCGGTTCGGTTTCAGCGGGGCTTACCGGTTCGCTCATGCACCTTCGCGGGTCTGGGACTTGGGGTTTCGGCGAGCATGTAGATCACGCCCGTTCGAATCACAAACGGCTAATCGCCACAGCGTCTCAGCCGAAAAGGGGCGAATCAGAACAGGGTCGAATCAAAAAAGAGGCCGTTCAGGTGTCCCCTGAACGGCCGGTCGAGTCCCCTGCTCCCCGTAAACTCGTGACTGAAGTGCTGCCGGTCGCTCGCTAGAACGACCGTTTTGGAGTGGTTTTGATGTGCCACGGGCCTCAGCGGCACGCAATGTAAACCACTTGTTAACCTTAACGACCCCGAGGCGTGAACAAACGTTAACGATACTGGCACGCATCCTGCTCCGCACCGCATGAAGGTCATCGGAGGGCGCCCTGTCTGTTCGCCGATGGGACATCAAAAGACAGATTGTGCGGAGCGGAATGGACATGAAAGAAAAAGGATCAATCGCGCTGTTCCAATATTGGAACCAGCTGCGTGATGGCCGTCTCGCCCCGAAGCGATCGGAAGTGGAGCCGGCCGACATCAAGTCACTTTTGGCGGACACCTTCATCCTCGAGCGCGACACGCGCGGCGAAGCGGTGTTTCGGCTGGCCGGCACGAGGCTCTGTGCCTATTACGGACGCGAGCTAAAGGGTTTCTCTTTTCCTTCGCTCTGGCGCGAGAAAGACCAGCGGCTGGTGTCGCGGCTTATGCAGGGCGTTTTCGATCAGAAATCGGTTCTGTTCATGACTTACGAGGGATTCAGCCGCAACGGCCGCTCCAACAAATTCGAGCTCCTGGCGCTGCCGTTGGATGGGGGCCACGAGAACCCGCGCTGCCTAGGCATTATCAGCGCCGCCGAAAAGCCGTTCTGGCTGGGCGCGGACCCGCTCGCCGACGCGCTCATCGACACAATCCGGGTGATAGATCCCGACAAGGAACCGATGTTCCTGAAGAACCGGCCGGCGATCGAGGTTCCCTCACTCGTTCCGTCCGAATTCGATCCCCCGGAAACCATTTCGGCGCTCGGCCGCGTGCGCCGCATCCGCCACCTCGTCGTTCTCGACGGCGGACGTCACGAATGAGCTTGGCCGCGCGGGATTTTCCTCTCACCCGCGGCTAATTTTCTGCGCCGTACAAGTCTCCAGGCCCGGGCTTTCGCGGCCGATTTTTCCCGTTTGTTAACCTGCTTCGCTGTAGTTTTTCAGGCGAGATTCCACGCATCGTCGCGCGGAACGCCAATGGGGTGTAGGCAGTCATGAGGTCAGCGGCGGTAGAATTTGCACCGTCACGAGCTGAGCGGCGCAACTTCCAGCGTGTCCGGGTCAAGATTTACGGGCGCTTTATGCTGGAAGACCGCACCGAGCATCCATGCCAGGTGATCGATATGTCACCCGGCAACGTCGCGCTGCGCACCGACCGTATCGGCATGCCGGGCGAGAAGGTCATCGCCTATATCGACCATATCGGCCGCGTCGAGGGGATCGTGACGCGCACGTCGCAGGACGGTTTCGCCATGACCGTCATCGCTTCCGACCGCAAGAAGGACAAGCTTGCCGCGCAGCTCACCTGGCTTGCCAACAAGCATGAGCTGGACCTGCCCGAGGATCGTCGCCACGAGCGCGTGGCGCCGCGCAATCCTATGAGCGTCCTGCAGCTTACCGACGGGCGCCAGTATCAGTGCCGCATCATCGACCTGTCGCTCTCGGGCGCCGCGATCGAGATCGACGTCAAGCCGGCGATCGGCATCCAGGTCATGCTTGGAACCATGCGCGGCCAGGTGGTGCGCCATTTCGAGGACGGCGTCGCCATCGAATTCGCGGTCATCCAGCGGCCGGAAACGCTCGACCAGGAATTCAACGCGCCGCGGTCATAGAGGGCGAAGCCGCCGAGCTCGTACTTTCCTGGAATCGCTCAAGCGCAGGGCCTGCCCGCAAGCGAAGCGGACCGGCCCCTGGCGGCCGGTTTTTTGTTGCCCGGTCTGGCCGGCCTGGTGACCGGCGGAACGTCGCAAATCTGAATAATCCAAGATCGCGATAGTTCAACTTTTATGTTTATTCTACTGGCGTTTTACTCAATGTCTACTTCGGGTTTTTGCGTCAAATAAATCCCAACGTGGCACAGTCTCCTCAAACGGGGAGACTACAAGAATGAAAATGACGAGGGGCAAGCTGTTGCTCTTGGCAATGGCGATGCAGCTTTCCGCCTGGGGCACGGCAAGCGCAGGACCGGTTTACATGCATACGGGTGGCCGCACCACCCAGCCGGTCGGTCACTATGATTTCTGTCAGCGCATTCCGGGGGAATGCAACGAGCGGACGCCGAAGGGGTCGCCGGTCGAACTGACGCGCAAGCTGTGGGCAACGATCGTTGACGTCAACAATTCGGTCAACACCCGCGTCAAGCCGCGCACCGACATGGAAATCTACGGTGTCGAGGAATACTGGGCCTACCCCGACAATGGCGTTGGCGATTGCGAGGACTACGCGCTGGAGAAGCGTCGCGAGCTGATGGCCGCGGGTGTTCCGGCCGGCAATCTGTTGATGACGGTGGTGCGCCAGCCGAATGGCGACGGCCATGCGGTGCTCACCGTGCGCACCAGCCTCGGCGAGTTCATCCTCGACAATCTCGAGCCGAAAGTGCTCGCCTGGAACGATACGGTCTACACCTATCTCAAGCGTCAATCGACTGAGAATTCCGGCGTTTGGGTGACGATCAACGACGGCCGCGAGGACGCGGTCGCCAGCGTCCGCTAAGGCGGCAAAGCGATCGGGCACGTCGCGGTGACGCGGCGCGCCCAGAGAGAAAGCCCGGTCGAGTCCCCACCCTCCCCGTCCCCAACGACCGGGTTTTAGGAGCCGGCCCCTGTCCCCGGGGCCGGCTCCGCTGTTTTAGGCCGTGTCTGTCGAGGGCAAACGACCGGGATCTTGCCGAGGGCCGCCGCCGAGACGGCCTTTCCGAGCGAGGTGGAAGGGCGCAATATAGGTCGCTCATTGCGGATGAAGGCGATGCTGGAAGTCCCTGAGGATCGCGGCGCCCGACACCGGCTTTTCAAGGCTATAGACGAAGCGTTCAAGGCCGGAGATTTCGCGGCCCTGGGCGTTGCGCTCGGCGGCTCCGCACGCTGGTTCGACGAGCGGATGCCATTCGAGCTCGGCCTTGGCCACCCGTTGGAATATGCCATCTACTGGAGCCCGGCCGCGTTCATCACCGCGCTTCTCGATGCCGGCTCGAACCCGAACTACGAAGATCTGGCCGGCTTTCCTTCGATCATCGCGGCATTGTCGACGGAAAGGCCGGATCGGCTGGACGTCATCCATATCCTGCTCGAGCATGGCGCCGATCCGAATATGCGCGGCGTGAACGACTGGACGCCCCTGCACTACGCGGTTTCGCGGCGTGACGTCGAGGCAATCCACCTGCTGCTGCTCTCGGGCGCGGACCCGTCGCTAAGGACCCGCATCGACGACTATGAGACGCCATTGGAAGGCGCCGAAGAGGCCGGCTTCGAGGCCGGCGCCTTTCTGCTGCGGGAAGCGATGAACAGCCGCCGTGGATGACGCGCGGCGCGCGGCCGCCCTTATACCACCGTCAGCTTGGCCTTGAAGCGTTTGGCGTTGGCCACGTAATGCGCCGCCGAGACGCGCAGCCGCTCGATTGCCGCTTCGTCCAGCGTCCTGATCACCTTGGCGGGCGAGCCGACGATCAGCGAATTGTCGGGAAAAACCTTGTTCTCCGTCACCAGCGCGCCGGCGCCGACCAGCGAGTTGTTGCCGATCCTGGCGCCGTTCAACACGATGGCACCCATGCCGATCAGGCTGTTGTCGCCGATCGTGCAGCCATGCAGCAGCGCCCTGTGGCCGATCGTGCAGCCTTCGCCGATGGTCAGCGGAAAGCCCGGATCGGTGTGCATGATCGTATGTTCCTGCACATTGGTATCGGCGCCGATCGAAATTGGCTCGCCGTCGCCGCGGATGGCGACGCCGAACCAGAAGCCGACATTGCGCCCGATCCGGATATTGCCGATCAGCGTGGCGTCCGGCGCGATCCAGTTGGTTTCCGCATCCTCGAACTCAGGCGCTTTCCCATCGATCGCATAGACCGGCATTTTGTGTCTCCGAATCGTCTCAACCAGAGAATTCGAAGGACCCTAAGTTCTCGGTCGCCCAGGATGCAATGGCGATGAGCACGATGCCGAGCGCCAGAGCCCAGGCGATGGCCGTGCAACCGCAGGACAACAGCGCCATCGTGGCGATGCGGCCCTCTCGTCGGGCGGCCAAGGCTTCGTTGGTAAGCATGAACGGTCCGGCGCAAGCCGTTGCCGCGAGCGAGCGCAGGATATGGACCGGCGAGACATAGGGCTCGGCAAAGGCCAGGCGCCGGCCTGACAACAGTTCCATGGCCGATCCGGCCAGCCCGCAGGCCGTGACACCAACCGCGAAAGCGTAAAGAACAAGCACAATGGGATCCATGTTTACCAACCGTTTACCATGAAAACGCACAGTCGTGCCAACGCGCTGCAAGAGCCATGCCGCGCAGGCTGTGCCGCCGAAGGACAGGTGGGCGGATCGGGAAAGAGCGAATGAGACAGGCAACCGCCGCGGAGAGCCCGGACTTCGAGGTCGTCGATTCGACCTTGATGAAGCGGGTCTTCTATATTTTCGCGGCGCTGGCGCTGCTTTCGGTGGCCATCAGCGTCGGCGGCAAATGGCTTGGACGGTCGATCGCCATGGCCGGCTATACCGATGACACGACGGTGCGCCGGATCGTCATGGGCAACAATCTGATCAGCGTGCCGGCAAACTTCATCCGCTTCGACCAGGCGAGGCGAGACGGCATTGCCTCGCGGCTCGATCTCTATCTGCGCTATCCCGAGATGGACGGCTACAGCGCGGCCGCGCGCGACGACTTCAACCACACCACGGCCAGGAAGATCATCTTCTTGTCGTTCGAGCCGCGGATGATGTCGCGCGACATGAGCGGCCGTTTCGCGCCGATCTACAGCGCCCTGATCGAAAAGCCCGGCACGCCCGGTCCAGGCGGGACGACGGTTTACGCTTTCAGCGAAAAATCAGGCTATCTCAACGAGGTGCTGGCCGTCGCCTCGCGCCCCGGCAAGGATCCGTTCGTGGCCCGCTGCCTCAGCGGGCCGAGCGCGGAAGAATCGCTGGCGCCTTGCGAGCGCGACATCCAGGTCGGCGACGACCTCAGCCTCACCTACCGTTTTCCGCGCGAGCTGCTGGCGAACTGGCCGGCGCTCGATGCGGCAATTGCCGCCAAGGTGGCGAGCATCCTGAAGACAGGACATTAGCGGCTGGCTCAACGCTTCTCCGTCCCGGGCGCCAAGACATTGTCTGGCATCGGACTGACAAGGCGCGCTAAAGATCGAGCATGACGCCAGCTTATCTCGCCTTCGACCCGTCCGGTCGCCGCCTGCGCCTCGACCCGCACGAGCCGGCCTTCGTCCAGAACCCCTATGAGGCCTATGCCTTCCTGCACGGCACAGCCAACGCCTTCTTCTGGGAAGACTACGGTTTCTGGTGCTTTGGCGGTTTCGACGACGTCAACCGGCTGCTGCGCGACCGCCGTTTCGGCCGCCAGAATCCGGCCGGTATTCCCGACAGCCGCGGCATTGGCGACGACCGCTCGCACCTCGTGGCTTTTGATGCGATCGAGGCCAATTCCATGCTGGAACTCGAGCCGCCAGTGCACACCCGGCTGCGGACGCTGGTCAACCGCGCCTTCGTCTCACGCCAGGTCGAGCGGCTCAGGCCACGCATCGAGGTATTGGCCAACGAGCTGGTCGACCGCTTCGAGCCAAACGGCGTCGACCTGCTGCCTGCCTACGCCTCGCCCCTGCCGATCACCATCATCGCCGAGATGCTCGGCGTGCCGGTCGAGATGGGGCCGCAACTGCTCGACTGGTCGCACCAGATGGTCGCCATGTACATGCATGGCCGCACGCGGGAAACCGAGGACACCGCCAACCGCGCCGCGCGCGATTTCGCCGCGTTCCTGCGCGGCTTCGTCGCCGAGCGGCGCAAGAAGCCTGGCGACGACCTGCTGTCGCTGCTGATAGAGGCCAGGGACCACGGCCAGAAGCTGTCGGAAGACGAGCTGGTTTCCTCGGCGATCCTGCTTCTCAATGCCGGCCACGAAGCGACGGTGCACCAGACCGGCAATGCGGTACGTTCGATCCTGGCCCAGGGCGGCGATCCGCGCCGGTTCTTTGAAACGCCAGAAAAGAACGTCGCGGCAGTCGAGGAATGCCTGCGCTTCGACGCGCCGCTACACATGTTCCTGCGCTATGCCTATGAGGAAATCGAAGTTTCGCCAGGCATATCGGTCAAGCCAGGCGAAATGGTCGCGCTGCTGCTCGGCATGGCCAATCACGATCCCCTGGCTTTTGCCGAACCCGATACCTTCAATCCGGCCCGCATGGACCAGAAGAACGTCTCCTTCGGCGCCGGCATCCATTTCTGCATCGGCGCGCCGCTGGCCAGGCTTGAGTTGCAGGTGTCGCTGAAGACGTTGTTCGACCAGCTGCCGGATCTGCGCCTGGCGGAGACGCCGCGCTTCCGCGACACTTACCATTTCCACGGACTGGAACGGGTTGCCGTCACGTTTTGAGCCTAGGCCTGCGCCGCTTCGTCATCCTTGACGAGGCGATGGGGCCTACTCAGAGCTTGATCACATATTCCTTGCGCGTCGTCTCGAGCACTTCCCAGGTGCCCTTGAAACCAGGCCTCAGCACGAAGCTGTCGCCGGCCCGCACGGTGCGCGCCTCGCCGCCGTCCTCGGCGATGACGGAAACGCCGGACAGGATGTGGCAGAACTCCCATTCGTCATAGACGATTCGCCATTTGCCTGGCGTCGCTTCCCAAATGCCGGCGTAGAGGCCGCCGTCGCGCTCCTCGACATTCCAGGTGCGGAATTTCGGATCGCCGGAGATCACCCGGTCCGGGGCCGGCGCGCCGGCCTCCGGTTCGACGCTGTCGATATTGACCTCAAGAAAGGCCGACATGTCAGACCTTGCCGAGCGCCTGTTCGAGGTCGGCGACGATGTCGTTGACGTCCTCGATGCCGATCGACAGCCGCACGGTGTCCGGCCCGGCGCCGGCCTTGACCTTCTGCTCGTCGGAAAGCTGGCGGTGCGTGGTCGAGGCTGGATGAATGACCAGCGACTTGGTGTCGCCGACATTGGCCAGATGCGAGAACAGTTCCAGCGCCTCGACGAATTTGACGCCGGCCTCGTAGCCGCCCTTGAGACCGAAGGTGAAGACGGCGCCCGCGCCCTGCGGCGAATACTTCTTCTGCAGCGCGTTGTTCTTGTCGCTCGGCAGCCCGGGATAGTTCACCCAGGCAACCTTGGGATGGTTTGAGAGCCAGCCGGCAACGCTCGCGGCGTTGTCGCAATGGCGCTGCATCCTGAGTGGCAGCGTCTCCAGGCCGGTCAGGATTAGGAAGGCGTTGAAGGGCGAGATCGCCGGGCCAAGGTCGCGCAGGCCGAGCACGCGCGCGGCGATGGCAAAAGCGAAGTTGCCGAAGGTCTCGTGCAGCACCAGGCCGCCATATTCAGGCCGCGGCTCCGACAGCATCGGGTATTTGCCCGATTTCGACCAGTCGAACGTGCCGCCGTCGACGATGACGCCGCCGATCGAATTGCCGTGTCCGCCGATGAATTTTGTCAGCGAATGGACGACGATGTCGGCGCCGTGCTCGATGGGCCGCACCAGATAGGGCGAGGCCAGCGTGTTGTCGACGATCAGCGGCAGGCCGTGCTTGCGGGCAATGTCACCGATCTTCTCGATATCGACGAAGGTGCCGGCGGGATTGGCGAGGCTCTCGATGAAGATCGCCTTGGTCCTGTCGTCGATCTGGCTTTCGAAGGTCGCCGGATCATTCGCCTCGGCCCAGCGCACCTCCCAGCCATAATTCTTGAAGGCATGGCCGAACTGGTTGATCGAACCGCCATAGAGCTTGTTGGCGGCGACGAAGTTGTCGCCGGGCTGCATCAGATTGTGGAAGACAATGACCTGCGCGGCATGGCCGGAAGCGACGGCAAGCGCCGCCGTGCCGCCTTCCAGCGCGGCGACGCGCTCCTCGAGCACCGCCTGCGTCGGGTTCATGATGCGGGTGTAGATGTTGCCGAAGGCCTTCAGCCCGAACAGCGAAGCGGCGTGGTCGGCATCGTCGAAGACGAAGGAGGTGGTCTGGTAGATCGGCGTGGCGCGGGCGCCAGTGGCCGGATCTGGCTTGGCGCCGGCATGAACGGCCAAGGTGTTGAAACCGGGCGTACGGGTCATCGAAATCCCTCTCCTGATCTTCGAAAAATCGCCGGGCATTCTTGGCGAAGCCCGAGTTGGAATGCAAAGAAGAAAATACCTTTCCGGGTGCGATCTGCCGCGAACGCCCGGGAAAATGCGTTTCTCCCCGGAATAATTTTGCGCGAACCGCTGGGGGCCTACTTCTGCCGCACGCCGAAGCTCTGAAATCCCTGGCGCATCAACGGCTTTTTCGACGACAGAACGCCGGAGTTGACACCAGTCCAGCCGATCTCGCCCGACAGCTTGCCATATTCGATCTTCGGGCAGCGATTCATCACCACCTTGATGCCAGCCGCCTCGGCGCGGGCCGCGGCCTCGTCATGGCGCACGCCAAGCTGCATCCAGACGACCTTGGGCAGCGGATCGAGCTTCAGCACCTGGTCGATGATGCCGGGCACCGCCGCGGAGCCGCGAAAAACATCCACCATGTCGACCGGATGCGGCAGATCGGCCAGGCTGGCATAGACCGTCTGTCCGAGGATCTGCTTGCCGGCTTGGCCGGGATTGATCGGCAGCACCGAAAAGCCCTTGGCCAAAAGATATTTCAGCACGAAGTAGCTTGGCCGCACATCGTTGGGCGAGGCGCCGACCATGGCGATTGTCTTCACCGAGTTCAGAATGCCGGCGATGTAGGCGTTGTCGTAGGTGTCGTGATTCATGGCTCGTCCTCATACAGCGCTTCGGCGAGAAAGGCAGCCGGATCGCTGCAAAAGTCGCGCATCATGCGAAAATGATCGGTGTCCTGAAAATCGATCGGATCGAGGCCGAAGCGGCTGATGCGGAAGAGCCGCGCGTTCGGACAAGCCATCAGCAAAGGCGAGTGCGTGGCCATGATCACCTGCGCGGTGCCGGATTGCTCCATGCGCTGAAGCAATTTGAGCAGCTCGATCTGTCGCGTCGGCGAGAGCGCGCTTTCGGGCTCATCGAGGATGTAGATACCTTGCCGGCGGCAGCGCTCCTCGAAGAAGCGGATAAAGCCCTCGCCATGCGACCAGGACAGGAAGTCGGGTGGCGCACCGCCGGATTCCCGCGCCGCCTCATCGAGATAGCGTGCAACCGAATAGAATGACTCGGCGCGAAAGAACCAACCCGCAGTCACCTTTGGCAGCCAGTGGCACCGGAAACTGCTCGCCAGCCCTGCGCCGCTCTTGTCGATGGCGCGAGAATGGTCGACGGGCATGTAGCCCTTGCCACCGCCGGCTTCATCGTAGCCAGCCAATGCTCCGATCGCTTCCAGCAGCGTCGATTTGCCGGTACCGTTCTCGCCAACGATGATCGTGATGGCCGAGGCGAATTCGAACTCGAACTCGCGGTCGCGGAAAATCGGCAGGTTCCAGGGATATTGCTCCCAGTCGGCAACACGCGACGGCTCAAGCAGGATGCGCTTGAGGTAGGGCGCTTTCAGCCGCGTCAGTTGCTTGCGGGCAGCCACGTCGAACCCTTAGCGATGGAATGGCGCGGACCCATTCAAGCCGCTACTCGTCTGTCCATTCCGGCTTGCGCTTGCCGATGAAGGCGCCGATGCCTTCCTCGGCGTCGCGGGCCAGCATGTTTTCCACCATCACACGGCCGGTATAGGCATAGGCGTCGCCCAGTCCCATCTCGGCCTGGGCATAGAACGCTTCCTTGCCGGTCTTGACCACCAAAGATGATTTTGAAGCAATGGTTTGCGCGTATTTGTTGACAACCTGATTCAGATATTCGCGCGGCACAATGCGGTTGATCAGGCCGAACTCCTTGGCGGTCGCGGCGTCGATCGTCTCGCCGGTGAGCAGCATTTCCATCGCCTGCTTGCGCGAGACGTTGCGCGACAGCGCCACCATCGGCGTCGAGCAGAACAGGCCGATGTTGACGCCCGGCGTGCAGAAGCTCGCCTCGTGCGAGGCGATGGCGAGATCGCAGCTCGCGACCAGTTGGAGGCCGGCGGCGGTTGCCAGGCCGTCGACCTCGGCGATCACCGGTTTCGGGTGGCGCACGATCGTCTGCATCAACTTCGCGCAGGCAGCGAAGGTCTTTTCGAAGAAAGCCTTGCCGCGATCCGCTTCGGCGCGGTGCGCCGTCATCTCCTTGAGGTCGTGACCGGCGCAGAACACTTTGCCCGACGCCGCCAGGACGATCACGCGCACGGATTTGTCTTCTCTCACGCGATCGAACTCGGCTTGCAGCGCCGCCATCGTCGCCAGCGACAGCGCATTGGCCGGCGGGCTGGCCAGCGTGAGACGCAAAATGCCCTTGTCCTGGCTGACAAGAACGGGGCCGTCGACGACGGCGGGCTTGATGGCAACAACTTCAGCCATGTCCAATCTCTCGGGTCAGCGCTTGCGGCGCATGGAGCAACAGAACTAGCACGCTGCCGGTTGAAGAACAGTCGCGAGACGTGTTTTCTCCGTCGCACCGTTTGGTCCAGGCACATCGCCCGGAGCCCACCATTCATATAGGACGCCGCCATGCCTGCCCAAAGCGATCTGAAGCCCATGCTCAATGCGGCGGAAGTCAACGCGCTGATGGCAAGCGTCTATCCGCAACTCAACGACAACTTCACCTCCTACGAGGCGATCGACGTGTTTCCCGGCGGCTGCACGGTTCGGCTCAATGCCGACGAGCGGCATCTGCGTCCCGGCGGAACGGTATCCGGTCCATCGCTGTTCACGCTTGCCGACATCGGCGGCTATGTCTGCGTGCTCAGCCACGCCGGACCGGATGCGCTTTCGGTGACGGTCAACCTCGACATCAACTTCATGCGCAAGGCCGAGGCCGGTCCGATCGACGGCCATTGCCGGATCCTGAAGCTCGGCAAAAGCCTGATGGTGTTCGACATCGACATCGTGGCGGGCCCGGACGGACACACTGTGGCCCACGCCACGGGGACCTACTCGATCCCGAGGAAGCGTGATAGTGATGCGGTAAAATAATACCGTCTTACCAACGTGCTGTTTTTATTATATTTATTCGCTGAAACTCGTTTTCCGTTGCCTTGACGCGTCAGGCGCCCTCGCCTATAAGCCTATCCGAAGCAGCGGCCCGCAATGGCCGCCGTTTTGTTATTTGGCGGGTGGCTCCGGCTTTCCCGTCAATCCAAGCAACAAGAAACGCCTTCTCCTGCCCTTTGCAGGGAAGGTCAACCTGAGAGCAAAACCATGGCTACCTTTTCGCAGAAGCCT
Organism: Mesorhizobium sp. M2E.F.Ca.ET.209.01.1.1; assembly: GCF_004010375.2. NCBI lineage: Bacteria > Pseudomonadati > Pseudomonadota > Alphaproteobacteria > Hyphomicrobiales > Phyllobacteriaceae > Mesorhizobium > Mesorhizobium sp. M2E.F.Ca.ET.209.01.1.1. The sequence goes on along the minus strand of NZ_SADP02000005.1, from coordinate 328,701 downwards.
GCGGATGTGGTGAAGAAGTGGGTGCTGATCGACGCCGAAGGTCTCGTCGTCGGTCGTCTGGCCACTGTCATCGCCAACCATCTGCGCGGCAAGCACAAGCCCACCTTCACCCCGCATGTCGATGATGGCGACAATGTCATCGTCATCAATGCCGACAAGGTGGTGTTCACCGGCAAGAAGTACACCGACAAGGTCTACTACTGGCACACCGGCCATCCCGGCGGCATCAAGGAGCGCACCGCGCGCCAGCTGCTCGAGGGCCGTTTCCCGGAGCGCGTCGTCGAGAAGGCCGTCGAACGCATGATCCCGCGCGGCCCGCTTGGCCGTCGCCAGATGAAGAATCTGCGCGTCTATGCAGGCGCCGAGCATCCGCACACCGCCCAGCAGCCCGTCACGCTCGACGTGGCCAAGCTGAACTCCAAGAACAAGAGGGCTTCGTAATGGCTGAGCTTTCCTCGCTCGCAGAACTCGGCACCGTCGCCGCGCAGCCGGCCGCGCCCGTGCATGTCCAGAAGCTCGACAAGTCGGGCCGCGCCTATGCCACCGGCAAGCGCAAGAACGCCATCGCGCGTGTCTGGGTGAAGCCGGGCTCCGGCAAGATCACTGTCAACGACAAGGAATTCGCGACCTATTTCGCGCGTCCGGTGCTGCAGATGATCCTCAACCAGCCGATCGTCGCGGCCAACCGCGCCGGCCAGTACGACATCGTCGCCACCGTCATCGGCGGCGGCCTCTCCGGCCAGGCCGGTGCGGTGCGTCACGGCATCTCCAAGGCGCTGACCTACTATGAGCCGGGCCTGCGCTCGGTGCTCAAGAAGGGCGGCTTCCTGACCCGCGACAGCCGCGTGGTCGAGCGCAAGAAGTACGGCAAGGCGAAGGCCCGCCGCAGCTTCCAGTTCTCGAAGCGCTAAGCGCTTCGAAATCCAAGCTTTCGAAAAGGCCGCCTCCGGGTGGCCTTTTTGTTTTCCGCTACCAGTGTCCGGCCGGCGTTTTGACGTAGTCGATGAAGGCGCGCAGCGGCGCGGGCACCAGACGGCGCCCGGGATAGTAGAGAAACGGACCCGAAAAGCTCTGCCACCACGGCTCAAGCACGGGTTCCAGCGTGCCGCTCTCGAAATGCGGGCGTACCCAGTCCTCGAACAGCCAGAGAATGCCGACGCCGGCGATCGCCGCATCGATGGCGAGATCGACGCCCCCGCCGATGCTGACGAGCAATGGTCCCGTGGTGTCGACCCGCACCACCTCACCATCCCGCTCGAACTCCCACGGCATCATGACCCCGCTCGGGAAGCGGCCGCGCACGCAGGCATGGCCAAGCAGGTCGCGCGGGTGCTGCGGCCGGCCGTGCCGGTCAAGATAGGCCGGCGCGGCTGACGTGGTGAAACGCTGCGTGCGCGGTCCGATCGGCACGGCGATCATGTCCTGCTCTAGCCGCTCGTCATAGCGGATGCCGGCATCGCAGCCTGCCACCAGCAGATCGACGAAGTTCTCCTCCGCGATCACTTCCAGGCGAATGGCCGGATAGGCGGCGAGAAATCCCGGAACGATTTTTGGCAGGACCAGCCGTGAGGCGCTGATCGGCACATTAAGGCGCAAGGTCCCGGCTGGCCGGTCGCGAAAGCCGTTCACGACGTCGAGCGCGGCCTCCACCTCACCCAGCGCGGGGCCAAGACGCGCCAGCAGGCCGGCGCCTGCCTCGGTCAGGGCGACACTGCGCGTGGTGCGGTTGAAGAGCCTGACACCGAGCTGGGTTTCCAGACGGCGAATGGCTTCGCTGAGCACGGACGCGCTGCCTGCCGTGACGCGAGCCGCTTCGCGAAAGCCACCCGCGCGCGCGACGGCCATAAATGCCTGGAGATCGTTAAGGTCAGCTGCCATTGTTCTTATTTCCGCACAGGTCGTGCCAGTTATACCCGGTTATCGGGACAGCGGCCATGCCCTATCTCCGTGGTCGACAGCGAAGGAGACCACGATGTCCAGCGTAAACAAATCCGGTACCTATAACCTCGGCGACCGCTCGGTCCACCGCCTCGGCTACGGCGCCATGCAGCTTGCGGGTAGAGGCGTGTTCGGCCCGCCGAAAGATCATGACGCGGCGATTGCGGTGCTGCGCGAAGCGGTGGCGCAAGGCGTGAACCATATCGACACCAGCGATTATTACGGGCCCTATGTCACCAACAAGCTGATCCGCGAGGCGCTGGCGCCCTACCCCGACGACCTCACCATCGTCACCAAGATCGGCGCCCGTCGAGGTGTAGACGCCTCCTGGTTGCCGGCCTTCACAGCCGATGAGCTCGAACAGGCCGTGCACGACAATCTTCGCAATCTCGGTCTTGAGGTGATGGACGTCGTCAATCTGCGCATCATGTTCGGGGTGCATGGTCCGGCCGAGGGTTCCATCGAGGCGCAGGTCACCAAGCTTGCCGAATTGCAGCGCAAAGGCCTCGTGCGCCATATCGGCCTGAGCAACGTTACCCGCGCGCAGATCGCGGAAGGCCGGAAGATCTGCGACATCGTCTGCGTGCAGAACCAGTACAATCTGGCGCACCGCGACGACGACGCGCTGATCGACGAGCTGGCGCGCGACGGCATCGCCTATGTGCCGTTCTTCCCGCTCGGCGGGTTCAGCCCGCTGCAGTCGTCGACGCTCTCGGGCGTCGCGGAACGGCTCGGCGCCACGCCAATGCAGGTAGCGCTGGCATGGCTGCTGCAGCGGTCGCCCAACATCCTCTTGATCCCGGGCACGTCGTCGGTCGGGCATTTGCGCGAGAATCTGGCGGCCGCGGAACTGGAGCTATCGGCGGATGTGCTGCGCGAGTTGGATGGCGTGGCGAAAGCGGCGTAGGTCGGCGCAGCACCCCGCCCGCGCCTGCGGCGCGACCTCCCCATCAAGGGGAGGTAGGGCGCCGCGCTTTATGCTCGAACGCCGGTTTTGCATTCAGGATGCCGCAGGCATGCAGCGACGGCAGTTTGGCACGACGTTCTACCTCCCCTCGATGGGGAGGTCGGCGCGAAGCGCCGGGCGGGGTGAAGCGCCGGCTCTAATTAATACTCGCCGTACGCGCCGGCTCGGCTTGCTTGATGTCCGTTGTGTACGGCACGCGATAACCATTCGCCGCCAGCCACTCGATCGCCGCTTTCGGCTCGTCGGTCTGGACGATCGTCGCGCCGCGGTCGACCCAGAAACCCCAGGCTTCGCGCGGCAGGCCGGCGGCGACGGCGAGTTCATCCCCGCGGCCGCCGGCAAGGAAGCCGCCTGGCTTGTGGACGATGGCGTAGGTGTCGGCCCAAAGGTGCCAGTCGCCGCGGGCCGCTTCCGCCCGCATATGGTTGCTGAACAGCGGCCCGCCCGTCGGCGTCAGCGTTTCCGCGCCGTTGCGCCAATTGATCAGCTCGATGGCATGAGGCGCGAACGCCTTGTCGACCTCGGCGGCGAAGACGGCGTCATGCACGGCGTCGTCGGCCAAGATCGGCATGAACTGGAAGCCACCGCCAGCCTTGGCGAGCGCAGCGCTCGCGGCATCGATGCGCTGCCGGTTCCAGAGGTTCTCCTTGACGATCACCTGATCGGCCATGCCGAGATCGCGCGCCTCCGCGATCATGCCCGGCAGGTCGGTCACCTCCAGCTTGTTGTCGAGGTTGATCAGGATCCTGTCCCTGGTCGCCAGCAGCATCTCGCGCAGCGTCGACACCGTCTCGTTGGTGACGGCGCCCGTGCCCTCGATAACCAGCCGGCACGTCTTCAGCTCGGCAAGCGTATAGTTCACCAACTCGCCTCTGCAGGTGGTCGTGCGGTCGAGCCAGCTGTCATGCATGATGACGAACGTGCCGTCCTTAGCGCGCCTGACGTCGACCTCGACGATCTCAGCGCCGATGGCGATCGAACCCTCGACGGCGGCCAACGAATTCTTGGCGTAGAGCGTCTTGCCGGCCTGCATGCTACCGGCGCGGTGCGCGGCAATCATCACATGGTCGCGCCACTGATTGGCATGTTCGAAACGGTCGAGTATTTGAGCGGCGCGCGTCTCGCCGGCTAAACTTTGATTAGGAATTGCACCAAGCGCGGCGGAGAGAAAAAGGCTCAACCAGAGTGTTCGCATCGGGGAATCGCTCCGTTCCGGGTCGGGACCCGGTTAGGCGATGCCCATGACAGGGCGGTGAACGAAGCCGGCTATCCGTCTTGCGCCAAGGCTCGTCAAATCCGTTTGGAAAGACGGCGGAACCAGGCAAGCGCGGGCATTTCAACGAAGCGCCAGGTGAACCACGACGCGACGATGATAGCGATCAACATCGCGATCAAAGCCGCGAAGCCAATCCATGGCGAACCGGCGCCGAAGCCGGTCGCGTGGTCGCCGCGCAGCATCAGGTCGCCAACGATGCCGAGCCCGAGCCTGCGCTCGATGAGGCCGCCTGCATTGATCATGCGCGCCTGGACGAAGATGTGGACCATGTAGATCGAATAGGAGAGCGAGCCGAGCAGCAGCATCGGCCGGCTGCGCAAAGCCACGCTGACCCACCCGCCCTCATGGGCGAAAAGATAAAGCGCCAGCGCGAAGACGACCGGCGCCGCAATGCCGATGTCGCTCGTGCCGGCAAAGGAGACGAACAGCGCGATCCCCACAATCATCGCGAGTTCGGCCAGCGTCCAGGCGAGACGCCCTGCCCCGTTGCTGAGCGCCTGTCGCGCCTCTGCAATGGAATCGTGCTGAAACCAGGCAAGCAACGCACCGAGCGAGAAGCCGCAAAGGCAACGGATGAAGCCGAAATCGAAAGACACGTCCATATGACGCGTCGATACCGCGAGCAGCAAAAGCGGCGCCGTCACGGCGGCGGCGACGAACCATATCCAGGCGCGCTGGCCGGCGGCGAAGACCACGCCGGCAAAGATGAGATAGGTGAAGAACTCGGCCGAAATGCTCCAGCTCGGCGCATTCCAGCTCAGGTGATCCTCAACCCCCATACCCTGCAGAAGGAAGAGGTTGGCGACGAGGCTCTTCAGGTCGAAGCCGGCGGTGAAGGGTGCCGGACCAGTTCCGTGCAGGGCCGGCAAGACGAGCTGCAGCGCCTCGAAGCCGGCGAAAGCGGCAAGCATCAGGAGATGCAGCGGATAGATGCGGCCGAAACGCACCAGCGCGAAGCGGGCAAGATCATCCTGCTCGTTCAGCCGGCTGCCATAGGCGCTGGCGATGACGAAGCCGGAGAGTACGAAGAAGAAATCGACGAACAGATAGGAGCCGCCGACAAAGGCGCTTTGCGAAATCATCGACGTGGTCGGGAAGTGGAACAACGCGACCAGCAGCGCGCAGATGCCGCGCCAGGAATCCAGCACCAGGAAGCGCTCGCCGGCGGCCGTGCCGACACGGGTCGCCGCTGGCGCGGGCGCAAGGTTGAGCAGAGCCGTCTCAGCCATAATGATACAGATCCTGTGTTGCCGTGGCACTCGCCGAGCGCCGCTTCCTTTCCGCAAAGCTGTGACTGGCATGTTGCGTGCCGGTTCTGTAGTGGTGGCTGCCCCGATGCAAACCGAGGACCCGTAATGGCGAACAAAGAGATCGACCACGCCTTCACCGCCCGCTTCAAGACGGGCGCGTCGCTCGAGCCGACCTATGCCGGCGCGCTGTCGTTCATGCGGCGCAAATACACGAAGGACGTGAAGGGCGCGGACGCCGTGGTGTGGGGCATTCCCTTCGACGCCGCCGTTACCAACCGGCCTGGCGCCCGCTTCGGGCCGCAGGCAATCCGCCGCGCCTCGGCGATCCTCGACAACGACCCGCAATACCCGTTCTCGCGCGACCTGTTCGAGCACCTCTCGGTGGTCGACTATGGCGATTGCCTGCTGGACAGCGGCAACCACCAGAAGACGCCGGGCACCATCGAGCGCGAGGCGGCCAAGATCCTGAAATCAGGCGCGTTCCTGTTGACGCTCGGCGGCGACCATTTCGTCACCTGGCCGGTGCTCAAGGCGCATGCCGCGATCCATGGGCCGCTGGCGCTGGTGCAGTTCGACGCGCATCAGGACACCTGGCCCGATGACGGCAAGCGCATCGACCACGGCTCCTTCGTTGCCCGCGCGGTGAATGAAGGCATCATCGATCCGGACCGCTCGATCCAGATCGGCATCCGCACCCATGCGCCCGATACGTTCGGCATCAAGATCCTCTACGGCCACGAGGTCGAGGAGATGCGTGCCTCCGACATCGCCTATGCGATCGTCGAGCGCACCGGCGGAAAGAAGACCTACCTCACTTTTGACATCGACTGCCTCGATCCGGCCTTCGCGCCAGGCACCGGCACGCCTGTCGCAGGCGGCCCTTCCTCGGCAAAGATGCTGTCGACGCTGCGCCAGCTCGGCCAGGTGGATGTCGTCGGCGCCGACATCGTCGAGGTTGCGCCGGCCTATGATCATGCCGATATAACGGCGATCGCCGGATCGATCATCGCCATGCACTATCTCGGCCTGTTGGCGGAACGAAAGGCACGGGCAGAAGAGTTGAACAACGGCAATCATGCCGCGATAAATTATGCTCACGGCATATGACATTGGAATCGCAGGGAATTTGGCAAGCGATGAAACCGAAAATCTTCATTGACGGCGAACACGGCACGACGGGCCTGCAGATCAGGGCGCTGCTTGCCGACCGCGGCGACCTGGAGATCATCTCCATCCCGACCGAGCGCCGCAAGGAGACCGCAGCCCGCGCCGAATTCCTCAACGCGGCCGATGTCACGATCCTTTGCCTGCCGGATGCGGCGGCAAAGGAAAGCGTGTCGCTGATCACGAACGACACCACCAAGGTGATCGACGCCTCGACCGCGCATCGCGTCGCCGAGGGCTGGGAATACGGCTTCGCCGAAATGGACAAGGACCAGGCGAAGAAGATCGCCAGCGCGAAGCGCATCGCCAATCCGGGCTGCTGGCCGCAAGGGCCGATCGCGACGCTTCGTCCGCTGGTCTCCGCCGGCCTGTTGCCGGCCGACTTTCCGGTCACCGTCAACGGCATCTCCGGTTATTCCGGCGGCGGCCGGCCGATGATCGAGGACTATGTCGGCAAGGGCGAGGACGCGCCCGAGTTCCTGCCCTACGGGCTGACGCTGCAGCACAAGCATGTGCCGGAGCTCCGCACCTATGCGAAGCTGTCGCACGACCCGATCATGCAGCCGGCGGTGGGCAATTTCGCGCAGGGCATGATCACCGTGGTGCCGCTGCAGCTTGGCGGTCTCGACCGCGTGCCGTCCGGCGCCGAGCTTCACGCGGCGATCGCCGACCATTATGCGTCGATCGACGGCGGCGTGGTCGAGGTGGCGCCATACACCCATATGGAGCGCATCCCGGAGATCGATCCGGAAATCTACAACGGCACCAACCGGATGAAGGTCTACGTCTTCGCCAATGACGAGCGGGCGCAGGCGCTGCTGATGGCTGTCTACGACAATCTCGGCAAGGGCGCGTCGGGCGCCGCCGTGCAGAATCTCGACCTGATGCTCGGCATCAAGCACTGAGCGGCAATGCAGGCGTTTCCAGAGCGCTGGGCCGTTCGAAGGTTTCGCTCGCTATGCTGATCGCCGGCCGTCAGCTTCTGACACTTATCTGCGTCGGCAGCGGATAAGCGCCCTTGCTGCCGCGCCAATGCGCGGTGGCAAAGCCGAGCAGGACCAGCGCGATCGCCTGATGCGTCAGAGCCATGTGCAGCGGCACCTGCATCAGCAGCGTGCCGATGCCGACCGAGGCCTGGACGACCACCAGCGCGAACAGAAGCGTGGCGCGGCGGGCATGGGTGGTGCCGGGCTGACGACGCCAGGTGGCGATCATATGCCAGAGCGCCATGACAAAGACCGTATAGGCGCCCAGCCGGTGGACGAACTGCACCGTCTTCGGATTTTCAAAGAAGTTCAGCCAGGCGGGCTTCAGGAGAAGCAGATCGGAGGGGATCACCTTTCCGTCCATAAGTGGCCATGTGTTGTAGGTAAGGCCGGCGTGAAGGCCGGCGACCAATCCGCCGAGATAGATCTGGATCAGCGTCAAGAACACGATGAAGCCGGCGAGCCGCTGCGTCGAACGATCTGCGGCGGGCTCGGAATGCGGCGCGAGACCTCGCGCGACCGCCATGGTGGCGGTGAAGATCAGCGCGGCAAGCGTCAGGTGTGTCGCCAGCCGGTATTGACTGACCGAGACCCGGTCGACCAGGCCCGAAGCCACCATCCACCAACCGATGGCGCCTTGCAGTCCGCCGAGCGCCAGGATGCCGAGGAGCTTCAGCCCAAGGCCGCGCTCGATGCGGCGCGTTGCCCAGAAGAACAGCAGCGGCAAGGCAAAGACCACGCCGACGCTGCGCGCCAGGATGCGGTGCGCCCACTCCCACCAGAAGATGGACTTGAAGTCCTCGAGGCTCATGCCCTTGTTGATCTCGGTATATTGCGGGATCTGCTGGTAGCGCTGGAACTCTTCCTGCCATTCGGCGTCGTTGAGCGGCGGGATGACGCCATGTATCGGCTGCCACTGAGTGATTGACAGCCCCGAGCCGGTGAGACGCGTGGAACCGCCCACCAGCACCAGCGCGAACAGCACAAGCACCACGACGTAGAGCCAGCCGCGCACCAGGGCGCGGTTATGCAGATCTCGGTCGCGTGCGGCATAGGGGGCCGTGGCGGTGATGGCAGCCATGAGCGTATTCCAACGATTGAAAACGGCGGATTGGTGGACCATGGCCGCCCGGCTGACAAGACTGGACAGCGCGGCACGCCGTCGCGCCGGGCCGCGGCGGTTGCGCGCGCATGTCATTCAGCCTAAGCGAGACGGGTCAACGGGACCGCGACATGCCCATTCGCCTGAAAAAGCTGATCGGAACCATATTGTTGGTGGCGCTGGTCATCATCTACGCGCTGATCGCGTCGGCCGTCGCGGTCACCAGGCTCGCCGAGTATGGGCCTACCGCGCATCTCCTGTTCTTCCTGCTCAGCGGCTTTCTCTGGGTCCTGCCGGCCATGGCCATCATCAAATGGCTGATCATCGAGCCGCGGCCGAAGGGGTGAGCCGCGCCGACGCCGGCAGCTCGGCTCGTCTAGATGGTCACCACCATCTTGCCGGCATTGGCAAGCGGCGTGGTGATGCCGGACAGCATCGTGCGGATATGGGCGACGCTCTGATAGCGACCGTTGACGGAGATGCGCGGCAAAGCATGCAGGAAACCGGCATGCTCGGCCCTTAGCACACCGTGCCGCGTGGTCACCGCCGAGGCATAGCCCGCGTCGCGTGCAAAGCCCACTTCGCGGCAGCCGACGGCGCTGGCATAGCCATAGGGGTAAGCCAGATGACGCGGCTCCTCGCCGAGCTTTTCCTTGAGGATACGGCGGACGTCGCCGATCTCATGGCGCGCATCGGCTTCGGACAGCCGCTTCAAATTGCGATGATTGACCGTGTGCGCGCCAATGGTCACCAACGGGTGCACGGCCATGCTGCGAAGCTCATCCCAGCTCATCAGGGTGCCTGGGCGGCCTGTGCCCAATTCGTGGCCGCTCGAACGGGCCAGTTCCCGCAGCGCCGCACCCTGCTCTTCCTCGGGTACTTCCACGGTCAGCCATGCGTTCAGCCGCTCGACGGCCTGGATCTTCCTGCCTGATGTCGAGCAATCGATCACCGTCGGCTTGCCCGCCATCGTCAGCGTCAGGCGCGAACTGGTGTCGACGATGTCCTCGATCACATCCCACCAGAGATCGACGGCGCCGTCGATCAAGCCGGGAGCGACGTAGATGGTGATCGGCGCGCCGTGCTTCTCGAGCACCGGCAGCGCCTCCGTCATGTTGTCGCGATAGGCGTCATCGGCGGTGATCGTGGCGAACTGGCCACCCTTGCCACCAGCCTTGATCCGCTCGATCGCTTCATCAAGGGAAACAAAGGCATAACCCTTTCCCTTCATGTCAGCGATAAGCCTGTCAAGAAAAGCGGGAGCAATGTTCAGATGCCGATTGACGCTGTTCGGCCTCTCCGGTGTCGCGGTGACGCGGTGCAGCATCAGGATGGCGCCGATGCCGCCGACAAAGGGTCGCGCCAGGGGCGCCAAGCCGGAGTAGCGGGCAAGGTTCAACGCCAGTTTCCGGATTGCCTCGCCCCCGTCGATCATTCCTTCACCTTTTGCGCCTAGGCTCATCCATGCACGACTTGCGCCTATGCGAACCCCAGGTTGCAACCAATACGTCTTAAGGATTGAGGGATGGTTGACGCCGCCGCGTCATTTGACGGCAACCGGGTCGCTGCCAATGAGGTTTCCACGCGACCGATGAAGGCCGATCAGGGCCGGTGGACCACTACCGCACGCGATGGCGCCGGCCTTGCCGATTATATTCAATTCTGCGCCTCGGCGTTGTTCGCGCCGGCGCAAAGCGCGTCCTGGGCGAACAACTGGGCAACCGCGACGGGCGCCGACATGGTTGTCGCGACGCTTGTCTGCGACGGCCGCCCGGCGCTTTCGCTGGCGCTGGATGTCATTAGGCACGGTCCCTTCAAGCTTGCCCGTTTCGCCGGCGGTCGGCACGCCAACGGCAATTTCGCGGCAGCCGATCCGCGCTTTCTGCCCGCCATCGACGCTCCGGCGATCCGCTCGATGTTCAAGGCGATCGCCAGGGTGCGCCCGGACATCGACCTGATCTCACTGGAAAGGCTGTTGCCGGATCTCGATGGCGTCGCCAATCCACTGGCCGTGCTGCCCGGCTTCCCAAGTCCGAACATCGCGCTCGCGGTCGATCTCGACGGCGGGTTCGACGCGCTGCTGTCGCGCGCGAGCGGCAAGCGCAAGCGCAAGAAGCACCGCTCGCAGACGCGCAAGTTCGAGGCCGTCGGCGCATTCCGAAGGATCGAAGCCCGCACCCGCGAGGAGGTCGACAGGCTGCTCGACGCCTTCCTCGAGATGAAGGAAGCGCGTTTCGCCAAGATGGGCATCGCCAATGTCTTCGGCGACAGGCAGGTGCGCGACTTTTTCCGGGCGCTGTTTATCGATGCGCTGACCGAGGAAAAGCCATCCTTCCTGCTGCACGGCCTTGACGTGGCGGGAAAGCTGCGCGCGGTGACGGGCTCCAGCCGCTCGGGCAAGCGGCTGATCTGCGAGTTTGGCGCCATCGCCGAGGACGATCTCGCCTTCACCAGCCCTGGCGACTTCCTGTTCTTCGACAACATCCAGGAAGCCTGTGAGCTTGGTTTCGGCGTGTACGACTTCTCGGTCGGCGACGAGCCTTACAAGCGGCTCTGGTGCGATATCGAAGTCCAGCATTTCGAGGTGCTCGCGCCACTGACGCTGAAGGGCCACGCGTTGGCCGCGGCGATGCGGCAAGGCGCGCGGGCGAAGGCCTTCATCAAGAACAACCCGACGGCCTGGAAGCTGACCAAGATGCTGCGCCGCAAGACTGCCGGACAGGCAGCACCTGCCGCGGCCGAGGACGACAGCTAGCCCTGGCAAGATCGCTGACTAAGCCGCCTGAACGATCTCGACCAATTCAACGTCGAACACCAGGTCCTTTCCGGCCAACGGATGATTGCCGTCGAGCTTGACGCTGGCGTCGTCGACGCCGATGACCGTCACTTGCATGGGACGTCCTTCGCGGGAGCGGGCCTGCAATCGGGTGCCAACATCGACGTTGATGTTTGCCGGCACGGCGGCGCGGTCGACGGTTACCACCGCCTCGGGGCGATGAGGGCCATAGGCGGCGTCAGCAGGAACGGTGACAGTGCTTTTCGTGCCGACCTCCATGCCCTCGACATGGGTTTCGAGGCCAGGAATTACCTGTCCTTCACCGAGTGTGAACTGCAGCGGTTCACTGCCTGAAGAATCGAATTGGGTGCCGTCCACCAGACGCCCAGTGTAGTTGATGCGTACGGTGTCGCCGTTCTTGGCCTGTGTCATAACAGCCATCCTTTGGGAATTTGGGGGCCGGCCTATGGATCACGGTCCCGCTCACGATCATCCACGCACAAAAATGCGCAGCGCGAAACATCCAAACTAGGTGGCTTGCCGCCGATGTAAAGTGCAGGAGCCGCAGAGAAATGCTCCGATCCTAACGATTGTCATGCCCCTCAGCTGAGCTGCGACCCATTCGTCGCGGTCCGGTCTCCGGTACCTCGCGGTTATCCTGGGCAAGCGTCGCGGCAGCGCCGGACAGCCTTGTCGGCCTCCAGCCCTATGCAGCCGACCGGCGTCCGGGCAATGGATCTCCCGGCTCATGGCCGACCGGAGTGACCAGCGTGACATCCGGAAAGCCGTTCTCGATCAGCTTCACTGCGGCCTGGGTCATCTGATCGTCGGCTTCCAGCATCGACAGGAAGACTTCGGTGCCGTCGCCGACCAGGCGGCTGATGCCCTGCGCATCGGCCGGGCCGCATTCGACCACAACGAGATCGTAGGCTGTGGTCAGCGACTGCATGATGATGGGCAGCCGGTCGGCGGCGCGCATGGCGCGGACCGGGTCGGCGGTGCCGACCGGAATGACATGCGCATCCGAATAGAGATCGGGACGGATGACGTCGCTGAACTGCGCTTCGGAAGCGAGCAGATTGGTGATGCCGGGGAAGAGGCTCGAGTCCAGCATCGGCCGGGACGCCGCGCCCGATGCGGTGAGATCGAGCAAAAGCACACGCAGGCCGGCGTCGGAGACTTCGCGCGCCACCAGCACGGCGGACGCGGCCGCCTCGTCGCCTTCCGGCGACACGAAGATCGCACGCGCCGCACCGGAGGCGATCAGCTTCTCCGCCGCCTTGTCGACATCGATCTCGCCGAGCCGGGATTGGCGCGGCTCGGGCGCCGATTCGCCGGCTTCAGAAGGCCTGACAACGGACTCAGCGGGTTCGGCAGCGGCGGCATGAACCTCTACCGGCTCGGTCTCGGCCGGCCTGGGGAGTTCCGCTTCCGCGATGGAATGACCTGCCGCGGCTTCCTTGTAAGGAGCAAAAGCGCGACCTTCGTCATCGATCGCCGGTTCCGTCCGCGCGACAGGCATTGCCACCTGCTCTATGTTCTCAAAACGGGCACCGGGTGCAGGACGCATGGCGCGGCCGGAGAACAGCTCGCCAAGCAGCGTTCCGATCGCCATCAGGAGCAGCGAAGCGGCGGCGGCGGCGCCGGTGATCGGCCCGATCTTCGGGAAATAAGGCTGGGACGGCACCTGAGCCTGCGCGATCAGGCTCGCCGCCACGGGCGAGTATTTGCGATCCTTGCGCGAGGCGGCCGCATTGTAACTTGCCATATAGGATTCAAGCTGTTGGCGCTGAACGTTCGCGTCACGCTGTAAGGCGTCCAGCTGCACCTGCTGTTCGCCGGCGCGCGCCGAGGCGGCTTTCAGCGTGTTGACATCCACGACCAGCTGATCCTCGCGGGCCTTCGCCGTCTGAGCCTGTGCCGACAGGCCCCGGATGATCTTTTGCGCCTCATTGCGAATCTGGCCGTCGAGGTCGGCAAGCTGCGATTTCAGCGCCCGGATGCGCGGATGGTTGTCCAGCAGGGTCGTGGAAAGGTCGGCAATGTTGGCCCGGAGCTCCACCTGGCGCTCGCGCAGGCGCTGGATCAGCTCGGAGGACAGGACCTCCGGCACGCTGTCCAGCGAGCCGCCATTCTGCAGCGCCCGGCGCACGCTCTCAGCACTCGCCTCGGCGGCGGCGCGGCTGGCGCGCACGCGTGACAATTCGCTCGACAGCTCGGCGAGCTGCTGAGTCGGCAACACCGCATTGTTGCCGCCCATAAGAAGGTCTGACTGGGCGCGGAAGGCTGCGACCTTGGCCTCGGCGTCCTTCACGCGATTCTGCAGGTCGGCGATCTCCGGCGCCAGGAAGTCGGTGGCGGCGGCGTTCGATTCGAGCTTGGCGTCGCCCTTCGAGGCAATATAGGCGTTGGCGATGCCGTTCGCGATATCGGCGGCAAGCTTGGGATCCTTCGAGGCGAACTCGATGGCGATCGCGCGAGTCTTTTCAACCGCGTAGACATTGAGCTTGTCGTGCATGGCGTTCAGCACGCGCTCTTCCGGCGGAATATCGAAGGGATCGCTTTTCAAGCCGACGAGAACGAGCATGCGCCCGAGCGCCGACATCTTCAGCGTTTCGTCGAACTCCGGCAGCTTATCCAGATTGAGCTTGGTCGCCACCTGCTTGAGGATGTCGGGCGAGGAAATGATCTGCACCTGAGTCGCCACGCCCTGCTCGTCGAGAATCGGCTTGTCGTCGTCGTTGGTGCCCGGCGGGCGGGTGTATTCCGATTCGCGCGAGCCGATCTCCAGCTTGGCTGTCGCCTTATAATAAGGCGTCGCGAGCCAGGCCAAAGCGAAGGCGAGCCCGGTGGCCACAAGCGTGACAATAACAATGCGCAGCCAGTTCCTCGCCAGGCTGGCGAAAAGCTGCTTCAGGTCGACATCGACATCTGCGGCCGCGGACTGAACGGACATGCATCCTGCTCCGAACTTTGAGTCGAGGATGGACCGTAAACAGCTATGGTAACTCACCCGTTAAGATTAGGGCGGCGGCTTATTAGAGGGCACTCAAAGAATATTGGATGAAAGCAATAGAACGATTGGCTTTTTGCCGATCAAAGCGGTCCGGATCGCGCTCCTTTACCGCCCATTAACCCTAACAGGATGATAACGGTCGCAACTTCCTGGGGTTGTGCCGCGGCTTGCGGCGAGAGCGATGAAGGTTCCTGGCCGGTCATGAAAAGCACTGCTTCCCTCTTTCGCGCTTTGCTTGCCCTGTCGCTGCTGACCGGCTGCTCGAGCTATCGCCCGACACCCGCCGCCTTCCATGAAGTGCTCGACCAGCCCTACCGGCTTGGCGCCGGCGACCGCGTCCGTGTCACGGTGTTCGAGCAGGACGGCTTGACCAACACCTACAGCGTCGGCCAGTCCGGCTACCTCTCCTTCCCGCTGGTCGGCGCTGTGCCGGCGCGCGGCCACACCGCGCAGCAGCTGGAAAAGGAGATCGCCGACAAATTGCGCCAGGGCTATCTGCGCGATCCCGATGTTTCGGTCGAGATCGACCGTTACCGGCCGATCTTCGTGATGGGCGAAGTGGGTGCCGCTGGCCAGTATTCCTATGTGCCGGGGCTCACCGTGCAGAAGGCGGTCGCCATTGCCGGCGGCTTCACGCCACGCGCCAATCAGGAGAGCGTCGACATCACCCGCGATATCAACGGCAAGGTGATGACCGGACGGGTGCTGACATCCGATCCGCTCCTGCCCGGCGACACCGTCTACGTCCGCGAACGCCTGTTCTGAAAAAGCCGTCGTGGCGGTGAACCTCAGGATCGTCCACTGCTTCCGCTCACCTGTCGGGGGAATCTTCCGGCATGTGCGCGACCTGACCGAGGCGCAGGTCGCCGCCGGCCACGCGGTGGGAATCGTCTGCGACTCGACGACCGGCGGCGACTATGAGGAACGGCTGTTCGAGGCGATGAAGGACAGTTTGGCGCTCGGCATCCATCGCACGCCGATGCAGCGTCATGTCGGGCCGGGCGATCTCGCCTCGGCTTGGCGCACCTATCGAATCATCCAGGAATTGCGGCCGGACGTGCTGCACGGGCACGGCGCCAAGGGTGGCGCCTATGCCCGTCTGTTCGGCTCACTGTTGCGGGTTTCAAGGTATCGCGTGGCCCGCCTTTATTCGGCGCATGGCGGCTCGCTCCACTATGACGAAACGACAGCGACGGGAAAGCTGTTCTTCGGGCTGGAGCGCTTCATGGCGCACTTCACCGACTGCCTGCTGTTCGTTTCCGACTATGAGCGGAAAACCTATCGCCGCAAAGTTGGCGAACCGCCCATACCCAACCGGCTCGTCTATAACGGCCTGCGCGCCGCCGAATTCGAACCGGTGGCGACGGCGGCAGATGCCGCCGATTTCCTGTACATCGGCATGATGCGCGACCTGAAAGGCCCGGATATCTTCATCGATGCGCTGGCTTTAGCCGGCAGCGAGCTTGAACGGCCCTTGAGCGCGGTGATGATTGGCGACGGCGACGACCTGCCGCGCTACCACGCGCAGGTCGAGCGGCTCGGTCTCAAGAGTCGCGTTCGCTTCCTGCCGCCGATGCCGGCCAGGCAAGCTTTCGCCCTGGCCGAGCTGGTCGTAGTTCCGTCCCGCGCGGAGGCGATGCCCTATATTGTGCTCGAAGCGTTGGCCGCCGGCATGCCGATGATCGCGACCGCGGTCGGCGGCATTCCGGAAATCTTCGGCGAGGGCTCCCCTGCCCTGATCCGGCCAGATCCGGTCGAACTTGCCGGCAAGATGAAGACCGCGCTCGGCGAACGCGACGCGTACCGGGAGATGATGCCCCAGACCGGCGAGCTCAAGACCCGATTCGGAGCGGATGTAATGGCCGCCCAGATTGAGAAGGCCTATTTCGGAGCGCTGAACAAGTAGGTCCGCAACCGCACAACAGCTTCAAAACCACCGGTTGTCTCAAGCCTTTTTTAGCTCTCTTTTGCTAAGCAATTGCGCGAAGCTCGCGGACAGTTCCCATGAATGAGATCGACCCCGCGCACCGCTTTTCCATGGATGCGGTGCGCAACTACGAGGCTCCCGCCGATGGCGGACAGCCCGGCGGCATCAACGATGTGGCGCGCCAGGTCGCCTCGCAATACCGGCGCGATACCATGTCGCCGATCATGGTCAGCGGCGTGCTGCGCATGGTCGAGTTCGCACTGCTGTTCCTGTCGGGGCTCGGCGTCTATTTCTACTATGTTGGCTTCTTCACCTATCTGGCCTGGCAATACCCGCTGGCGATCGCGGCGACGTCGTTCCTGGCCGTGGTGCTGCTCGACGTCACCGACCGCTATCAGATCGCGGCGCTGATGCGCCCACTGGCCAATTTCGGCCGGGTGCTGCTCGTCTGGGCCGGCAGCTTCGCGCTGATGGCGCTCACCGCCTTTGCCATCAAGGCGTCGGAAGACTATTCGCGCCTTTTGTTCGGCACCTGGTTCGTGGTCGGCTTCGTGCTGATCTTCGGCCTGAGGCTGGTGATGTCCAGCCTCATCCGCCGCTGGGCGCGCGACGGCCGCATGGAGCGCCGCGCGCTCATCGTCGGCGGCGGCAAGGCGGCCGAACAGCTGATCCGCTCGGTCGAGAAGCAGCCTTACAACGACATCCGCATCTGCGGCATCTTCGACGACCGCAACGACAAGCGCTCGCCGCCGATCGTCGCCGGTTATCCGAAGCTCGGCACGATTTCGGAGCTCATCGAATTCGCCCGCATCGCGCGCATCGACATGCTGATCGTGTCGCTGCCGCTGACCGCCGAATCGCGCGTCCTGCAGTTGCTCAAGAAACTCTGGGTGCTGCCGGTCGACATCCGGCTCTCGGCGCATTCCAACGCGCTGCAGTTCCGGCCGCGCGCCTACTCTTATATCGGCTCCGTGCCGATGCTGGACATCTTCGACAAGCCGATCAACGACTGGGATTCGGTCGCCAAGCGCGCCTTCGACATCGTCTTCTCGCTTGTCGGCATCATCGTCTTCTCGCCGGTAATGCTCGCCACCGCGATCGCCATCAAGCTCGACAGCAAGGGTCCGGTGCTGTTCAAGCAGAAGCGGCACGGCTTCAACAACGAGATCATCGAGGTCTACAAGTTCCGCTCGATGTTCACCGACCGGTCCGATCCGACCGCCAAGCAGACGGTGACCAAGAACGATCCGCGCGTCACCCGCGTCGGCCGCTTCATCCGCAAGACCTCGATCGATGAATTGCCGCAGTTCTTCAACTCGCTCTTCGGTTCGCTGTCGCTGGTCGGGCCGCGCCCGCATGCGATCGCCGCGCAGTCGCACAACCTGCTCTACAACGAGGTGGTCGACGGCTATTTCGCCCGCCACAAGGTGAAGCCCGGCGTCACCGGCTGGGCGCAGATCAACGGCTGGCGCGGCGAGATGGACACCAACGAAAAGATCCGCATGCGCACCGAATATGACCTCTATTACATCGAGAACTGGTCGATGCTGTTCGACCTGCGCATTCTGTTCCTGACGCCAATCCGCCTGCTCAACACGGAAAACGCCTATTGAGCGCCGTCACTCATGAGTTGCAGCCGCGGGCATTGCCGGCGTCGGCGGTCAATGCGAAGCTGATTTCGCTGATCGCGTCGGCGGGGATCGGCATCGGCATCCTGCTCTCCGGCTTTGTCATCAGCGAGCCCGCGCCCTACGAGCTCTACATGGCCGGGCTGATCGCGGTCTGGGTGCTGTTCGGCCTCAGGATCTCGCGCGCGATCGTGCCGCTGCTGGTGCTCCTGGTGGCGATGAACATCGGCGGCATGATCGCCATGACGCAGATGGCGGATCTCGCCAACACGCCGCTCTATCTCGCCGTCTCGCTGTTCCTCGCCTTCAGCGCGGTGTTCTTCGCCTCGGTGACCTCGGTCCAGCCCAGCCTCTACCGGCTGATCTTCATCGCCTATGTCGTGTCGGCGGTGGCAACGTCGCTGCTCGGCATCGCCGGCTATTTCCATGCATTTCCCGGCGCGGAGATGTTCACCAAATACGACCGCGCGGCCGGCGCCTTCCAGGATCCGAACGTGTTCGGGCCGTACCTTGTGCTGCCCGGCACCTACCTGCTCTACCTGCTGCTCACCGGTCCGGTGCCGCGCATGCCGCTGTTTGCCGTGCCACTGCTCATCATCACCGCCGGCATCTTCTTCTCCTTCTCGCGCGGCGCCTGGGGCATGTTCGCGGTGTCGGCGGTGCTGCTTACCGCGTGCCTCTTCCTGCAGAGCGCCAGCGGCAAGTTCCGGCTGCGCGTGGTGGTGATGACGATAGCGGCGTTGGCGCTGCTGGTCGTCGCCTTCCTGATCATCCTGCAACTGCCCGGCGTGTCGGACATGTTCACCCAGCGCGCGCAGCTCGAGCAGAGCTACGACTCGGCGCGGCTCGGCCGCTTCGCCCGCTACACGATCGGCTTCCAGCTGGCGATGGAGCATCCGTTCGGCATCGGCCCGCTGGTCTTCGGCACGATCTATGGCGAGGACACGCACGACATCTGGCTGAAGGCGCTGATGGATTATGGCTGGTTGGGCTTCGTGTCGTTCCTGACGCTGACGCTGTGGACGATCGGCGCCGGCTTCCGCATCCTCCTGCGCGACCGGCCATGGCAGCCTTACCTGCTCTGCGCCTATGTCGCCTATCTCGGCAATATCGGACTAGGCACCTTCATCGACATCGACCACTGGCGCCATCTCTATCTGCTGCTCGGACTGGTCTGGGGCGCCATCGCGCTGGAGTACCGGCATCAGCGGGAATTGCGGCTGGCGCGTAGTCCCGTTCCGGCAGCGGCCGCGTCGTCTATCTCGCGGCAGACGCCCGCACCCGCGCTATCTTAGCCCCGCTTTGCGCAGGCCATCGACAAGCAATTCAGTATCCTCGGGATGTTTGTGCGGAGGAACTTTGCGCCACTGCTCAGTGGTAAAATTCGGGTGCACCTCCAGCAGCGCACGGGCGTGCTTCTGCGCTTCTTCAGTGTTTCCGAGATAGGCATGGCTCGCCGCCATTAGCCGATGGCCCTCGGAGCCATCCCGCATCTTCTGCAGCGTCTCTATCGTTTTTTCATATTCGCCCAGCTGAAAATAGGCGTCGCCCAGATACCAAAGATAGGCATCGGGATAGTAGGGGTTCAGCCGCATCGCCCGCTCCAGCAGCTTCACCGACCGTTCCGCCTGCCGAACATAGACAAGGCAGTCGCCCATCTCGGCCAGCAGGTCGGCGTCGTTGGGATTGAGCTGCAGAGCGCGTTCGTAGGCGGCGATCGCTGGATCGTGCTGCTTCTTGTAGAGGTGAGCCAAGCCCATCTCCGAGTAACCCCGCGCGTCGAGGTCATCGTGCAGCACGGCCAGACTTGCGAGCTTCAGCGCCTCGTTCAACGCTGCTTCCGGGTCGCTGGTCCACGCATAGCGCCATTCGACATTGAACGTTCTGGACAGGGCCGCATAGCTGCGGGCATAACGGGGGTCGAGATTCCTCGCCTGCTCATAGAGCCGCCGGGCATGCCAATTGCTCTCCGGGCGGAAGCGGAAGCTGAGATCCTGTCCGCGCAAGATCATGCCATAGGCATGAATGTTGGGATGATTTTGCGATATCAGCCGCCGCCTCTCAGCCATGTCGATCTGCACTGCAAGCCGTGACGCTGTCATCGCGGTAACATCGTCCTGGAAGGCGAAGATGTCCTCAATGCTGCCGTCGTAGCGTTCCGACCAGATCGTATGCTCGGTCTGCGCCTCGACCAGGTCCATGGCGACCCGCAGGCGAGTGCCCGCACGGCGCAGGCTTCCCGTCAGGAGATAGCGAACACCCAGTTGATTGGCGATCTCGCGCAGCGATCGTGTCTGGGCGACGACGGCCAGTGTCGAATGCCGGGCAATCACCATCAGGTTGCGGAACCGGCACAGGTTGGAAATGAGATCCGCCACGACACCCTGGCACAAATGGAGGTCCGCGGGGTCACCTGAAACGTTCTCAAGCGGCAGGACCGCCAGCGAACTCTCCGGCGCGATACGCTCAGGCGCAGGGGCAAAGTGTAGCGCCTGCGCCCTTGGCTCGGCATGTGCCAGCTCGAAATCGACCGCGAAGACCTCCACTTCGTCGGCGATATTCTTCAGCTTTTGCTTGCCCAGCGAGCGGAACGAGCACTCCGGCTCGCCGCGAACGAATTGGCGAACGGATTCGGCGATGCATATGCCGCGCGGCTCCGCCAGCGACTGGATTCGAGCGGCCATATTGATGCCCAGGCCATAGATCTCACCGTCGCTTGCGATCGTGTCTCCAACGGTGATGCCGATCCGATAGGTAATGGGATCCTGGGCGCCTGACCACACCGTCTCGTTGGACAGTTCCCGCTGCATCTCGACCGCGAAATGCAACGCCAGGGTCGGGCTGGGGAACAGGGCCACCACAGCGTCGCCGGCAGTGTCGACGACTGAACCGCCATAGTCTCCAACCAAGCCGCGTATGAAGCTGAGCGACCGGGTCAGGCGGACAACTGTGCCTGCCTCGTCCTGATCCATAAGGCGGCTGTAGCCGTGCACGTCCGCATAGACGATCGCCGACAGCTTTCGATTAAGCAGCTCGTATCGGCCTGTTACCATTGCTCTTCCCGCCGGCGTTCCCAGCAATCACCGGGCAGTGCAGCATAGCACGCAGAATCGCCAACAGCAGGCGGGAAAAAAAGACGTGCTCAAGGGAATATTGCTGAGATTTAAAGGAATTAGCTTATGCTAATGCAACGCCCGCGCGATCAGCGGGTGACAACACACCACACCGTTGATTGCCCAGCCAAGGCCGATCTTCTGCATGGCGAAGCGAATGGGGCCGTCAGGGACTCATTCCATACGGGGTCAATCGCTGTTGCCGCCTCCGCGGGCGCTCATGCCGCGGGCGCTCATTCCCCTTGCGCTCATGCCACGCGCGCTCATGCCTCTTGCGCTCATCCCGCGCGCGCTCATGCCGGCACTGTCCATGCCCCCCGGTCCGCCGCCGCCGAGTATCGCAGCGAGCAGCACATCCTCGAACATGCCTGTCTCGACATCCATGCGGACCGTGTAGTCGGCCTTGTCGTAGGACCAGACACGCAGGCCATCGGCGAAATCGAAGTCGGCCGCAGCGAGGCCCGTCAGTCCGGTCGGGCTGGGTGAGCGGGCGGCGCTGAACGTGCCGAGATCTTCCGCGACAAGCTCCCCATCACCGTGCACAAGGAATATTATGGGCCTCGGAAGGTCGTAGTAGCTTCCCTCAAAACTGAAGCCATAAATCCTTGCAAACCTGCCGTTCTGCAGCTGGTCTTCAAGGAGCCTGTTCTTGCCGCCTCGGTTGGCCGCGCCCGGGCGGCGCCCGATGAATTCGAACCCGCCCTCAAGTTTCATGAAATAGCCGACGAAACTATCCCCGCCGGTCACCTGGATTATCGCACCGACAGGCGTGTCATCCTTGGTCCACCGACCGTCCGCGCCGCCAACCGTGTACACACCGATCTGATCCGGAACCTTCTGTTTCCAAACAACAATCTTGCTCTTTTCTGCCACACGCACACCGTTCACGACCTTGTTGCCGGTCAATGCCGGTATGTGCTTGGCAGTCGCCACCTGCGCCACGATAGGATTGAGAAGTGCGTTCACAACCTGCAAATCGATCACAAAATGGCCGAATAGATTTATACCCGACACGCTAAGAAGGCTCTCTACCATTGCCGCAACCCTCCGGTTCCTGGATCATGTATCTAACTTAGACAGTATGATTTCTTGGCATTATGCAGCTCTTTGTCTTCTGTTTTGCTTCTCAGCCGCTTCTACCTCATGCGTCACGACATAAGTGCGATCACTTTCACGCCATAATACGCCTATGACCCTGCCTCGCTTTTTGGAAATGCTGTCCACATGGGCCTGTAACAATTCAATGTCGTCCATGATTTCCGTCACGACGTAAGGCATTGGACATTCCTCCTCATCTGACTCAAAGAACGCCGGCCCTGGCCAGTCTGTCTCGCGTTCCCGTCCGTCTCGCAACATGCAGATGCCGTGCACAACAAGCGCCGTGACGCGCCGGCACGAATACCCTCGGCAAGCCGAAGTGGCTTTTGGGTCCGGACGGCTTGATTTTGGGGCCGGCGCTCACAAAACCGATCGCGCGGCGGTTGAAGTTGACGTCGATGATGGTGCGCCAGCGTCCGCCCGTCATCAGCCTGTCAACGGCGCGCAACGTGTATCCGACTTCCGCGTAGCTGAGACCGTCCGGCGCAAGGCGCCGCCAGGTTTCGGCAAGAAGCATGCCGAGCTCGTCGCGCGAGGCGACCAGTGCTTCGCGAAACGCCAAAGGCGCCGCCGCATAGGCTTCGTCGAACATCGGCTGGATTACGCGGAAATAGTCGGTACTGTCCTCCAGCCTGTCGGACAGGTCTTCCTGGCTTTGGGTGATCAGACCCCGGGCGACGAGTTCCTCATGGAAGAGGTCGACAAAAATGTCGAACATTGCGCCAGTGAGCGGCTGCGCAAGGGCATGCTCGTCGCTCCAGCCCTGGACGAAATCCAGCATCGACAGCGGGTTGGCCGCGAGCCTGATCTGGCTGTTGGAGGATAGCTCGGCGACGCGGTTGACGAGATTATACGTGTAGAGATTGCCGTGACTGGTCTCCAGCAACTCATCTATGACGGAATCGAAATGCAGGGCGGCGACGAGGGCCGCGATGTCGGCCGAGGATTCGTGGAAGCCGTAATATTCCGCGCTGGCCGTCCCGGGATCGGGCACGCCGATGACGGAATAGATGACACAGTGGCCAACCTCATGGGCTACGACGTCGAAGTTCAGGGTGAACGGCTCGATCCGGCCATCCGGCGTCTCGTGGATGCCGACCTCGAGAAAGCCGTATCCCATGAAGGCGTTTTCATGCAGATTGCGCTGTATCACCAATTCCAGGCGGTCGAGGTCGCGCTGGAAATGCCAGGTGATCGGATGGCCGAAATATTTCTCCCACACGTCCAGCGTGAAACGCACCGAGCCAAACAGATGCGCCGCCTCGAATGTCGGATCGTCCGGGTCGATGTGATCGAAATGGCCGTCGGGATCAGGAAACGCCGGAGGAAAGACGTCGCCGCGCCAGGGCGGCATTAAATAAAGCGGGTCGCCGCGAACATTTTCGGCAAGGCCGTAGGCAAACGCCTTGCCAATGGGGTCGACGACATACATGCGATCGTCGCCCGGGCCGGGACCGACCGACCCCGCCGGCGGCGACACGAGCACGATTTCGGGTCGATGAAACGCCTTGAGGAACGGCGCCTGAGCAAACAGCCGGAAGCGCGTCCCGTTCTTGAATGCAGAGCCTTCCACTCCAGATGTCACACTTGCCCCTCGCAATGGACAAAGACATGCACGTCAAACTGGCTGCGGTATCGTCGGCGAATGCGGTTTCAAGTTAGCCCGTTTTCGTTGGTCAGGCCAGAGTGATCGGTAGAGCTGCGGCCGACCGTGAATGCATACTCACGAGCCAGCAGGTCGTAGAAGCTGTCGATGCCGGGCAATCCGATGGAGATGGCATAGTCGTCGATGTCGCGAGGAACTTCGCGGGCGAGTCGCTTCTCGAAAAACCAGGCTGCGAGCAGGGCGCGCGGCACCGACAGCGAAGGCGACCGCTGTCTGGCCAGAGCCTTGTCTCGATAACCAGGGTAGAGACCCTGTTCGCGCAATCTGTCCAGGATGGCGCGATGCAGTTCGGCATCGCGGTCTCGCGCGAGCGTCTCGATGGCCGCATCATCCTCGATCATGCGATCAAGGCCGGCAAGATCCGTTCCGTTGTCGCGCGCCCAGGCGCTGACGTCCGCCTGCCGCATAAGCCCGCGTCGCGAGCGAAAATCGCCCATGGCACGCTTGACCGCCTGGCGATCCGGTGCTGCCCGCTCACCCCGGGCTAGCAGGCGAAGCAGCGCCTCGCGACGCAATCGCGCATAGTCGCCGCTCAGCCGAAGCTCATCGAGAATGGCATCCTGTTCAGCCGTGGCCTTGCCGCCTGGCTGGGCGGCTTCGTTTCGCCAGGATGCATTGTGCCAATTCTCAGTCCATTCGAAATGGAAGGCGGGAGTCCCCTGCGCAGCACCATTGCGGATAAACGCGTCGATCTCCTTCAGCAGCTCGAGCCCGTCTTCGCGCTTCCTGTCGACCTTGCCCGTTCGCAGCCAGGCCGCCAGCTCCTGCTCCGTACGGGGATCGCCGATGTCCGCCAGCACGTCGGGCCAGGTTCTTTCCGGGTAGAAGCGCGCCTTGGACGAGGCCGCAAGGCGCAACCCTGTCGGTCTGTCGATGAAACCTTCCGCAACCGCCCGCTCGAGCGTCGCGCGAATGTTGACCATCGGCTCGCTCAGATGGATGTAGCCGGTCTCCGGCGGACCATGAATGAGCGCGACCTCGTCGTCGTCGGTGAGCTCGCCGTCGCGAAAGGCTTCGAAAATACGCCCGACGCCGCGCATGCCGAACGAGTGCAACTCCGCGGCGCGGAGCGCCCCCATGCTGGACGCACCGAACACGGCGATCCCTTGCGTCAAGGCCCAAAGTATCTCCTTGTGCAGGACAGCCGGCTGACCGTCGAAATAACCGTCGATGACGCCGATTGCCCTGGGACCATCGCGCGTGGCGGCATAAAGATCCCCCTGGCGCACGGGAGGGCGAAATTCGAATCCGTCGTAGGATGCGATGTCATCCGCCCGCAGGCTTGGGCCGCAAAAGACGACCGGTTTCACTGTCCGCCATCCGACATTCGCCGAGCTCGCTCGCCCGGCATATAGGCGTCATGGTCGTCAGGACCTTCGAGGCCAGGTATCACAACACGGATCACAGGCAGGCCGATCTCCTCCTTGGACAGATCGACGGTGATGATCTCGCTTACGCCTGCCGCCTGCAACCTTTCAGCCAGCCAGGTCACATTCGCTGCAACATCTTGTGCAGCCCTGCCCTCGGTGGAGGCAAGTCGCCTGATGCTGGAACGTTCGGCCAGCAGTCTCTCTGCCTGCCGGCGGCGTTTGTCGCGATAGTCTTCGCTATATTCCTCGGCGGTCAGATCGTCCCGTGCCGCCGATACGTAGGTCGTTCGCACCTGAGCGGCCTCGATGAGCGCCTTTAGCAAGGCAGTCTCCGGCACCGGGTGCGCCGCCGCGCCTATGCCGTAATGGCTGTTCCGGTCCCGGCGATCCGCGATCAGGCAGAAAAAGGCCGGAACACCAACGTCAGAAGTCGTTTCCCACGCCGCGACGTCGAAGTCCGCACCTTCCAGTTTCTTCAACACGTCGCGACACGGGCCGTCCGGCGCGCTGCCGAGGTCGACGCCGGTGCGCCGGCGGCCGGCGGATGGCATCCGGTTCCACAAGGAAGTCGCGTCGCGTTCGATGGTTTCGCAAATCCCATGATGGACCGCTTCATCGGCGGTATTTCCAGAGGCGAGCCCGTTACTGCTGCAGTCAAAGAAGCCGCTTCCAGGCGGCGGTGGAACAGTAAAGTTGGCCCGTACCGACTCGTAAGGCAGCCAGCGTGTCTCGCCGGAGATCATCTCCCGGCCCTCGATCCATAGCGTCACAATGTCCTTCGTGAATGCCCTGCCGCTGATGCGAGCCAGCCTTCCAATCTCGGCGAACCGGTGCGATTGCGAGAGCTCAGCCATGCTGCCGAGCTTCAGCGGGCGCTCGATGTGCTCCGCGTGATAAAGCTCCGCCGCTTCCATAAGGCCCGAAGCCGCGGCCGATTCCAGATCGATGCCCTTGCCTTGCGAAACAGCCAGCGACCGGGCGTTAGGACGGCACACCATCACCACCGGTATGCCTATGCGATCAAGCCCGGTCACATTGGCGACCCTGGTAATCCCCATCCGTGCCCAGTGTGGGCGAATCCGGGCAATCGCGCTGTGCGCGCTGTCCGCGCGATATGGAATTCCCGGTACGGCACCATTCGCCAACGACACTGGGTTATCTCCAAGAGATCGCGAGAACTTACCGATTTCCACCGGCACCCAACAGAGCAGGGTCTCGCCCGTCAGTCCACAATTTCAATGATTTTGCCCAACGGACCCTTGCACTCCAACCTTTGAGACTATAGGGCTTTGCGCGGTCCGGAGTGTAGCGCAGCCCGGTAGCGCACTTGACTGGGGGTCAAGGGGTCGTCGGTTCGAATCCGGCCACTCCGACCATTTTCAACCTAAAACTTGGCCCCAGACCTTCATCGACCGCGAGCGGCCGGGTCGACCGATTCCCGCAGAAGAACGGCCCCCATCGTCGAGCATAACGGGTTTGTTAATGTGGCCCGGAGTACAGGAGTTTCCTGGCAGCATCGAGAGTTCCGAGCACCGCCTTATCCTTGCAGCCACGGCGTTCCGTATGGAATCGAAGCATTATCCGGCCGGATCGAACCTGACGCAGCTGACCAGCTTGCGGTTTTTCTCAGCTGTCTATGTGCTTGCGTACCATTCGGTCGACGTCGATGGAGCGCCACACCTGATCGCCAATTTTGTGAAAAATGGCTATCTCGGAGTCTCGTTTTTCTTCCTGCTGTCCGGCTTCATCCTGACTCATTCCTACGTCGACAAAATGTCTCATTGGGACGACCTTCGACGGTTCGCCGTAGCGAGATTCGCCAGAATTTATCCGGTCTATCTCCTTGCTCTCGCGGTAGCTCTGCCGCTGGCAAGAGGGCTTTTCGATTACCCGCTTGCGTCGCTGGCGACGCTTGGCCTCATTCAGGCCTGGGGAGCACCAGCGTCATTGCTTGCATTCTTCTGGAACCCCGCCGGCTGGACGCTTTCGGTCGAGTTCTTCTTCTACCTCATTTTCCCGCTTCTGCTTCCCCTCCTGTCAAGACTTACGACCGCGGCTCTGTGGGTCGGCCTGGCGGCAGCGGTGTCGATTTTTGCCGTTATGTGCCTTCCGGGTCTCGGGCCGACAGGTTACCTGGCTTTCGGCTGGATGGCGCCAATGCCTCTCCCGCTTTTGAGGCTGCCCGAATTCATCACCGGCATCATCTGCGCCCTGCTTTTTCGGGCTGGCGCGCTCGATCGCTTTCGCGGCGACTCGGCCGCCATCCTGGCCGGTGCGTTCACGGTTGTCGCGCTTGTCGCAACCAGCACGGCGACCATAGCGTCTTTCGCGGGAATCGGCTTCGTTGCCCTGATTGTGACATGCGCCGTGAATCAGGGCATGGTCCGACGCGCGCTGTCGCACAAACCTCTCGTGCTGCTGGGCAATGCAAGCTATGCCCTCTACATCCTGCAAATTCCGGTTCGAAAGTGGATGCCCGTGATATTCACGGGGGAATGGGACTGGATCGGACGACTTTTGTATCAGCCCTTGCTTGTCATTATTTCGGTCGCCGTCTTCATCCTGCTGGAGGAGCCGGCCCGCAGGTTCCTCCGAGGCTCAATTCCAAAACGCGCGAGCCCATTCATCGCTTGATTCACGCCCCATGCGCCGCCAGCATGCGGCGCGCGCTTTCCTCGTCGGTGATGAGCACGGTCGGCGCGATCAGGTTCATGGCGCCGAGCAGCGCCTCGGTCTTCTCCGCGCCGCCGGAGGTGAGGATTCGGATCGGGGCCTTGCGCAGTCGGTCGACATCCACCGACATCACATGGCTGTTGACGGGATGGTCGACCAGGTCGCCCCTGCGGTCGTAGAAATGAAACAGAAGATCGCCGACGGCGCCACGCGCCAGCAGGGCTTCCCGGTCCGCTTCCTTGAGAAAGCCGCCGCGCGAGAAGGTTGTGGCCGAAGCGATGCCGCCGACGCTCAGCAGGACCGCATCGAGCGCGTCGGCCATTGCAAAAATCTCCTGCAGGCCGCAGCGCTCGACCAGCGCGATCTTGGTCTCGACGCTGTCGACGACGGCCGGCGTCGGCATCAGATAGCCGTCACCCTGAAAAATCTGGGCGAAGCGCCAAGCGAACTCGGCGGGGTTGACCCGGCGCGCGACGCCGATGCCGCCAAGCAGTGAGATCACACTGAAGTCGGTCAGCGACTTGGCGCTGATGAACGGCAAGGTGTGGAACAGCGTGACGCCCCAGCCGACACCGACCCGCATGCCGGATTTCATCGCGTCCGACAGGAACATGCCGGTCTTGGCGGCAATCGCCGGGATCGGATCGGCGTTGGGGTCGGAGAGCGGCGCCACCAGCGCCTGCTGCAAACCGAACGTCTTTTCCAGCGCGCGTTCCAGGCGCACGATCTCCAGGAGTTCGCTCTCGATGGTGATCTTCACCTCGTTGCGCGCCCGCGCCTCCGCCAGCATGCGCACGATGGTGACCCGGCCGACGCCGAGCACGTCGGCGATCTCGTTCTGTGTCATCTGCTCGACGAAATACATCCAGGCGGCGCGGATCCTGAGCCGGTCGGTCCGGCTTTCATTGACGACCTGCTCGGCCGCCTCCGCTGTCGCCTTGCCGTTTTCAGCTTCGCCCTGCCGTCGCCTGCCCAAGTTCCCCTCCGCGATGCCGTCGCCGATTCTGCGTGCTGGTTAAATATCGTCTATTGATCTACCAAGCGAGACGAACAATCTAGAGAGGGCGACTGGCGCCCCAGAGCCCTGACCGGCTTCAGCATTTCGAGGCAATTGGCGATGCTGCGACAAATTTCCGAAGATGTGCGCGCCAACCTGAAGGACCGGCTTCGGGAACTGCGCGACGCCATTCGCCAAAGCCGCCACGACAGCACCGGCGAGACCTCTCACGATATAGCCGGCAATTTGCCTCCCTTTCCGGGCCGCAGCCTGCTCGGCCACGCCGCGAGCGCTGTCGACGACGCGCTGACGATCGCCGAATCCTTCGTTCCGCATTCCCGGCCGCTCAAGGTCGACGGAACGACCGTGAAAAGCCTGCGCTCCTATTTCCCGGATGGCGATGAAGACCGGCAGATCGGCGGCGAACGTCAATTCAGGCGCGACATGTATTATCTGACCCGCGCGGTTTTGGCCGGTTACGGCGTCGACAATCCCCGCGTACACGAGGCAAGCTTTTCCGCCGTGCACGCCGCGATGCGCAAGCGCCATGCCGATCTTCTGGCTGGGGCGACGGCGGACGCGGCCTCCACGGACCAGGTCGCGGCGGCCTGCGCGGCTCTCCTCGTCGAATGCCTCAACCACCGTCCGGTTCAGCCTGGCGAGATCGGGACAGGCCCGGCAATCGCCGGCGACCGGTCTCTCGACATCAAATGCCTTGCGCCGGTGGTGCTTGCTTGCGGACTGGCGACCAAGGCGGACGGCGGCGCGCCGGAGCCCGATATTCTCGAGATCGCCGTGCTGGCGGCCGAAGTGCGGGAGGATCGCATCCGGCAGGCCTGCGCCCAGGCCAATGCCGTCCAGGAGTTGACACCGGTTCTCGCCACACTGCTCGCGCATCTGACGTAACCGCCGCAAGGATCCGCTATCGTTCGGCCGCCATGGCCGCGATGGTCTTCTTGGCGCGCTGGATCGAGGCCGGGCTCATGCTGAGCTCGGTCAGGCCCATCCCGATGAAGGCCGGGATCAGATCCGGTCGGCCGGCGGCCTCGCCGCACATGCCGACCATGATGCCGGCGGCGACACCTGCCTTGGCCGTCAGCTCGATCGCCGACATCACCGCCGGATTGGTGACGTCATTGAGCTTGGCGACCGTCGGGTTGAGGCGGTCGGCGGCCATGATGTACTGGGTGAGATCATTGGTGCCGATCGAGAAGAACGCCACTTCCTTCGCCAGCGCCGGCGCGATCAGCACGGCGGCCGGCGTCTCGATCATCACGCCGAGGTCGAAGCTAGCATGCTCCACGCCCTCGGCCTTCAACTCGGCGGCGCATTCATCGACCAGTGCGCGCGTGTGCGTCACCTCGGCGATTTCCGAGACCATCGGCAGCATCACCTTGATATTGCCATGGACAGCGGCCCTGAGCAGCGCCCGCAGCTGCTTCTTGAAGATGTCGGGACGGTCGAGACACATGCGGATGCCGCGCCAGCCGAGGAAGGGGTTTTCCTCGTCCGGAAATTCGATGCCGGCGATCGGCTTGTCGCCGCCGATGTCGAGCGTGCGCACGATCACCGGATGCGGCGCAAATGCCTTGGCCAGGGCGCTGTAGGTCTCGGCCTGCATGTCTTCCGACGGCAGGTGCATGTGGCGCATGAAGAGCAGCTCAGTGCGGAACAGGCCGACGCCCATGGCGCCGGCTTCCTGCGCGGCCTCGATCTCCTCCAGCGAGCCGATATTGGCGGCGACCTCGATCACCGTGCCGTCGGCGCGTGTAGGAGTTACTCCCTTGAATATCTTGAGGCCCGCGCGCTCCTGCGTTGCGGCTTCAACGCGCCGGGTGAAATCGGAGCGCGTCGTCTCATCCGGATCGACGATCACATGCCCGGCATTGCCGTCGAGCGCCACTTCCTTTGCGGTGCGCAACTGGTTGACCTTATCACCGAGACCCAGCACCGCCGGGATGCCGTGCGAGCGCGCGATGATGGCGATGTGCGAGGTGGCGCCGCCATGGCCGCAGACCACGCCGCCGATGCGCTTCAGCGGCGCGCGCGCCAGATCCCAGGCGCCGATGTCGTCGGCAATCAGGATCGCGCCCTGCGGTATGGTCTCCAGGCTGACCTCGTCCTGGCCGAGCAGCACCAGGCAGATCTGCCGTCCGACGGCATGGACGTCGTCGGCCCGGGCGTTGAGGTAATGGTCGTCGACGGCGCTGAAATCGGCGGCGATTGTAGAGGCCGCGCCGATAACGGCGGACACCGCGTCATCGCCCTCGCTGATGAGCCTTTCGACTTCGCCGCTCAGGCTGTCGTCGGCGGCAATGTCGCGCAGGGCCGCGACGATGCCACGGTCGCCGGCGGAGAGATTATCCTCGGCAAGGGTTCGATCCATGCGCGCCTGGACCTGCGCTACGGCCGCACGGAACCGTTCGACCTCGCCGTAGATCTCATCGGCTTGCAGGCGCCGGCCCGGTCCTTCGATCTCGGCGGGAAAATGCGCGAAAGCCGGCCCGATGGCCACGCCCTCGCTGGCGGCTACGCCCTGGAGTTTCGGCGTTCCATCCGCCGGTGCGGCAACAGGCAGGGAGACCTCCGGAGCGGGCGCGGCCGCTTCCGAACCACCCCCGCCCGCCTCGCTCTCGTCATCGAGACCGGCGCGCGGGTTTTCCAGATAGCCGATCAGCGCTTCGACCGCCTCGATGGCGTCGGCGCCGTTGGCGCGCACGGTGACTTCCTGGTTTTCCTTGACCGCCAGCAGCATCAGCTTGACCGAGCTCTTGGCGCTGACCGCCTTGCCGTCCTTGACCAACTCGACCTCGGATTCAAAACCCTTGGCGAGCTTCACGAACCGCGTGGCGGGACGGGCGTGCAAACCTTCGTGCACTCTGACGATGGTCGAGCGTTCCATGGCAATACTCTAGGTTTGGGCGCTTATCGACAGACAGCGCGGATATTATCAGGCGGCGATGGTGATGACAGCGCCCGGTGTAAGGGCCGCCACGAGCGCTCCGGTATCGACCTCGGATGCGCAGACTTCGCCCGGCCTTTCGGCCTCGGTCGCTCCGTTGAAGGAGATCACGACATGGCCCATCTCGCGGACCTTGCTCCAGGCCGTGTCGCCGACCGCCGTTATAACAGCCGAAACCGGTCCGAGCGTGATCGACGCGCCTTTCGCTGGCCCGTTATCGCTCGGGCCTTCCTCCGTCTTGTGCAGCACGGAGACCTCGGCCAGTTCGGGAGGCGAGCCATCCGCGAACAGGATGACCACGCCGCCCTCGGCGAGGTCCGCCACTTCGGGTCCTATTGCTGTGACCCGTGTCTTGAGAAGAACCGACATATGGCGAACCTCGTTTTTATGAATGTTTTAGAACACGATCAGGGACACGACCCATGCGATCAGCACGGAGACCGGGCCCATGATCTGGCGGCTGATAAGCACCGCCGGCACGCCAATCTCGATCGTCTTCGGCTTGGCCTCACCGAGCGCCAGACCGACGGGAACGAAATCGCAGCCCACCTGGGTGTTGTAGGCAAACAGCGCCGGCAGCGCCATTGCGGGCGAGATGGTGCCGTTGGCGATCTGCGGGCCGATGATGGCGACGCCGATGACCTGCGCGATGACCGCGCCCGGTCCCAGGATGGGCGACAGGAACGGCAGGCCGCAGATGGCCGAGATGACCAGCAGGCCGACGATGTTGTTGGCCAGCGGACCCATCGGCTGCGCCAGCACGTCACCGATGCCGGTATAGAGGATCAGGCCGATCAGCATGGTCACGAAGGCCATGAAGGGCAGCACATTGCGGACGACCTGGTCGATGGTGCGGCGGCCGGAATTGAAGAAGATACCGACCACGCGGCCCATGACGCGGCCGATCGAGCTGATCAGGCCGATAAGCCCGCCTTCGCTCGGCAGCGGCTCAGCCGCCCTGGTCGTAGTGTTGCTGCTTGAATTCATGGTTGTTGCTCCCCCCGCAGTGGTGACCGCTTCGGATCCGTCCGCCATTGCGACGTTGGCCGGCTTCACGCCCGAAACGTAGATGTCTTCCGTGATGAACTGAGCGAGCGGACCCGCCTGGCCGACCGGCGTCAGGTTGACGGTCGGGATACGCTTGCGCGGGTAGACGCCGCAGCGCGCCGTGCCGCCGCAGTCGACGACGACGACCGCCATCTCGCTTTCGATCGGCGGCGCCTTGAAGCCGTCGACCGCCTCGGCGCCGGTCATGTCGGCGATGAGCTGCGCCACCGGATGAATGCCGCCGCCGGTGACCGACACGACCTTGTTGCGTTGAATGGTCGGTTCGATGACCAGCGGGCCACCCCAACCAGTGGAGCCTCTCGAGATCTTTACTGCCTTGTATGTCTTATCCATGGTGCCCTCCCGCCCTTAGAGCTCGACGCCCTGGCGGCGCGCCATGATGGCCGTGATGCGCTCGGTCAGGATGCCTTTGAGCAGGATGACGACAAGGCCGACGATGGCGTACCAGATGGCCACCTTGACGTGATAGCCATTGGCGATGACGCCCCGCTTCTCGAGGTCGAGCAGCGCGACCAGCATGCCACCCCAGACGAAATATTCGCCGGGGTTGATGTGCGGGAAGAGGCCGAGCGGCGGATGCACGTAGGACACCGCAGCGTCATAGAAGGCGGGCTTGTGCTTTTCCTCCAGGAAGGAGCCGAAGGTGTAGGCCATCGGGTTGGTGAGGAAGAACACCGACAGCACCGGCAGCACGGTGTAGCGGGTCAGCGCGATGCGGCCGGCGCCGCGCGCCAGGCCGTGGACGCGCTCCTCGCCGACCAGCTCGGTGACGGCGTAGAAGGCCGTCATCAGCACGACCAGGGTCGGGATGATGCCGGTGACGAAGCCGGCGAACACCTCGCCGCCCTTCTGAAAGATGCCGATGAAATACTTGCCGATCGCGGTCAGCCAGCCGAGCTGCTCTTCCTGCTGCACGTTCTTCAGCTGCTCCTTCAGCTGATCGGCGGTGACCGGCGCGTTGTCGGTCGTCGCCTGCGCCAGGACCACGAGATGATCGGTGGCATGCTCGACGCCGAGCTTGCCGTGCCAGGCAGCATCCGAGACCATGGTGCCTGCGACATGCAGGTTATGCACCGCCAGGTCGGCATGCTGCGCCAATAACGAAATTACAGACATTTCTCCTCCTTATGACCCCTGCCGGTCATTCCCAGCCGGCTGCCGGCGTCGTTTAAGCCCTTGCTACGTTCAAGCCGGCCAGGCCCGGCTTCTTCCCCGGCTCCGACCGCGCGCGGTCGATCTGCTCGATCGCCCGTTTCACGGCCTCGGCCACACCGGGTTCCCCCTCCCCCATGATCGCAGGGTTGGACCGGAGTCGATCGAGGGGGATGCCCTCGAATTCTTCATGTCGCTTGAACTTGGTCAGCACCGAACGGCCGCTCATGACCATCATGCGGCGCACGATGAGGTCCGGCGTCACGACGATCAGCGCGATGGTGCCCTTGGCCAGCCGGCCGCGGAAATTGCCGGCGCCGACGAAGCCGTCCTTGTATTGGCTGGTGACGCCTTTGAAGACGTCCGAATAGTGCCGCATCTGCAGCCAGACGCCGAGCGATTGCAGCGCCCAGACGACAAAAAGCAGAAGCAGCGCCCACTGCCAGATCGCCATTTCGGTCTCCTCCCGAGTCTCTTCCTCCGGCACATATTGAACGGAGGAGAGATGACCCGAAAGTGAGAACATTTGTTTCCTCGAATGTCAACATGTATTATATTAGCGGCCATAACGCTCCACAGGCGGCTGGCCGATTTCAGCATCGGCGGCGCCTGTGCTAGCCTGTCGTCAAACGGGATATGAGACATGGATCTGCCTTTCAGGCATGAACTCGCGCTTATGCCGGACCTTCGCCACCGGCTGCGGCAGCTGCGCTGGTTCCGCGCCACGTTCCGCAGCAGCGCGAAAGTCGTCTCGGAAACCTTCGGTGTGCGCTTCGAGATCGACGAGGCGAAGCTGACGCGCGCCTTTCTCGACTGGATCGAGGTCATGGAAGCGCAGAAGCGATTCGCTGACGTGGACCGCGCGGACTTCATCGTCTTCGCCGCCGGGCTGGTGCTGCGCGAGCTGATCCGGCAGGCGCCGGCGCGGGAGATTTCAGGCCTCACCGAAATGATCGAGACGGAGGCCAATGCCGGCACGGCGGAGATCGTGCGCTTCTGGCCGGAAGGTTTCCTCTACACAAACTACTGCGTGTCGGCGATCCTGGCGGTGCACGAGCAGGAGTTCGGCACGGCGCCCAGCATCGACAAATGCGCCGACGACCTGCGCACCTGGTGGTCCTACCGCGAGAACGCGACGGAAATGCCCGCCTATGCCGTGGCCTTCCTCGACCGCTTCCTCGGCGCCGAGCCCAACTGGATCACGCCGGACCGCGCCCAGTCGCGCCAGGCCATGCAGCGCGCGCTCGGATCCTCGCCGGTCAGCGAGGCGCTGCGCCAACTTTGAGGTGTTTGGGGACGTAGCCGCCTTACTATTGAACATCTGACTTTTTACCGATAGCGATGTGCAGCATTGTTATCGAAGCCGGGAGAGGCGCGTGGCGCGATCCAGACTGATGATCTTCGACTGCGACGGCGTTCTCGTCGACAGCGAGCCGCTGGCCGCCAAGGCCTATGAGCGCGTTTACGAAAAGCACGGCATGCCCGGCGTGCATGGCGGCATCATCGCGCAGTGCATCGGCATGAAGCAGTCCGACATCATCGCCAAGATCAAGACACTGACCGGCCATCAGTTCCCGCCCGCCGCCGAAGGCGACATCTGGGCCGAGACCAAGCTTTTGTTCTCCGAGGAGCTTAAATCCACGCCGGGGATCGTGCCGTTCCTCAACGCGCTTGCCGGCGACCGCTGCGTCGCCTCGTCGTCCTCGGTCGAACGCATCAACCACAGCCTGTCGGTAACCGGACTGTCGCGCTTCTTCGAAGAGGCGATCTTCTCCTCCTCGATGGTGAGGAACGGCAAGCCGGCGCCCGACATCTTCCTCCATGCCGCCGAGAAGATGGGCGCGAAGCCGTCCGACTGCATCGTGGTCGAGGATTCGCCCTTCGGCGTCCAGGGCGCGGTCGCGGCCGGCATGATCGCTATCGGCTATACCGGCGGCGGTCACACCTATCCCGAGCACGGCACGCGGCTGAAGGCCGCCGGCGCCGATTTTGTGTGCGCCGATTGGCACGAGGTTGGCCGGCAGTTGGCCGAGCTCGGCGTGCCGGCCTGATCTACCGAAGGCTGGGGAAGCGACGCCGGGTCCAGTCACCGGGCGGGACCAATCCCCCCACGCGGAAGTTGAAGGACAGGACCCTCGTCGCATCGGCGTCGACCTCACAGCGGAAGCTCAGATCGTACCATTGGGTTGTTGTGCTGAAGGCGGCCTGCGGTGGGTTGAGAACATTGCCCTGCTTCAAGGGAATGGTCGGCAGCCACTTCGGCGAATAAT
This sequence comes from Mesorhizobium sp. M2E.F.Ca.ET.209.01.1.1, assembly GCF_004010375.2. Taxonomy (NCBI): domain Bacteria; kingdom Pseudomonadati; phylum Pseudomonadota; class Alphaproteobacteria; order Hyphomicrobiales; family Phyllobacteriaceae; genus Mesorhizobium; species Mesorhizobium sp. M2E.F.Ca.ET.209.01.1.1. The sequence goes on along the minus strand of NZ_SADP02000005.1, from coordinate 292,302 downwards.
CGGCGCTTTGCAATTCCTGGTTCAGGACATTGGCGCACAGATTGGCTATGCGCTGATCGCGCGGCACGTTCTCCATTGAGCTTGTGGCCAGCGCGTTGCCGGTTGCACCCGGCGAGTAAAGCTTTCGGACGCCCGGCAGGCCGGAATAGATCGGCGATCCCGCGACCTCGCCGTCGGCGGGGTTTGATCTTCCCGGGTTCGCGCTTGGCGCTCTCAACGCTCTTGCCGATTTGAACTTCATCGTCTTGGAGGGCTTAGGCTTTGCCTTTTCAGCCGGGGCAGGCTTTTCGGCGGTTTCCGGAGCTGCCTCCTGCTTGTCCTGCTGCTGTTTGTCAGTGTCCTCGGTCGCGTGCTTCTCCTCGCTTTGCGCGGGTTTTTCCTCCGGCGCGGCGGTTGCCGGTTCCTCTCGAGCCTTATTGGTGTCCGCCTGCTGCTCTGGCGTTGCGGGCGAAGCGGGCTGGCTGGGCGCGAGCGGCGATTCGACAGGCGGCTTCTCGGGTTGATCCTGAGCCGGCGACGGTGCGTTGGCCGGCGCGCTGCCCCCGTTGAGAGATTTCTCCGGGCCGGTATCCTTCTGGCCATACTGAAAGACGGGCTTCAGTACCGGGATGTCCTGCGGTTTCGGCGGCTGCGGAGGCGGCGGCTTTTGCACCGGCTGCTCGGTCGGCTTTTCAGCCTTCTTTTCAGGCGCCGGCTCCGGCGGCTTTGGAGCGGGCTTCGGCTTGGGCTGATCAGGCGGCGGCACGATCGCGACGTTGACCGGCTGTTCCTGTTGGTCCGGCTGTTGCTCGGGCCTCGGCAGGCCAAAGAACAGGAACGCCGCGATCAGGGCGTGCAGGAACAGCGATGCGGCCAAGGCCCATCGCCAACTCCGAAACCATTCCCGCATCTTGCCGTTCATTGCGCCCGATGTGGAACGAAATAGCGGCGGCTTCAAGCGCCGGGCGGGATTCCTGCGAGCTGCCGGCCTGACAAGTCGGTGATCGTAGGGCCCGTGGCGTAAGAGCAAGCCGGATCAAGGGCCTGCGGGGATGGCTTACACCAGCATGCCCATCGGGTTCTCGATGATGCGCTTGAATGCGCCCAGCAATTCCGCGCCGAGCGCGCCGTCGACCGCGCGATGATCGGTGGACAAGGTCACCGACATCACGGTGGCTATCTTGATATCGCCCTTCTTCACCACCGCCCGCTCCTCGCCGGCGCCGACCGCCAGGATCGTGGCATGCGGCGGGTTGATGACGGCGGCGAAGTCCTTGATGCCGAACATGCCGAGATTCGACACCGCCGTCGTGCCGCCCTGATATTCTTCCGGCTTCAGCTTGCGGCTGCGGGCACGGCTGGCCAGGTCCTTCATCTCGTTGGAGATCACCGACAGCGTCTTTTCATCCGCATGCCGGATGATCGGCGTGATCAGACCGCCGGGGATCGACACCGCGACGCCGACATCGGCATGCTTGTGCTTGACCATGGCATTCTCGGTCCAGGAGGCGTTGGCATCCGGCACCGCCATCAGCGCCATGGCCATCGCCTTGATCACCATGTCGTTGACCGAGAGCTTGTAGGCGGGAACCTCGCCCTTCTCGGTCTTCCTCATCGGTGCCGCGGCATTGAGCTGCGTGCGCAGCGCCAGCAGCGCGTCGAGCTCGCAGTCCAGCGTCAGATAGAAATGCGGGATGGTGGATTTCGCCTCGACCAGGCGGCGCGCGATGGTCTTGCGCATATTGTCATGCGGCACAAGCTCGTAGGAGCCTTCGGCGAACAGTTTCAGCACCTGGTCGTCCGACATCGGCTTCGGCGCGGGCGAAGGAGCGGACGGGGCTTCGACCGGAATCTTGGCAGCCGGTTGGGCAGAGGCGGCCGCGCCTTTCGCTGCGACCGCAGCCTCAACGTCGGCGCGCACGACACGGCCGCGCGGACCGCTGCCGGCTATAGCCGAGAGGTCCAGATTTGCCTCACGGGCCAAGCGTCTGGCCAAAGGCGTGGCTCGGGCAGGCCCCTGCGATTGGCTGATCTCCCCCCTTGTGGGGGAGATGCCCGGTAGGGCAGAGGGGGGCGCGAAGGAACGAAACGCTGGCGGGACAGCGCCCCCTTCTGTCGGCTGCGCCGACATCTCCCCCACAAGGGGGGAGATTGGCGCCTCACCCAGCTTGGCCTCATAAACCTCGTCGTCGGCATAGATCCACGCCACCGGCTCGCCGACGGGAATGTCGACGCGCTCCTTGCCGGTGACGTTGCGCAGCGTGCCGCTGGCCGGCGCGTCGATCTCCATCGCCGCCTTGTCGGTCTCGATCTCGAAGAGCACGTCGCCCTTCTTGACCTTGGCGCCCTCCTCGGCGAACCAGCGCGAGATCTGGCCGGTCGCCATGTCCATGTCGACCTTGGGAAGAATGACCTCTGTCGGCATCGCTCAGCGGACCCCTTTCACGAGGTCGCGCGCGGCGGCGATGATGTCGGGAACCTGCGGCACCGTCGCCTTTTCAAGATCCGGATTGTAGGGGATCGGCGTTTCAGCGCCGCCGAGGCGCACGATCGGCGCGTCGAGATAATCGAAGGCCTCGCTTTCGGCGACAAGCGCGCTCACTTCCGCGCCGATGCCGAGCGTCTTCACCGCCTCGTAGACGCAGAGCAGGCGCGAGGTTTTCTTCACGCTGTCGATGATTGTCTGCCGGTCGATCGGCCGGATCGTGCGCAGATCGACCACCTCGATGTCGATGCCCTCGCCTTCCAGCGCCGCAGCAGCGTCGAGCGCCTTCTGCACCATGATCGATGTTGCAACGATGGTGAGGTCGCGGCCCTCGCGGCGGATCTCGGCCTTGCCGATCGGCACGGTATAGTGGCCTTCCGGCACATGGCCCTTCATCTTGTAGAGCAGCTTGTGCTCGAAGATCATGACCGGGTCCGGATCGGCAACGGCGGCAAGCAGCATGCCCTTGGCATCGTGCGGCGTCGCCGGCTGGATCACCTTGAGGCCGGGCACGTGGCCGAGCCAGGCTTCCAGGCTCTGGCTGTGCTGCGCGGCCGCACCCGTGCCGGAGCCGGCAGGGAAGCGCATCACCACCGGCACCGAGACCTCGCCGCCGAGCATGAAGCGCATCTTGGCCGCCTGGTTGACGATCTGCTCCATGGCGAGCGTGGCGAAATCCGAGAACTGGAACTCGAAGATCGGCCGCATGCCGGTAACGGCCGCGCCCACCGCGACGCCCGCGCCGCCCAGTTCCGAGATCGGCGTGTCGATCACCCGGTCGGTGCCATAGCGCTCGACGAGATCGCCGGTCACCTGGAAGGCGCCGCCATAGACGCCGATATCCTCGCCCATCAGGAAGACGCGCTCGTCCATGTCCATGGCGATCGCCATGGCTTCCTGGATCGCCTGCGCGTAGCTGAGCTCACGCACCACAGCGTCCATCACGCTTGCTCCGTGTAAACATAGTTCTCAAGGGTGGCGATCTCCGGCGCTGGGCTCGCCTTGGCGAACTCGATGCCGTCGGCGATCTCCTTGGCGACCGCGTCACGTATCGCCTCGATGCCTTGGTCGTCGATGAAGCCGAAATCGCGCAGCTCGTTCTCGAACAGCGTGATCGGATCGCGGTTCGCCATCCAATCCTCGATCTCTTCCTTGGTGCGGTAGCGGTTGCGGTCGCTCTTGGAATGGCCGCGATGGCGGTAGGTCTTGGATTCGATCAGCGTCGGCCCCTCGCCCGCGCGTGCCCGCTCGACAGCCTTGAAGGACGCCTCCGCGACCTCGGAAAAGATATTACCGTTGACGATGACACCCGGCATCGAATAGGCGGCCCCGCGCTCGGCGATGTTCTTCACCGCCGTCGAGCGCGCCGTCGAGGTCGACATGCCGTAGCCGTTGTTCTCGCACACGAAGATTACCGGCAGCTTCCATATCGCCGCCATGTTCAGCGCTTCGTGGAAGGCGCCCTCATTGTTGGCGCCGTCGCCGAAGAAGGAGACGACCACCTTGCCGGTCTTCATCCTCTTGGACGAAAGCGCTGCGCCGACCGCGATCGGAATGCCCCCGGCGACGATGCCGTTGGCGCCGAGATTGCCCTTGCCGACATCGGCGATATGCATGGAGCCGCCCCTGCCCTTGCAGTAGCCGGTGGTCTTGCCGAAGAACTCCGCGAACATGCGGCTGACCTCGGCGCCCTTGGCGATGCAATGGCCATGGCCGCGATGCGTCGAGGTGATCTGGTCATCCTCGGCGAGCGGCATGCAGATGCCCATGGCACTGGCTTCCTGGCCGATCGACAGGTGCATGGTGCCGTGGATGAGGCCGCGCATATAACACTCTTCCGCGCCCTCTTCGAAGCGGCGGATGAGGTACATCTTGTGAAGCACCTGCCTCAGTTGCTCCGGACTGTATTGACGATAGACGAAAGGCAGGTTGGCCCGGCTATCCGCAACGGCTTTGCTGGCTCCGGCCATGATCACGCCCCCACAGCGCCATAGACGAGCTTATCCTGGCGGGCACGCAACTCGGCGATCTTCGAGCCCGGCGCGGGGGCCGCGTTGGCATAGGTGATCAGCTCGCCCTTCTTGATGGGCGCCGTGACGGAGCCACCCTGCAGCAGGCCGCAGGGGATGGCGCGCGCCGCATGGGCTTCCGGCGCCGTCATAATCCAGGCGCGATAGCAATACTCGCCGATGGCATCGAGCTTGTCGCCAGGCTTCAGATCCTTCTTGGCGACCGCGCAGACCTCGGCCACGGGCTTTGCCAGCGGCACCATGTCAGCCTTGCCGTAGAGCACGACGCGGGCGCAGGTGAGCGGCACTTCCAGCGATGTCAGGTGATAGGGGCGATGGAAGGTGAAGTACGGGCCCTTGCCCATCTTCAGGTCTTCCATGCGCTCCGAGACGCGCGGATGCGACATGTCGGCCACGACGAAGACGCCCGGCGCGACGCCCTTGCCGATCGAATAATCGACGACGCCGACCTTCGACAGCACGCCGCCGTCTTTCTGAGGCACCAGCACCTCCGACAATTCGCCGAGCGTGGCTGCCGGACCGTGCATGCCGGGCTTGTCGGGAACCAGCCCGGTCGCGTTGGCGATCGCAGCCATCTCGACCATGGTCTTCGAACCGTCGACGAATTCGACCAGCATGCGTACATTCATATGCCGGCGCTTCGCCTCCTCCTCATAGTCCGGAGGCGTGGCGTCGATGTTGAGCGGATTGTTCTTGCCCTTGCCGGCGGCGACGATCGGGTGGCCCATGGCGGAGACGAACTCGATCAGCTCCATGCAGGAAGACGGCTCGTCGCCGGCGCCCAGCGAATAGGTGACGCCCAGACGGTCGGCCTCGGCCTTGAGATAGGCGCCGATGGTGACGTCGGCCTCGACATTCATCATCACCAGGTGCTTGCCGTGCTCCATGGCGCGCAGGCCGATCTCGGCGCCGACGGCCGGAACGCCGGTCGCGTCGATCACGACGTCGATGAGGTCGTTGCCGATGACAAGGCTGGAATCGTTGGTGACGGCGATCTTGCCCGCCTCCATCGCAGCGGTCATGGCCGAGGCGTTCGATACTTCCCGCGCGTGTCCGGTCTCCTGGAAAGCAATATCGACGGCCCTGCTCGCCGCCGGCAGGTTGAGTTCGGAAATGGCGCCGATCTCGATGCCGGACATATGGGCGACGCGGGTAACGATGTCGGTTCCCATTTCGCCTGAGCCGATGAGGCCGATGCGGATAGGCTTGCCGGACTTGCCGCGTTCATCGAGATCCCGGGCAAGGCCCGTCAACGAAATATTGGAAGCCATGCCGCTCATTCCTCCCATATCGCATGCTGTTTGATTGCTTGACGGGTATTGAACATCTGTATTTCTGTCAAGACTAATGTCCAAATCTTTGACCGTTAGTCGACGCTTTTCGGATTGGTCGAGGCGCGGCCGCGAAAGGCATGGACCATGAGCGCCGCCATCAAACCGAATGCGAGCGCGCGCCCGCGGCCGAATGCCGGCCAAGGCCGTTCGACGGACCGCAAGAGATATCTAGGCGGTAATTGTTACTGGCAAACGTCGACCCATATGGCGCCGACCAGATCGGCCATGCGCTGCGGCCCGATACGCACCGCGGCATTGGTGGCGCCGGTAGCGGGGACGACCTCGTCGAAGGCCTTGAGTGACAGATCGCAATAAACGGGAAGCGGTGCCGGCAAGCCGAACGGACAGACGCCACCCGGCGGATGGCTGGTGGCCGCAAGCACCTCCTCTGCGCCAAGCATGCGCGGCTTGCCGCCCATCCTGTCCTTGAACTTGCGGTTGTCGAGCCTGGCGACGCCGCTGGTAACGACCAGCATGGTCTCGTCGCCGACACGCAGGCAGATCGTCTTGGCGATCTGCGCCGGCATCACGCCATGGGCTTCCGCCGCCAGCGCCACGGTTGCCGAACTGGCCTCGGTGACAATGACTTCGATGTCGGGCGCATGCTCGGCAAAGAAAGCGCGAACCGATTCCAAGCTCATGGTGGACCCCTCGTCAAGTCTGTCGGATAGCAGCGGTCGGCGATTCGCATGGCGCAAGCATTGTTGGCAAGAGCCAGCGCTTCCGTCTTTCAGGCATTAAAAAGCCCGCCGGGCGAAACCGCGGCGGGCTCTCGAATGGACGCTTTTCGTGCCTCTATTGCTGCGTGGGCCGATTCTCGGCGGCCGGCACTGTGATCAATTCCTCTTCCGGCATCTGCAATGCCGAGGCAATGCGCCGGAGCTTGGCGGGATCGGCGTCCTTGCCGTCCTCGATGTCGATGATCTCGCCCACGGCAAGGCCGCAGGTCAAAGAGAGTTCCTCGATCGTATATCCCCTTGTTTCGCGAGCGGCTTTCAGCGGATTGAGGCCGGACGCGGCAATGATGTCGTTGGAAACGGCGTTCCGTGCGGTGTTGGGCATGGCAACTCCTTGAGATGAAACAGGGTCTGATGAAATGTGGCGTTGCCTGAGACTGGCGGGAGAATGCTCGTTAACAAATGATTTGCCAAGAGCTTAGGCCGTCACGCCATCGTGAAGCGGCATTCCGGCCGGTATCGCAGGCCACGTACATGTAGGGTCACGCGGCGCCCAATCAAGTTCTTTTGAAGCTCCGCGACCGGTTTCGCCGGCATTTTCGACGCCTCGATTCGTTAGCTAGCCGTCACCGGCAGCAGCCCCCGCACCGGACATCTCACGGAAGGATCGAATACGATGAATTTGAAATCGTTCGCAATTGTGCTCGGCACAATCTCAAGCATCGTCGGCGCGACGGAAGCACGGGCGGATGTCGCACGTATTCGAGGCACGGTCGTCAGCGTTGCCGGATCGACGCTCACAGTAAAGGACCGCGACGGCAAAACCGATGCGATCACGCTTGCCGACGGCTGGAAGATTTCGGGCGTCGCCAAGGCATCGGCCGCCGATATCAAGCAAGGCGATTTCCTTGGCATCGCCTCGATTTCGAAAGCAGATGGCGGCAGCGGGGCGCTGGAGGTCGTGATCTTTCCCGCGGCGCTGAAGGGCACCGGAGAAGGCGACCGCGACTGGGATCTGCAGCCTAACAGCCGCATGACCAATGGCACCGTGGCCGACGTCACGGAAATCCAGGGCCGCACGGTCACGCTCACCTATGACAATGGCCAGAAGAAACAGATTGCCATCCCGCAGACCACACCGATCGTGACATTCGCCACGGCCACGTCGGCGGATCTGACGCCGGGCGCCGCGGTGTTCGTCAACGCCGAGCGAGGCGGCGACGGCAAGCTCGCCGCGAATCGGGTCGTGGTCGGGAATCACGGCATTGCGCCGCCCATGTGAAGCCGGGCGGACTGCGGCCGGCCAGTTCCCACTCGCGGATTTCCGGAGGACGCCCCAACCAACTCTGGGAACGCACGGGCACGAGTATCCTCAGAAACAATCCGGAAACAAAAATCTACACTTGGGAAAAATTGTCGAAAAAAACCAGGAGGATAGTCCCGACCGCGGGGCTAGGGTCACCGATTTGGTCCGGTGAATCTCGGAACGCCCGCGTAAAAGGAAACGAAGTCATGAAGAAGTCCCTCCTCTCCGCGCTCGGGCTGGCTCTGGCCCTGGCGTTCACCATGCCCATCCTCGGCACCACCAGCGCTGACGCTGCTCCGGCCAAGAAGCACCACCACCATCGCCATCATCGCAGGCATCATCGCGTCCACCATCATCACCATCACCACCATCATCACCACCACAAGAAGATGGCTCCGAAGAAGGCCTGATCCTTCCGTCTTGCCGATGGGAAGGCAGGCCATCGCCGTTTGAGAGACCCGGCTTTCCCATCGGAGTTCTTCTGATTAAGCATCCGGTGATGCCGAATCGCGCTCCGGACTTTGCATGATGGGAACCCGTGCCGACCTGCCGGTCAGACACCGCCTGGTGCTGATGGCCGCGCGCATCGTGTTGACGCTTCGTCATCCGGCTCTTATTGCCCGCTTCGCCATGAGGCTCGGCTATCTGCCGAATCCCGCCGCTCCGTCGCGCTACAACGAACTGATGCTGTGGCGGAAGATCGTCGACCGCAATCCGCTGTTTGTGACGCTGACCGACAAGCTGGCGGCAAAAGCCTATATCCGCGGTGTCTGCCCTGATCTGCCGATACCCGAAACACTATGGTCCGGCCGGCACCCTGAAGACCTCCCGGCGGACCTTTTGTCCGGCGGAGTTGTCGTGAAGCCGAACCACGGTTGCGCGATGAACATCTTCGTCTCGGAAGGCGGCCCCGAGCGGGCGGAAATCATCCGCAAGGCCAGGCGATGGCTCGGCAAACCTTTCGGGCGGCGCAATGGCGAATGGGCCTACTGGCCGATCGATCGCGCGCTCTTCATCGAAGAGAGGCTTGATCTCGCAGGCGGATCAATCGCCACCGACATCAAGGTTCATGTCTGCAGCGGCATCGTCAGCCATGTCTGGGCCGAGGACAAGCTCGCCGAGCGCTCGCATCTGTTCGATGACCAGGGCACGCCGCTCCCCGGCCGCGACCCGGACTATCCGCGCGAGGACCAGGCACTGCCGCTAACCCCCAGGCTGCTCGACTTCGTTCGACAGGCCATAGCGCTGGCGCCAAGAATCGCCGGCGATCTCGACCATGTCAGGGTGGATTTTCTGGTCACCGACAAAGGTCTCCATGCCGGTGAGATATGCATCTATACCGCCGCCGGCTACGGCACCTGGACGAATCCCGAGATCGCCAGGCGGATCGAGCGCTACTGGCGTTTGGAGCACTCGGCCTATCTCAGGCGGCCACGACAGGGGATCGGTCGCCTCTATGCCGAGGCGCTACGCGCCCGATGCGCCGCGCGCCGCTAAGCGACTTCAAGCGCATCACGGTTCAGTTCGACCCGAAGAGCAAGATCAAGCTCGCTCGCTGATCGCCGCCCACCACATGGAAATGGCGCTTCCGAATAGATCAGCGCCGGCTGATCAGAAGGCCGGCAAGCAATCCGACCACGACAAGGCCGACGGCGGCCGTCGCCGGATGGTCACGCGCCGTTCGTTCGATCGTCCTGCCCCTGCGCCTTATTGCCGGCAGCGCCTCGTGAAGGCGATCATATAGCTGAGAATAATAGTCGGACGCCGCCTCGCGGCCATCCTCGTAATAGGCGTCACCACGTCTGGCCAAGACCTTCTTGAGGTCGTTCAATTGCCGCGAAAGCGCCGCGACCTGTTTATCGATATCGAGGTCGGAGAGGGTCGAAAACGATGCCATGCCAATTGTCCTTCTCTTCGAGAAGGCCTAACGCACGGACGACGGGCCAGTTCCGGCGGCCCGACCGCGCGGTATCAAGTGCAATGATGACCGTTCAGCGAACCTGGTCGAGCAGGCGTTTGCACTCCAGCAAATCGAACAGCGCCTCCTGCAGCAAGGCGCGATTGTCACGCGACAACTTTGAAGCGTCTGGTTGCACCGGACCTTCGTCGTCGCTCTTGCCGAGACCGAAGAAACGGCGACTGGGCTTCACCTTCGGCTGGCCGACGAGCGCGTCCTCGTCGCCGCGCGGCTGCGCGGCCGCCGTCAGCGGCACCTGCTCGGCCTGACGGCGCTGGGCGATCGCCTCCACGGCGGCCATATCGCCATTGCCGATGGCGACCAGAAAATGGTTGCCGTTCTCGCGCAACAGCTTCTGCACGCCTTTGATCGTATAGCCCTGATCGTACAGCATGTGCCGGATGCCCTTGATCAGCTCGACATCCTGCGGCCGGTAGTAGCGACGGCCGCCGCCGCGTTTCATCGGCTTGATCTGGGTGAAGCGCGTCTCCCAGAAACGCAGCACGTGCTGCGGCAGGTCGAGATCTTCCGCCACTTCGCTGATGGTACGGAAAGCATCGGGACTCTTGTCCATGGGCCAATCCTCCACACTGGACCACGATCCGGCTCACGATGCCGAATCGCCCCTTATTTCAGCGATTTATGGAACGATATTCAAGCCCGGCGTCAAAACCGCCGGCGGTTTTCAACCGCATTCGCCAGCAAACTACTTGCCGCCCTTGCCCTTGCTGTTCTGGTGCGAACGCAGGATCCGGTTCTTGAGCACGTTGGAGGATTTGAACGTCATCACCCGGCGCGGCAGGATCGGCACTTCCTCGCCCGTCTTGGGGTTGCGACCGATGCGCTCATTCTTGGAGCGGACGTGGAAGGTGGCAAAGGACGAAAGCTTGACCGTCTCGCCCCGAACGATGGCTTCGCAGATTTCGTCCAGCACGGCTTCGACGAGTTCCGCCGATTCAGTCCGCGACAGGCCAACCTTCCGATAAACGGCTTCAGCAAGGTCGGCACGCGTCAGTGTCTTTCCCCCCATGCGACCGTCCCATCTGCTCGCAGAAAATGTAAATCGATACAGCCAAAGGCAGAGCCTAAGTAATTGATCCGGCAAGGTCAAGGACCGAACCGGCGCGTTCGGCACTTACCAGCGGAGCAATACCGCGCCCCAGGTGAAGCCTCCACCCATCGCCTCGAGAAGCACCAGATCGCCCTTCTTGATGCGGCCGTCGGCGACGGCCACCGAGAGAGCCAGCGGCACCGAGGCAGCCGAGGTGTTACCGTGTAAATCGACGGTGACCACAACTTTCTCCTCGGCTATCCCGAGCTTCCTGGCGGAAGCGTCAATAATCCGTTTATTGGCCTGATGCGGCACGAACCAGTCGAGCTCCTGCGCCGTTATGCCGGCCTCGCCGAAGGTCGCCTCGATGACGTCGGTGATCATGCCGACGGCATGCTTGAACACCTCACGGCCTTCCATCCTGAGATGGCCGACGGTTCCCGTCGTCGAAGGCCCGCCATCGACGAAGAGCTTGTCCTTATGTGCGCCATCGGAGCGCAGGCTCGCCGCCAGCACGCCGCGGTCGGCGATCGCGCCGGCGCCCTCCTGGGCTTCTAGAACGAGCGCCCCGGCGCCGTCGCCGAACAGCACACAGGTCGAGCGGTCGTTCCAGTCGAGGATGCGCGAGAATGTCTCCGAGCCTATCACCAGGACACGCCTGACCAAGCCGCCACGGATATAAAGGTCGGCGGTGGCGATGGCATAGACGAAGCCCGAGCACACGGCCTGCATGTCGAAGGCAAAGCCGTGATGCATGCCGAGCCTGTTCTGGATCTCGACGGCGGTCGCGGGGAACGTGTTGTTGGGCGTCGAAGTCGCCAGGATGATGAGGTCGATTTCGGCGGGCGTCATGCCCGCGCTGTCGAGCGCTGCGCGCGCCGCCGCCTCGCCGAGCGAGGCCGTCGTCTCGTCATCGGCCGCGACATGGCGCTGGCGGATGCCGGTGCGCTGGACGATCCATTCGTCGGAGGTCTCGACCATGCCTTCGAAGTCGGCATTCTTCATAATGCGGCGGGGCAGCGCGGCGCCATTGCCGCGCACGACTGATCTGATCAAGGTCCGTTCCTATTCCTCGGCGTTGGCGGCGACGCCGGATTTCCTGTTTGCCTGGGCGTTCGGGTTGCGCGCGTGAAACAGATCGAGGTCGGCCTCGATCCGGTCAAGCAGATTGTTGCGCACCATGTCGTAGCCGAGCTCGATCGCCGCAGCGAAGCCATCCGAATCGGCACCGCCATGGCTTTTCACCACAATACCGTTCAAGCCTAGAAAGACGCCGCCATTGGAGCGGCCGACATCCATCTTCTCACGCAGCCGGTCGAAGGCTCCCTTGGCGAAGACGTAGCCGATCTTGGCCATGAGCGTTCGGCTCATGGCGGCGCGCAGATAGCCGGCGATCTGCCTTGCCGTGCCCTCGGCGGTCTTGAGCGCGATATTGCCGGCAAAGCCCTCGGTGACCACCACGTCGACCGTACCCTTGCCGATGTCGTCGCCTTCGACGAAGCCGCGGTAATTCATCGAGGCCATGTTGGCCTCGCGCAGCATGCGGCCGGCCTCCTTGACCTCTTCCTGGCCCTTGATCTCCTCGACGCCGACATTGAGCAGGCCGACGCTTGGCCGCTCGATGCCGAACACCGAGCGCGCCATGCCGGTGCCCAGAATGGCGAAATCGATCAGCTGATGCGCGTCGGCGCCGATGGTGGCGCCGACATCGAGCACGACGCTCTCGCCGCGCGTCGTCGGCCAGAGCGCCGCGATTGCCGGGCGGTCGATGGTGGCCATCGTGCGCAGGCAGAATTTCGACATCGCCATCAGCGCGCCGGTGTTGCCGGCCGAGATGCAGGCCTGCGCGGCGCCGCTCTTCACCGCCTCGACGGCCTTCCACATCGACGACTTCCAGCGGCCGTGGCGGAGCGCCTGGCTCGGCTTGTCGTCCATGCGCACGGCGACATCGCAATGGACGAACTCGCTTACTTCGGCGAGTTTCGGGAACTTGGCGAGCTCGGGACGCACCACGTCCTCGCGGCCATAGATGACGAAGCGGATGTCAGGGCGGCGGATGACGGCCGTCATCAGCGCCGGGATGACCACGCTCGGTCCGTGATCGCCGCCCATGGCATCGATGGAAATCCTGATCACTCGGTGTTTTTCTCACGGTTTGCCTGGCTAGCGGCGGACGCCTGCCAAGGTAAGGGGGCTCGCGAAGGTTCGGCGAAAATAGCGGTTTTGCGCCTGCGCACAACCAACTTTTCCAAAATCCGGACCACTCTCAGGATTTTCCAAGCAGCGAACGCAGCTTTTTCTGGAATTCGCTTTCCTCGGGCTGATCGTCGCCGGCGACGTCGAGCGAGGCTCCCGGCTTGCGCGGATAGGGATCGATCGCGAGGCCGAAGAACTGTTCGGCCAGCGCGCCGACATCAATCGTGTCGCCTGAGAACGTTTCCGGGCTGTCCGGTCCGTCGGCGTCGAGAATGATCTCGCCGCCGCCCTCGAAACCCTCGCGTCCAAGTTTCGACTGCTCGGGCAGGAACAGCGCCTCGACCGGTTCGTCTATATGCGCGCTTACCGGCTCCAGGGTGACGATGCAGGCCTGCGTGATGTCGGCCTCGACGCGGCCCGTAACCTTGACGCCGTTGCGTTTCCACGAAGCAACAAGCAGCTCGGCGCGGTAACTCTCGACCGAGAGCAGGTCGTATTCGGCGGCAAGTGCGGCACGCTGGCGCTGATCCGCCTCGATCAGGACCGGCAGGCCCTTTTGCGGCAGCCGCGCGACATTGGCGACAAAGGATACCGGGCTGCGCAATTCAGCGTCTTTCATGCTGGCCTCCTTCAAGCGGCCCCGGCGGCCGGGAACGCGACGGTGCCGGCGGCGATCGATTCGGTCGGCTGCACGGCGAGCTTCCGGCTGGCCTCGCAGACATAGTCCGCCAGCAGCGGCGCCTGCGGCCAGGGGCCCGCGTCCGGCCTGACATTGCGGGAAAGCGCCGCCGCAAGCGCCACCCGGTCGTTTTCCCGGAGGGCGTCGTCATAGGCGGCCGTGCGGCCGTAAAACATCCTTGCCAGCTTCTTCATACGCTTGGGCACTCCGACATCGCTGATTCCGAGTTCGCGCAGCGAGTGATCGACATCGAGGAAGAACTCGTCGATCAGCACTTGCGCGACCTCGGCCGCCACGCCTTGCTCGCCATGCAGCCGGTGCTGGACGAGATAGATATGCAGCGACAGCATCTCGAAGCGGCCGAGCGGCGTATCCGGCACATTCCAGTCCGAATAAAACACCGTTTGCCGCGCCGCCGCCACGATTTGTGCGTAGAGCGCCTCGGTGATAGCGCGGTTGGCATTGCGTTCGCGGCCAAAAAGGCGCTGGAACATTGAGGGCGGTCTCCCGGGGACCTGTTGTTTGATTTGGCCTTGTTGCATCGGCATGCAAGCTGGTTTACCGGTTTTGCGGCCCAGCGCAAGTTGCGGGGATGTGATGGAGAATTGTTGTTGGGTGCGCTGAAATTCAAGTCGTTTCTTGCGCCCGCCCCAGTGGGCGTGGCCTCACTGCTGATGGTGGCATCAGCGCTTTCCGCCTGCAATTCGTCCAAGATGTTCGGCGATCTCCATCCAAGCGAGACGCTGACGAAAGGCTATGTGATCGACCAGCAAGCAATCGATTCGGTACCGGTCGGATCGAGCCGTGAACAGGTGCTGCTGGCGCTGGGCACCCCATCGACGACGGCGACCTTCGACAACGAGGCCTTCTACTACATCTCGCAGACGCGCAAGCGCTACGTCGCCTTCGACAACCCCCACATCATCGACCAGCATGTGCTGGCGGTCTATTTCGGCGCTGACGGTCGCGTGACCCAGATCGCCAATTACGGCCTGAAGGACGGCAAGATCTTCGACTTCATCTCCAGGACGACGCCGACCGGCGGCAAGGACCAGAACTTCCTCAGCCAGGTCATCAACGGCGCCAGCAAGCTGGCACCCGGCATCCCCGGCGGCGGCAGCGGCACGCCTTAAGTCTATCGACGGCCCGCAGAACAATCAGCACCCGCCGGCGCGCCGGCGGGTCTTGTTCACGCGCGGCCAAGACGCATACTTGCTTACATTCAGACGTCCCCCTATCAATTTGCCGGAGATTCGGGACCGGTCATGAGCAACAGCGATCGTACTGTGCCGCAAGGCTGGATGGCGACAGGCACGCCAGACCGGCAGACCGTGACACCTGACTGGCTTGTCGTCGATGCGCCGACAATCGACGGCGTTGCGCTCAAGGAAATCCGGCCTGTCGCGACTTCGACCGGCTACCTCACTGAAGTCTTTCGCGAAGAATGGGATCTCGACGGACTTCCCGTCGGACAGGTGTTTCAGCGCACGCTCTATCCGGGCGCGGTGACGGGATGGCATGCCCATGGCGTCACAACCGACCGGCTTTTTTGCTCGGTGGGCAGCGTTCGGATCTCGCTGTTCGACGGTCGCAAGGCCTCGCCGACATTCGGCACGGTCTGGCACAAGATCGTCGGAGCGGTCAGGCCCGCCATCGTCGGCATTCCGCCCGGCGTCTGGCATGGTGTCGTCGCGCTCGGACCGGACATTGCTCTGGTGCTCAATCTGGTCGACAAGGCCTACGCCTATGACGCGCCCGATCACTGGCGGCTACCGCCCGATACCGAACAGATCCCCTACAAGCTGGCATAGCGTGGAACAGGCCGGCCAGAGCGCGCCAACAGGGCGGATCGAACCACTTGTCTCGGTCGTCATCGCGACGCATAACCGCCCGGCAGTCCTGCGCCAGACGCTGAAAAGCCTCTTCGGTCAGACCCTGCAGGACTGGGAAGCCATCGTTGTCGGCGACGCGTGCCGGCCGGAGACACCGGCAATTGTCGCCGCCTTCGATGACTGCCGCATCTCCTACATCGATCTTCCGGTGAATTTCGGCGAGCAATCGGGGCCGAACAACATCGGCTTCGCCAGGGCCCGCGGCCGCTTCGTCGCGATCTTGAATCATGACGACCTCTGGTTTCCCGACCATCTGGCGTCGATGAGCGGCTGGATAGACGCCACCGCCGCCGATGTGGTGATCGCCCGAGGCGCGGTCATCGAGTCGTCCGCGAGCAAGGGTTCCAGGCATATGATCCTCGGAATGGGGCGGGACGGCTTCTATGACCCGGTCACCACAGTCGGATTCGGCTCCGCGCAAATGATCCGCCGGACGTCGCTGTCAAGGCTTGGCCCATGGCGCCCGGCCAGCCAGTGCGTTTGCGAAAGTTCCCAGGACTGGCTGTTCCGTGCCTGGCGCAAGGGTGCGGTGATCGCGACAATGCCCCATCTGACCGTGCTCATGCTGCATTCGGGCAAGCGCGAAGGCAGCTATGCGCGTGATACGGCGCAGGAGCAGGATGAACTGATGGACGCGATGGGCTTGCCGGACGCTTTGCGCGCCAGGATTCTCGGCAATGCCGAGGAACCTGCTCCCCTCAAGCGCTCCCGTTACCTTAAACGCAGGCTTCTGGCGTTGCTTGGCATACATCCGCGGGCGCGTTCCTTCCGCCGCCAACATCGCCGGGGCGCCTTCATTGCTATGCTGCGCCAGACACGCGGCTTGCCGCCAATGCCCGAGCGAGAGCCGGACATCGACGCGTTGCTGGCCCGCTATCGCCATGGCAGCGAAAGGCCGGAAGCCAACTGAGTGCCCCGCCGGGAAGGCGGCACGCATGGTGTCAAAAAACAAAGCCCGCGGGATCGCTCCCGCGGGCTTATCCCGGAATAGCCGCCGCGATCAGCCGTGCGCGAGCACGGCGAGCAGGAGCAGCGCGACGATGTTGGTGATCTTGATCGCCGGGTTGACGGCCGGACCGGCGGTGTCCTTGTAAGGATCGCCGACGGTGTCGCCGGTGACCGAGGCCTTGTGCGCGTCGGAGCCCTTCAGGTGCTTGACGCCGTCCTTGTCGGTGAAACCGTCCTCGAACGACTTCTTGGCGTTGTCCCAGGCGCCGCCGCCGGAGGTCATCGAGATGGCGACGAAGAGACCGTTGACAATGACGCCGAGCAACGAGGCGCCGAGCGCCGCGAAGGCCGAGGCCTTGGAGCCGGAGATCAGCAGCACGCCGAAATAGACGACAAGCGGCGCAAGCACCGGCAGCAGCGACGGGATGATCATTTCCCGGATCGCCGCCCTGGTCAGGATGTCCACGGCGCGCGCATAGTTCGGCTTGGAGGTGCCGGCCATGATGCCCTTGTCCTCGCGGAACTGCTTGCGCACTTCCTCGACGATCGAGCCGGCGGCGCGACCGACGGCGGTCATCGCAATGCCGCCGAACAGATAGGGGATCAGGCCGCCGAAGATCAGGCCGGCGACGACGTAGGGGTTGGAGAGGTCGAAGGAGACGTCACCCATGCCCTGGAAGTATGGGTACTTGTCGCCATTGGCGGCAAAGAACCGGAGGTCGTTCGAGTAGGCCGCGAACAGCACCAGCGCGCCGAGGCCAGCCGAGCCGATAGCGTAGCCCTTGGTGACCGCCTTGGTGGTGTTGCCGACCGCGTCGAGCGCGTCGGTGGAGTGGCGCACTTCCTTGGGCAGGCCAGCCATTTCGGCAATGCCGCCGGCATTATCGGTGACCGGGCCAAAGGCGTCGAGCGCCACGATCATGCCGGCCAGGCCAAGCATGGTGGTGACGGCGATCGCCGTGCCGAACAGGCCGCCGAGCTGGTAGGTGGCGATGATGCCGCCGACAATGACGATGGCTGGCAGCGCCGTCGCTTCCAGCGAGACCGCGAGCCCCTGGATGACATTGGTGCCGTGGCCGGTCACCGAAGCCTGGGCGATCGAGTTCACCGGGCGCTTGTTGGTGCCGGTGTAGTATTCGGTGATCACCACGATAAGGCCGGTCACCAGCAGACCGATGAGGCCGCAGATGAACAGGTTCTTGCCGGTGATGGCGATGCCGGCAACGGTGCCGACCTCGCCCCAGCCAACCGTAGCGGAGGTCGCGGCGGCAAGACCGACGATCGACAGTAAGCCGGTGACGATCAGGCCCTTGTAGAGAGCGCCCATGATCGAGCCGTTGGAGCCCAGCTTGACGAAGAAGGTGCCGACGATCGAGGTCAGGATACAGGCGCCGCAGATGGCGAGCGGGTAGAGCATCGCAGCGCCCAGCGCGGCCGTCCCGCCGAAGAAGATGGCGGCGAGCACCATGGTGGCGACGACCGTCACCGCGTACGTCTCGAACAGGTCGGCGGCCATGCCTGCGCAGTCACCGACATTGTCGCCGACATTGTCGGCGATGGTAGCAGGGTTGCGTGGATCGTCTTCGGGAATGCCGGCCTCGACCTTGCCGACGAGGTCGCCGCCGACGTCAGCACCCTTGGTGAAGATGCCGCCGCCGAGACGGGCGAAGATCGAGATCAGCGAAGCGCCGAAGCCGAGTGAAACCAGCGAGTCGATGACGACGCGGTCATTCGGCTGCAGGCCCAGCGGGCCGGTCAGGATGGCGTAGTAGATCGAGACGCCGAGCAGTGCCAGGCCCGCAACCAGCAGGCCGGTGATGGCGCCGGACTTGAAGGCGATGTCGAGGCCGGCGGCGAGGCTGTTCGAGGCGGCCTGCGCGGTGCGGACATTGGCGCGCACCGAGACATGCATGCCGATGAAGCCGGCGGCGCCCGAAAGCACGGCGCCGATCAGGAAGCCGATCGCGGAGGTGATCGAGAGCAACCACCAGGCAAGCAGGAGCACGACGATGCCGACCACGGCGATGGTGGTGTACTGGCGCGCCAGATAGGCCTGGGCGCCCTCGCGGATGGCCGCGGATATTTCCTGCATGCGCTGATTGCCCTGATCGGACGCAAGGACCGAACGTGTCGCCCAGATGGCGTAAAGGACTGAAAGCAAGCCGCAGGCGATGACGGCGGTAATGATGGTCATTGCCGGATTTTCCTCGATTGTTGGCCCAAAAGAACCCCTCCCTGGGCCGTTGGAACGGAGATGGATGCCGCGCACGGAATCCACCCCTTGGTTGGGGTGTATGCGAAACAGGGCTTGGAACGTCAAGATATTGTTCGGTTTTTGCCCGGCTTTCGCCCAAAAGAAGAAGGCAGTAAATGTTGTGCCAGCGCGGGCCTGGAATTAGATCGATTGAAATGACGCTGGGGCACCTTCGCCAATCCGCAGAGCGTTATTCCGCCCCCTGCCCCATTCGGCGCGCGGCGTAGCGCTCGATCGCCGAAAGCCCGTCATAGATCAGCACTGCAAGCGCGGCGACGATCAGGCCGCCCTGCAGCACGAAGGCAAGGTTGTTCGAGATCAGGCCGGCGATGATCACCTCGCCGAGCGTCTTGGCGGCAACCGTCGAGCCGATCGTCGCGGTGGCGAGGCTGATGACCACCGAAAGCCGGATGCCGCCAAGGATCACCGGGGCGCTGAGCGGCAACTCGACCTTCATCAGCCTTTGCAAGCCGGTCATGCCGGCGCCGCGCGCCGCTTCCGTCACGTTGCCCGGCAGCGTGGTCAGCGCGGTCAGCGCATTCTCGAAGATCGGCAGCAGCCCGTAGAGGAAAAGCGCGATCAGCGTCGGCTTCTCGCCGAAACCGACGGCCGGTACCGCAAGCGCCAGCACGGCAACCGGCGGGAAGGTCTGGCCGATATTGACGAGGCTGCGCGACAAAGGCAGGAACTCGGTGCCGGCTGGCCTGGTGACCAGGATGGCCAGCGCCACCGCGACAATCGTCGCGGCGACCGTCGCGACCAGCACGGTCCGCAGGTGCTGCAAGGTCAGCGTCAGCAGGCTGCCCTGGTTGTAGACAGCCGGAGCGCCGTTCTCGGTCAGGGGTTTCAGCAGCGGCTCGAACCAGCCGGGGCTGGTGATGAAAACCACCAGCAGCACCAGAACGGCCAGCCTCAACAGCGCGGGCAGCCAGGCTTTCATTGCGGCCTCGCCGCGCGTTGCACCAGGCCTTCAATGGTGACGCGGCCAATGAGATTGCCGTCGGCCTCCTTCACCGGCAGAGCGGGCCGCCCCGACCAAAGGAGTTCGGCCAGCGCGTCGCGCTGCGTGGCGTCGCCGGGGATCGCCTCGCCTTCGGCGCCGCCCGGCTCCACGGCATCACGCACAGGCCCGAGCGACAGCAGCCGGAACGGCCTTTCGCTGGCGCCGACCAATGTCTCGACGAAGCCGCTTGCGGGTCGGGCCAGAATCTCCGCCGGCTTGGCGTATTGCACCAGCTTGCCGGCATCCATGACGGCGATCTTGTCGCCCATATGCACAGCCTCTTCCATGTCGTGGGTGACGAGGATGATGGTGGTGCCGAAGCGCTTCTGGATCGCCAGCAGATCCTCCTGCGCCTTGGTGCGGATGATCGGGTCGAGCGCGCCGAAAGGCTCATCCATCAAAAGCACGTTCGGCTCGGCGGCCAAAGCGCGGGCGACGCCGACGCGCTGCTGCTGGCCGCCGGAAAGCTCATGCGGGTAGCGTGGCCCGTAAGCCTGCGGATCGAGCTGATAGAGCGTCATCAACTCATCAACGCGGGCCTTGATGCGATCCCTGTCCCAGCCGAGCAGGAGCGGCACGGTGGCGATGTTCTGCGCCACCGTGCGGTGTGGAAACAGGCCGTGCCCCTGGATGGCGTAGCCAATGCTGCGGCGCAGCTGATAGCCGGGCACCGAGCGGTTGTCGGCGCCGTCGAGCTTGATGACGCCGGAGGTCGGCTCGACCAGCCGGTTGATCATCCTGAGCAGCGTCGTCTTGCCGGATCCCGACGTGCCGACGATGACGGCGATGGTGCGCGGCTCGATGACCATCGAAACATTGTCGACCACTGTCGTCTCGTCATAGCGCTTGGTGATGCCTTCGATCTCGATCATGCCGTTTCAACTACCCTGCGCTTGGTGGCGGTCATCTCGATGACGGCGTCGAGGACGATGGCCGCCGCAAAGGCCAGCGCCACGGTGGGCAGCGCGCCGAGCAGCACCAGATCCATCGCCGTCTGGCCGACGCCCTGGAAAACGAACACGCCGAAGCCGCCGCCGCCGATCAGCGCCGCGATGGTGGCGAGGCCGATATTCTGCACCAGCACGACGCGGATGCCGGTCAGGATCACCGGAAAGGCGAGCGGGAACTCGACGTCGAGCAGCCGCTGGCGGTCGGTCATGCCCATGCCGCGCGCGGCGTCGTTGGCCGCGCGGGGCACGCCAGCCAGCCCAACCACGGTGTTGGCCACCACCGGCAACAGCGAATAGAGGAAGAGCGCGACAAAAGCGGGTGCGGTGCCGATGCCCCTGATGCCGACCGCTGCAGCGCCCGGCACATGGACGGCGACCCAGCCGAGCGGTGCGATCAGCAGGCCGAACAGCGCGATCGAGGGAATGGTCTGGATGATGTTGAGCACATTGAGCACCGCTGCCCGCAGCTTCTCGACGCGATGGCAAAGGACGCCGAGCGGTATGCCGACGATCACCGCGCCGGCCAGCGAACCAAGCGCCAGCGTGACGTGCTTGGAAGCCTCGGCCCAGAAACTGTCGGCGCGGCTGGCATATTCCTTGAGGATGGAGAGGCTGTCCCAGCTTCCCGAGACGAGCAGCACGGCAATGGCGAGCGTGGCAAGCACGAGCACGCCGACGCGCGCCCAGGGTGACAGGTTCAGCCTGCTCAGCACATCGGCAAGCAGCAAGGTGAAGGCAAAGATCAGCAGCCAGAAGCCCGAGGCCGGCGCAACACGGGCGAAGGTGTTGCCGGCCGGCGTCAGGAAACCGCCGGCAACGCCGATCAGGACCGCAAGCGCGATCAGCGCGGCCACGCTGGCCGCCAACCTGAGAATGAGTGGCGTCCTGAGCAGTGCAACGATGGCGGCGGCGATCACGATCGCCAGCAACAATATGCCAAGCGTCGGCGGCAGCGCTTCGAGGATCGGGCGCGCCTGGCCCGGCACGATGCGGTTGGCGCGGAACGTGGCAAAGGGCGCGGCCAAGGCTGCGTAAGCGACGATCGCGGCGATCACGACGCCGAGCTTGTCGAAGCGGATGATCACGATCGTCCCCAATCGAGCCGGCGCGCCGTAAACACGGCGCGCCGAACTCACCTTACTTCAGGAAGCCGTTCTTCTTCAGGAAATCCTCCGCCACGCCCTTGGCGGGCTCGCCGCCCAGTTGCACGCGGCCATTGAGCTCCTGCAGGGTGACGAGATCGAGCTTGGCGAAAACCGGCTTCAGCAGCGCATCGATTTCGGGATGCTGCTTCAGGACTTCTTCGCGGATGATCGGCGCCGGCTGGTAGACTGGCTGCACGCCCTTGTCGTCCTCGAGCACGACGAGGCCGGAGGGCTGGATCCCGCCATCGGTGCCATAGACCATGGCGGCGTTGGCGCCGTTGGTCTGGTTGGCGGCGGCAGCGATGGTTGCCGCGGTGTCGCCGCCGGAGAGGGTAATCAACTGGTCCGGCTTCAGGGTAAAGCCATAGGTCGTCTGAAAGGCCGGAAGCGCCGCCGCCGAATTGACGAATTCGGCGGAAGCCGCCAGCACCACCTTGCCGCCGCCGGCGACATACTTGCCGAAGTCCGTCAGGGTGGCGAGCTTGTTCTCGTCAGCCACTTCCTTGCGCAGCGCGATCGCCCAGGTGTTGTTGGCCGGCGACGGCGACAGCCAGACGATCTTGTTGGCGTCGTAGTCGAGCTTCTTGGCGGTCTCGTAGGCCTTGGCGGCGTCCTTCCAGACCGGATCGTCGGCCTTCTGGAAGAAGAAGGCGGCATTGCCCGTATATTCTGGATAGATGTCGATCTCGCCGGCGGTGATCGCCTTGCGCACCACAGGAGTCGCGCCGAGCTGGATGCGGTCGGTGGTCTTGATGTTGTTGGCGTTGAGCACGAGCTGGATGATGTTGCCCAGCACGCCGCCTTCGGTGTCGATCTTGGAAGACACCACCACCTGGGCATTTGCCGATGCCGTCGCGATGCCAAGCGCCATCGCCGCGAAAGCGAGCTTTCTAACTGAAAACATTGTGAAAATCCCTTGCTATGAGCCGATCAATCGGTGGTCGCATATGAGCACAGCTTCAACGGCCGGTCGGGGCATACGGTTTCATAACTAGGGAGATACACGCAATAATTTTCGGCCGGACGAAGGCCATGGCCGCACCCCGACATAGCGATGCCGACCTAAGGTCGGCTGGCGGCCTGCCCTGTTCTGGGGAATATTAGGGAAAGGCGGGTCGGCGGCCAAAAACAGGGAGTGTGTCATGGCCAAGCATAAAGTCGGCTACCTCATCGGCAGCCTTGCCAAGGGCTCCATCAACCGCAAGCTTGCGAAGGCCCTCGTAAAACTGGCGCCGCCCGAACTTGAGATGACGGAAATCCCCTTCAAGGACCTGCCGCTCTACAGTTACGACTATGATGCCGACTTTCCGCCGGTCGCCCAGGAGTTCAAGAAGGCCATCGCGTCCGTCCAGGCAGTGCTTTTCGTCACGCCGGAATACAACCGCTCGATCCCCGGCGGCCTGAAGAACGCAATCGACTGGGCGAGCCGGCCCTACGGCAAGAATTCTTTCGCCCGCAAACCGACAGCCGTCATCGGAACGTCGCCGGGCGCGATCGCGACAGCCGTCGCCCAGCAGAGCCTGCGCAGCGTACTCAGCTTCTGCAACGCACCCCAGATGAACTCTCCCGAAGCCTACATCCAGTTTACCCCGGGATTGATCACCGACGATGGCGAGGTGACTGTGGAGTCAACGGAAACATTCCTGCGCAACTACATGGACGAATTCCACATGTTCATCGCGCGGGTCCTGCAGGTGCTCCCGCCAGATGCATGATGCCGGTCGCTTCGAACTTCTCGCCGGAGCGGCCTTCGGCACCTTCTTCAAAGTTCGCGCGGGCCTACCATCTTCAAGGTGCCGAGCGCGACGAAGCAAAGCGCGACGACCGGGAAGACGACCCAGTTGAGCATCGTCCAGCCCCATGCATTGTAGATCGCGCCTGACATGAGTGAGGAGAACGCGACGGAGCCGAACAGGACGAAGTCGTGGAAACCCTGCACCTTGCTCTTCTCGGAGGGGCGGTAGCTGGCCGCCACCATGGCCGTGGCGCCGATGAAGCCGAAGTTCCAGCCAAGCCCGAGCAGGATCAGCGCCGTCCAGAATTGCCACAGATGCAGCCCGGAAAGCGCCACCGTGGCGCAGCCGATCAGGAGCACGAGGCCGGTGGCCAGGATGCGTTCGGCGCCGAAGCGATGGATCAGCGAGCCGGTGAAGAAGCTGGGCCCGAACATGGCCATGACGTGCCAGGAAATGCCGAGCGTCGCGTCGTCTTCCGACAGGCCGCAGCCGACCATGGCGAGCGGCGCGCCGGTCATGACGAAGCTCATCAGCGCGTAGCTGCCGACGGTGCAGAAAAGTGCTGCGACGAACCGCGGCTGGGTGACGATTTCGGCCAGCGGCCGGGCATCGCTTGCAGCGGTTTCGGTGACGGCTCCGGTCCGGGAGGAAACCCGCAGGAACGACAGGACGAGCGCGCCAACCGCCGCAAGCGGCAGGATCGAGGCGAAGGATCCCGCGAACATGACCGGGGCCAGCAGTTCGCGGGTGTAAATGACGATCTGCGGTCCGAGGACGGCGGTGATGATGCCGCCCGCCAGAACGAATGAGATCGCGCGCGCCTTGAATTGAGGCGGCGCGTTGTCGGCGGCCGCGAAGCGGAACTGCTGCACGAAGGCGCCGCCGACGCCGATGATGCAGAGGCCGAAGGCGAACAGCCAAAAGCTCCCTTGGAAGAGCGCAAGCGTCGCGATCAGGCCGCCGAGCGCGGTCACCACGGTGCCGGTCATGAAGCCGCCGCGATAGCCTAGGCTGCGGATGATGGCGGCGGCCGGCAAGGCTCCGAGCGCCACGCCGAGATTGAAGCCGGTGACCGGGGCAGTCGCCAGCGACTTGTCCGGGCCGAGCAGATATTGACCGGCGAGCGCGCCGAGCGAAATGGCTATCGGAGCGGCCGAACCGACGATCGCCTGCGCGGCGGCTAGCAGGACGGCTGTGCGGCGCCCTTCCCTGCCGGTCCGGCCTACCGCGGCCGTTGCGGTCGTCACGAAGCGTCCTTGCCACGCCCCTCGCCGCGAACCCGGCGCGAGACGCGATCGAGAACGGCATTCACCAGCTTCGGCTCGTCTTCCTCGTAAAAAGCTTTTGCGATGTCGACATATTCGGACACGATCACGGCCACCGGCACGTCCTCGCGCTTCATCAATTCGTAGACGCCGGCGCGCAGGATGGCGCGCAGCGTCGAATCCAGCCGCGACAGTGGCCAGTCCTCGGTCAGCGCCTGGCGGATGACCGGGTCGATGGTCTTCTGGTTCTCGACGACGCCGGTCAGGATGGCGCGGAACCATTGCGCGTCGGCCTCGCGGTAGAGCGCGCCGTCGACTTCCTTGCCGAGGCGGAAGGCCTCGTATTCGGCCGTGATCTCGAAGACGCCGCTGCCAGCCACATCCATCTGGTAAAGCGCCTGGACGGCGGCAAGACGGGCGGCGCCGCGCTTGTTGGCGTGGCGTACCGCTCCGGTCGAGGCAGGCTCGGTCACGATTGGGCTCCGAATTTCTCTTTGAGCGCGATCATGGTCAGCGCCGCGCGCGCGGCGAAGCCGCCCTTGTCGCCTTCCGTCCTCCGCGCGCGCGCCCATGCCTGCGCGTCGTTCTCGGTGGTCAGGATACCGTTGCCGATCGCGATTGCCTCCTGCACCGAAAGGTCCATCAGCGCGCGGCTCGATTCATTGGCGACGATGTCGAAATGATAGGTATCGCCGCGGACGATGGTTCCAAGCGCGACGAAGCCGTCATAATGCGTGCCGCCTTCGGCCGCGCCATCGAGCGCGAAGGTGATCACGGCCGGTATCTCCAGCGAACCGGGAACCGTGACGACGTCATAGGTGGCGCCGGCCTCGTCGAGCGCGCCGGTCGCGCCTTCGAGCAGAGCGTCGGCGAGGTCGTCGTGAAAGCGCGCTTCGATAATAAGCAGATGCGCCTTCGCCTTCGGGCGAATGAACGCTTTGCCGTGTTGGGATGTGCCTGCCATAGAAGTCTCCGGGGGTTGCCGGTGACTTAGGCCGAAGCGGGGTTGATCGCAAGCGGAAGATTGCTGCAGTCAGACGCCAGTAGCCTGGCGATAGCGACGCACCGTGTCCCTTAGACGGTCGTTCACCGGCCGCGGATTGGTTAGCGCTTCAGTGAATACCTTGCGATCGTTGACCGACAGATTGAGGTCGGGCGCGTCCTCGACATGGAGCTTTTCTCGCCGAGCGGAGCCAATTTCGTCATTGGTCATCACAGCCCCTCTTTCGCGGCCTCCGCCAGGCGCGCGGCGTAGCGGGCCATGGTGTCGATCTCGATGTTGACGCGGTCGCCGGCCTGGCGTTCGCCCCAGGTGGTGACGCTCAGCGAGTGATGGATCAGCAACACGTCGAAGCGGGTGCCTTGCACCTTGTTGACGGTGAGCGATGTGCCGTCGAGGGCGACCGAGCCTTTCGGCGCGATGAACTTCGCCAGATGACGCGGCGCTTCCAGCGTGAAGCGCACGGCATCCCCTTCCTCCTTGCGCTCGACGATCTCGGCCATGCCGTCGACATGGCCGGAGACGATGTGGCCGCCGAGTTCGTCGCCGATCTTCAGCGCCCGTTCGAGATTGATCCGTGTGCCTGATTTCCAGCTCGAGGCGGTGGTCAGCCTGAGTGCTTCCTCCCAGGCCTCGACCTCGAACCAGCGCGCGTTGGAGCCATGCTCGGGCAGAGCCGTGACAGTCAAGCAGACGCCGCCGCAGGAAATCGAAGCGCCGATAGCGATGGTCTCGGGATCGTAGGCGGTGTCTATGCGCAGGCCGACGCCCTCAGCCAATGGCTTCACCGTCGCAACTGTACCGACATCAGTGACAATCCCAGTAAACATCAGAGGCTGTCTTTCGTTTTGACCATGATCTGATCCAAAAACCGGTTCCCACTTTTTGGGATCATGGTCTTACCCACTCGGCGTAGCTGTCCTCGCCGAAGCGCATGTCGCGCAGTTTGCGAAATCCAGCCGGGATATGGTCGGCGTCGATCGGCGATGCAATACCGTCTTCGCCAATGGCGTCCGGCCCCTGAAACAGGACGATACGGTCGACAAGGTCTTCCTCGAGGAAGGCCTTGGCCACCTGGGCGCCGCCTTCGACCAAAACGCTTGCCATGCCGAGCGCGGCAAGGTCTTCCAGCAATTCCGGCAAAGCGACGACGCCATCATGGGTTTCGGTGCCGATGAAGCGCACGCCGGCGCGTTCGAGGGCGGCCCGCCGATGCGGGTCGGCTTCGAGGCACGAGGCGACATAGAGCGGGACGCGGTCGACGCCAGACACCAGCTTGGATGTCTCTGGCAGCCGGATCTGCCGATCGAGGACAATGCGCGCCGGCGAGCGGTTCTCCAGTCCCGGCAGGCGCACGGTCAGCGCTGGGTCGTCCTCAAGCGCCGTGCCGATGCCGACCAGGATGGCGTCGGACTCGGCGCGCATCATATAGACGTCGCGCCGCGCGATCTCGCCCGTGATGGCGACCTGGCCGGCACCCTTGCGGCCGATCTTGCCGTCGCTCGAAAGCGCAAGCTTCAGAGTTACTTCCGGGCGCTTCTTCAGAGAGCGAGTGAGATAGCCGGCCATCTGCTCTGCGGCTTCGGCTGCCAGCACCTTCTCCACCACCTCGACACCTGCGGCGCGCAGGATGGCGTAGCCCTTGCCGGAGACGCGCGGGTCGGGATCGCTCGCGGCGCCGACGACGCGCGCTACGCCGGCATTGACCAGCGCGTTGGCGCAAGGCGGCGTGCGGCCGTGATGGGCACAGGGCTCCAGGGTAACGTAAGCCGTGGCGCCACGCGCGAGCTCGCCGGCCTCGGCCAGCGCCTCGGTCTCGGCATGCGGGCGCCCGCCGACGGCCGTGACGCCGGTGCCGACGATCATCGGACCGGCGCCGTCGTCGCGCACGATGATGGTGCCGACAGAAGGGTTGGTCGAGGTGCGGCCGGCATTGCGCCGCGACAGCCTGATGGCCGCGGCCATGAAACGGCGATCAAGGGCCGCCTGCTCGGCCTTGCTCAATCGAGATCCCGGCATGATCAGTCGGCGTCCTCTTCGGCCTTTTCCTCGTCGCCCTTCAATTCGCCCAGCAGTTCGTGGAAATCCTTGGCTTCGCGGAAATTGCGATAGACCGAGGCGAAGCGGACATAGGCGACGTCATCCAGCGACTTTAGCGCCTCCATGACCAGCCGGCCGACCTCGCCTGAAGCGATCTCGGTTTCGCCGGAGCTTTCGAGTTGGCGCACAATGCCGGTGACGGCGCGGTCGATGCGCTCGGGGTCGACATTGCGCTTGCGCACGGCGATCTCGACGGAGCGCAAGAGCTTGTCGCGGTCGAAAGGCACCTTGCGGCCGGACTTCTTGATGACGACGAGGTCGCGCAGCTGGACGCGCTCGAAGGTGGTGAAGCGGCCGCCGCAATCCGGGCACACCCGCCGCCTGCGGATCGCCGCGCCGTCCTCGGCGGGACGCGAATCCTTCACCTGCGTATCTTCAGACTGGCAATAAGGGCAGCGCATAGGGAGCCTTGGGTTCGCGATTCTGTGGGCGAAAGGCTTAGAGCCTTTTATGCCTCAGAGATAGCGAGGCATGAGCAAGATTGCCAGCGCCTGCGCCCCTGCCCGCCGGCAAGCGTCAGGGCGCGACGTCCTTGGTCGAAAACCCGCAGGACGTGCCGAGATTGCGATAGGCCTTGGTGAAGCCGTCCATCGGAATGCTGGTGACCTGCTGTTTGCCGAAGGTCACATCGAGCGAGGTAACCTTGCGCATGGCGCGCAACAGGGCGAGGCTGGTCTTGGCCTGGTTGTCGACCATCCAGCTGGGACGACCGCCCGCTGCCGCGTTGGAGCTGACGGTCGCGGTGACCTTCACGCCAGGATCGCCGAAAGTCGCGGCGATCTTGTCGCCGGTCGGCAGCGTCTTGTTGTCGATGATGAACATGATGGCCGGATAGGCGTCCGGCGGCAGCGCGTCGCCGGTCGAGATCGACAGCGTCAGGGAGCCGGCGTTGCCGTTGCCATCGACGAAGGCCGTCGAGGCGGCGCAGGTCTTGTGCGCATCCTGCCCTGTGTCGAGCGTGTCGATGATGGTGGTCCACCTGCCGAAGGTGTTTGTGACCGGCATGTCGGAGGCAGGCTGCGTCTGCTCCTGCGCAACCGCGCCGGACAGGACGAAAACGGTCAGCGAGCCGGACAAGGCCAGGGCGGCAAGATGGAAAGCGCGCATCATCAAATCTCCAGTAAGCTGCGCCGCCCGATCAAGGAGCGGCGCGAAGCGCGAGGATAAAAGATGACGCGCGGCGCCCGGTCAACCGAGGGCTGACAGCCGAAGGATCAACCGAGATAGGGGTAGAGCGGGAAGCGGTCGGTCAGCGCCGTGACCTTGGCCTTCACCGCGGCCTCGACCGCCGCATTGCCTTCGTC
Organism: Mesorhizobium sp. M2E.F.Ca.ET.209.01.1.1; assembly: GCF_004010375.2. NCBI lineage: Bacteria > Pseudomonadati > Pseudomonadota > Alphaproteobacteria > Hyphomicrobiales > Phyllobacteriaceae > Mesorhizobium > Mesorhizobium sp. M2E.F.Ca.ET.209.01.1.1. The sequence goes on along the minus strand of NZ_SADP02000005.1, from coordinate 263,011 downwards.
GGAATTCGCCACCTTCAGACCGTCCAGCACCTCGGCGATCAGCTTGCCGATCTCGCGGAATTCGGCCTGGCCGAAGCCGCGCGTGGTGCCGGCCGGCGTGCCGAGACGCACGCCCGAGGTCACGAACGGCTTTTCCGGGTCAAACGGAATGCCGTTCTTGTTGCAGGTGATATTGGCGCGGCCGAGCGCTGCCTCCGCGCGCTTGCCGGTGGCGTTCTTCGGACGCAGGTCGACCAGCATCAGATGGTTGTCGGTGCCGCCCGAGACGATGTCGAGGCCGGTCTCCTGCAGGCTGGACGCCAATGCCTTGGCGTTGGCGACGATGCTTTCGGCATAGGCCTTGAAGCTCGGCTTCAGCGCTTCGCCGAGCGCCACCGCCTTGGCGGCAATGACATGCATCAGCGGGCCGCCCTGCAGGCCCGGGAACACCGCCGAATTCATCTTCTTGGCGATGTCCTCGTCGTTGCAGAGGATCATGCCGCCGCGCGGGCCGCGCAGCGATTTGTGGGTCGTCGTGGTCACGACATGGGCATAGGGCAGCGGCGACGGATGCATGCCGCCCGCGACCAGGCCAGCGATATGCGCCATGTCGACCATCAGATAGGCGCCGATCGAATCGGCGATCTCGCGGAAACGCTTCCAGTCCCAGATGCGCGAATAGGCGGTGCCGCCGGCCAGGATAAGCTTCGGCTTCGTCTCATGCGCAGTCTTTTCGATGGCGTCCATGTCGAGCAGATGATCGTCCTTGCGCACGCCATAGGAGACGACCTTGAACCATTTGCCGCTCATATTGACCGGCGAGCCGTGGGTGAGATGGCCGCCCGAATTCAGATCGAGGCCCATGAAGGTGTCGCCGGGCTGCAGCAGGGCCAGGAACACCGCCTGGTTCATTTGGCTGCCCGAATTCGGCTGGACGTTGGCGAAGTTGCAGCCGAACAGCTTCTTCGCGCGCTCGATGGCCAGTTCCTCGGCCACGTCGACGAACTGGCAGCCGCCATAGTAGCGCTTGCCCGGATAGCCCTCGGCATATTTGTTGGTCATGATCGAGCCCTGCGCTTCGAGCACGGCGCGCGACACGATGTTTTCCGACGCGATCAGCTCGATCTCATGGCGCTGGCGACCGAGCTCGTTGCGGATGGCGCCGAAGATTTCCGGATCGGCGTCGGCAAGCGTGGTCTCGAAGAAGGATTCGAATTTGCTGGAGGCTGCCGCTGCATTTGACATGGCTTGCTTTCCCTTGGGGCCGGAGGTCTGCGAGGTCGCCGCGCATTAACACAGTTGTTTTCGGGCCGCCACGTTTGCGGCGCGAAATTTGCTGGCCGGTTTGCGCCAAGACAGTGCACCCGGCTCTAATCCCGCGGTTCACGGCCCTTCAGGATCGCTTCGGAGAAGGTGATCTCGGTGAACAGCTTGCGCGCCGTATGGTCGTTGATGTCGCCGCGGCGGAGCATCGCCTGCAGCTCGGCGCGCTCGGCCTCGATCCCGGCAAGCCTGAGCTCCAGCTCGATGCGGCCGGACTCGCGGGCTTCGGCGCGTGCTTCGTCGGCGCCATCGGAGAGCGAGATGCGGCGCCGGTAGATGGAGGCGACGCTCTCGGCGATGGCGAGCTTCATCTCAGCCGCCTCCCCTTCATTGCCGTTGCTGGCCAAGCCTTCGATCCTGGCAATGGCCGCGTTGGCGGCGCCGACCCGGCCCCTGCGCTCTTCGGCCGCGCCCGGATGCTCGCCCGGTTCGACGAGGCCGCGCGCGACCGCCGGCAAAGCAAGGCTGGCAATCGCCAGCGAGCAGATGATGACGCCGGCGGCGAGGAAGATCACGAGGTCGCGCGCTGGAAAGGGCGTGCCGTCCTGCAAGCGTCACGGCGCCGCGCACGCCGGCGATCGAGCCGGCGAGCCTGACGCGAAAACCAAAGGGCTCGGCTTTGCGCTTGCCGAACCGCGCGGCAAGCACGGCGCCGATATCGCCGATCCAGATCCAGGCGAAGCGCAGGCCGATCAGGCAAAGCGTGAGCAACAGCACGGTCAATGCCGGCTCGAAAAGCCAGTGCCTGGTGGTCAGTTCCGGCGGCACGTGGCGGATGATGCCGGGCAGCTGCAGGCCAAGCAGGATGAAGAGCGAGCCGTTGAACATGAAGATCAGCATCGACCAGAGCGAGATCGTCTGGATGCGCGCCGAGACTGCCATATGGCGGACGATGCCGGAATACCCGGTCAAAAGCCCGGCCGTCACCGCCGCCAGGATGCCTGACGCGCCCAAATGCTCGGCGATCAGATAGGCGACGAAGGGCAGCAGCACCATAACCAGCACCTGCGCTTCGGCGGGCGTGCTGGTGATGCGGCTAAGGATCTGCAACGACTTCGCGGCAATAAACAGCGCCGCGATGCCGCCGAGAATGCCGATCGCCACAGCCAGGAGGAAACTCAGCGATGCCGCGGCAAACGAAAAGCTGCCGGTCAGCGCCGCCGCCACCGTGAACCGGAACATCACCAGGCCGGAGGCGTCGTTGAGCAGCGACTCGCCTTCCAATATGTGCATCAGCCGCGCCGGGACGAGATTGCGGTCGACGATCGAGGACACGGCGACCGCATCGGTCGGCGACAGCACGGCGGCCAGGGCGAAGGCGACAACCAGCGGGATGCTCGGCACCAGCCAGTGCAAGGCGTAACCGAAACCGACGATGGTGAAGAAGACCAGCCCGATCGCAAGGTCGAGGATCGGACCGCGCAGGGCGATCAGCTCACGCTTCGGCGCCGAAAAGGCGTCGCCGAACAGAAGCGGCGGGATGAACACCAGCAGAAAAAGCTCCGGATCGATCTCGACATGCAGGCCGCTCGCCGGCCAGGCCAGGGCGGCGCCGATCGCGATCTGCAGCACCGGCAGCGGCACGCGCACCAGCCGAACCAACGCGCCGGACAGCGTGACGAAGGCGAGCACGACGAGGATGAAGACGGCGACGTCCATGGCGCGATTCCAGCGGTTCTGCCGACCATGGGCAATTGGACGCGCGCCGTCCAGCAACGCCTTTTCGACCGGGCGAGGAATGTAGATTCGAAGCGGCCGTAGAAGATTTGCCGAAGATGCGCCCCGACTGCCCCAGCCTGCTCTTTCGCCGCGGTCGCGGCGTTGGTCGAGAGCGTCCCCCAATGTCGGGGCGCATCCGGCGGCTCGCGATATCCGGCGCGCCAACCAAATTCGAAAAAACCGGCCGGCACCCGGCGTCAGCACAAGGCTGCTAAGGGGCGCCGGGTGGCCGGCCGCCACGCCAAGGCCCTGGAATCAGCGTGGCAAATGCAGAAGAGGACGCCGGATCCGCACTCTTCCGTCGGAAATGCGCGGGTGGCTGGCGCCGCGCCTTTCCTGATAAGCGAGAGGCCAACTCCATCAACCCCTCGAAAGCGCCGGGTTGACAGGCGAAGCGCGCCTGCCCTTGCGGCACGGAACGGCCCGTGCGACCCTGCGTTGCGGGTGGGGTTAGAACTGGGGCGAGCGATGCTGTCACGATTGATGACGCATGTGGAGGCGGCGTATGCGGCGCCTACCGCCGAAGACGCCAGCGTGGCCTTCTTCGCGGCAATGGAAGATTTCGGCGCCTCTTATCTGCAGACAAGGCTCTACCGGCGGCCGCCGGCGATCCTGACGTCGGCCAGCCACTGGGCGGCCGGCGGCTTCATAACCAGGCTGGCGCCAGTCGATTGGCCCGGCAGCCCGGCCTTCGATTATATCTGCTTCGAGTGCAACCCGCTGCTCGGCGCGATCCGCGAGAACCGCACCAGCTACCGGTTCAGCGATTTCGCGCCGCACGACGATGCCCAATACGGCGCCTATTGGGAAGCGCTGAGCGAAGCCAACATCGACGACGCGCTCTGCGCCACCTCCTACGGGGCGGATGGCGTGATCGCCTCGCTGCATCTGGGCTTTCGCAGGCGGGATTTTGGGCCGAACGAGCGCTTCGCCATCCATATGGCGGGCCTTGCGCTGACGGAAAGGCTGATGAGCCTGACCTCGCCGCCGCCGACCACTGTCGTCAGACTAACGCGGCGCGAACGCGACAGCCTGGCGCTGGTCGCCGAGGGCAAGACCGACTGGGAGATCTCGGTGATCCTCGGCATCGCGGAGGCGACCGTGCGCTTCCATGTCGACAATGCCAGACGCAAACTCGGCGCAGTCAACCGCGCGCAGGCGGTGGCGCGGCTGGTGAACCAGCGGCTTATCTAAACCAGCATTTCCCAACAAAAACGGCCGCTACGAGAGCGGCCTTTTTGTTGTTCAAGATCAGGTGCTTACTGAGCCGAGCTGATCTGCAGCTCTTGGGCGCCGTCGAGGCCGTAGATGTCATCGCGGAACTGCACGACGCCCGGCGCGGTCGACCATGCCGACAGATAGAGGAAGTGGACCGGCACCGGATTGACGACCTGGATCGGCGTATTCTCGCCGGTCTTGATTGCCGCCTCGAAATGCTGACGGTCCCAGCCGGGCGTGTCGCGCAGGATCCAGGTGACGAGGTCGCGCACATTCTGGACGCGCACGCAACCGGAGGAATCGAAGCGCATCAGCTTGCCGAACAGGCTCTGCTGCGGCGTGTCGTGCATGTAGACGCCGTCCGGGCTCGGGAAGTTGATCTTGACCGAGGCCATGGCGTTGTTGTTGCCCGGATCCTGGCGGAAACGGTATTTCTCGGCGTCGTCCGTCGACCAGTCGATGGTCATCGGATCGACCTCGCTGCCGTCCGGCGCGAAAAGGCGGATGTGGCTGTCCTTAAGGTAGTTCGGATCCTTCCGCATCAGCGGAATGATGTCCTTGCGCACGATCGAGACCGGCGCGTTCCAGTACGGGTTGACGATGATCTCGTTGATCTTGGAGTTCACGATCGGCGTCTGGCGATCGATCTTGCCGACGATTGCCGTGTGGCGAAGCACCACACGGTCGTTCTCGACCGCTTCGATCTGGGCGCCCGGAATGTCGACCAGCACGTAACGACTGCCGAGCGTGCCGGCCTTCTCCTTCAGGCGCTGCAGGTTGGTCTGCAACTGGCCGAGGCGGATCTGCGCCGAGACGTTCATTGCGGTATAGGTGTACTTGCCCATGGCGCCGTCGGCCGGCAGGCCGTGGCGGAGCTGGAAGCGCTTAACCGCGGAATCGACATAGGAATCGAAGGCCGTCGAGATGCCGGCGCTCTGCGGCAGGTCACCCGAGACCATCAGGCGCTTGCGCAACGGAACGACATCCGGATCGTCGACGCCGAGCTGCAGTTTCTTGGTCGCCGGAACCTGTTCCCAGCCGCCCTGCGAGACGATGTTCTGGTACTGCGCGACAGCCTGCTCGGTGAAGGCCACCGTTTGCTGGCTGAAGATCGGCAGCGTCGAGGCGACCTTGTTGGTGTCGTTGCCGCGGGCGTCGAACTGGTCGTCCCAGTTGCCGCGCGTCGAGGATTTCAGGATGTCCCCGATCACATCCTGCGCGCTGGCCTGGCCGGCGACTACGGCGGCGGCGAGCACGGAGGCTCCGGTAAGGAAGAAACGGCGGCTGGTTCTCATGGCAGACATTCTTTGTTTGATCGCTCTCGCTCAATCGCTTGCCGGGCGGCTTTGTCCGCACTCTAGGGTCGGCAAACTTAACAATTCGCCAACCATGACCCCGCTTCACCGGCCGCCAGAAATGCGCTGCCGCCACGCAGGTTCCAAGGAGCGCGGGGCTTAGGCCCGCAGCTTCACCCACCTTCCGCATTGCCCGCGATTATGGCGGCAACGTGGCCTTGGCCCGCGATTTGCTTGCGGCGGCGAGATGAAAGAAATGGGGGCGATGCTTTTTTGCATCGCAGCGACGCCAGCGCGCCCTTGCGAAGTCTGCGCCCCTCCCCGTCAGGCACAGAGCTTCAACTCGCGCGGAGCTACGGTCAAATTCCCGTGGCTGGCGCCTTCCGAAAAAAGACAAAGAAAGGGACCGGCGCACCGGCCCCATATTCTTCCCCCGGCCGCGCTTCTTCGGCGCGGCTTCCCTGACCTAATTCGTAGCGCTTACATCCGATACGCGATCGTATCGTTCCAGAAGCGGTCGAGGCGCTGCAGCGCGCGGTTCATCTGCTTGAACTCGTCGGTATTGATGCCGCCGACCGCTTCGATCGAGCCGACATGGCGCTCGTAGAGGCCGGCGACGACGTCGGCCACCTCGTTGCCCTTCGGCGTCAGCGAGACGCGGACCGAACGGCGGTCGATGCGCGAGCGCTGGTGGTTGATGAAGCCGAGGTCGACCAGCTTCTTCAGATTGTAGGAGACGTTCGAGCCGAGATAGTAGCCGCGCGAGCGCAGCTCGCCGGCGGTCAGCTCCGAATTGCCGATGTTGAAGAGCAGCAGCGCCTGGATGGCGTTGATGTCGGAACGGCCGTTCCGGTCGAACTCGTCCTTGATCACGTCAAGCAGACGGCGGTGCAGACGCTCCACCAGCTGCAGCGATTCCATGTACAGCGAGCGGATAGCCTCGCGGCGATCGTCGGATACGTTTGCGGTCTTCGCCGCCGGACGCGAATTGATCATTGTCTTTGCCTCTCGTTTGTCGCCTTGGTGATTTTTTGTTTTTCACCTTGATCGCGACACTATCGAATACTCATAAAATTCGACTTAAACGCCAGGGCTAACAAGAGCTTACCGGTAAGAGGTTTCGGAAGACGCTTAACGATCGGTCACCCGAGCAAGAACAATTAACCTAAAGATTTAGCCAATGGATTTTGGGCGGAACGAGGCCGCAAAATCGGCCCTGGACTGATAGGGCACGATGCCGCGTCGGCCTATTGCCGGAGCTGGCGCTTCTGCAGCCAGATGGTGACGCGAAAGACGATGTAGAGCAAGGCCACGCAGGCATGCGAGATCACGATCAGCATCCGGTGGCCGAAGAGGTTCGGGAAGCCGGCATACATCACGGTCTCGGTCACCGCACAGATGAACCAAATCACCGGCCCCCAGGATGCCAGCATCCAAAGGCCTGCCGCGGCGAAGGGGAAAAAGACGGCAAGCGTGGCCGCCGCCACCTGCCAGTGCACCGGCATCAGGTCGAAGCGCCACAGCTCGCCCGGATAAATGCCGATCAGGCGGATCCAGTAGAGGATGCCGAACAAGAGGCAGTAGCCGGCGATCACACGCTGAAACCAGGCGAAGATGACCTCGGTGGTCGAGGGCTGCAGCACCACGCGCCTGGAGGTGACCTCGCTCACAGCACGAGCTCCTGGTCTCCGAGTGGCGCGAAATAGGCGTCGATATCGGCGGCGCTGACCTCATCCAGGCTCGCCGGCCGCCAGGCGGGCGTCGAGCCCTTGTCGATGATGGCGGCGCGGATGCCTTCGTAGAAATCATGGCCGGCCAGCATGCGGTTCAGGATGCGAAACTCCATCTTCATGCATTCGTCCATCGACAGCGTCGATCCAGCGCTGATCTGGCGCCAGGCGACGTTGAGGCTGGTCGGCGAGCGGGTCTTCAGCGTCGCCAGGGTCTTTGCGGCAAAAGCATCCTCGGGCCCTGCCCGATCCAGACTATCGATGATGCCGGCGAGCGAGCTCTGCGAGAAATGGCGCGCGATCGTCTCCAGGTCCTGCCGCTCCGTCTCGCGTTTTGCAGGCACGAAGAAATCGCGCAGTTCGGCATTGGCATCGCCGCTCGTCGCCAGCTCGTCGAGCAGCCCGGCCTGGTCCTCGGCCTTGATGGTGTGGGTGGCAAGCCCCGACCACAGCGCGTCGCCATAGCGAATGCGATTGCCCGTCAGCCCGAGATACATGCCGAACGAGCCGCCGAGATCCGGCAGCAGATGGCTGCCGCCGACATCGGGGAAGAAGCCGATGCCGACCTCGGGCATGGCGAACTGCGCGTTCTCGGTCAGCACGCGATGCGAGCCATGAAAGGAGATGCCGACGCCGCCGCCCATGACGATGCCGTCGATCAGCGCGACATAGGGTTTCTTGAAGCGCGCGATGCGGGCGTTCAACCGGTACTCGTCGGCGAAGAAGTCGACAGGCGGCCTGCCGGCGCGGCCGGCCTCATAAATATGCAGGATATCGCCGCCGGCGGAAAACGCCCTGCCCTCGGCCTTGACCACGACGACACTGACGCCCTGATCCTGTTCCCAGGCGTCGAGCGCCTTCCCGAGCGCCTTGACCATGTTGTGCGTGACTGCGTTGAGCGCCTTCGGCCGGGTCAATGTGACCACGCCCGCCCTGCCCAGCCGCTCGAAGCGGATCTCGTCGCCTCCGCCAAAATCCATCGTCAGAGAATCCTCCCCCGCGCCTGCGGGAGGTGAAGTGCTAAGCGGCGACCGGGCCAACGTCAATTGTCGAGTACCAGGGACAGGCCGCGCCGCTGCGGCGGGGCAGACTACCAGACGAACGGGATAAGCGCGTTCGTGCGGCGCGCATAATCGGGGAACTCGTCGGGGAATTGCCGCGCCAGAAGCCGATCCTCGGCACCGACCCTCCAGATGAAAATCGCCCCGAGCAGGATCAACAGAAAGACGAAGGGGCCGCCGACCACGATCGCAGAGCCGATACAGGCGAGCAGGCCGCCGGTGTACATGGGATTACGCAGGCAACTGTATGGACCGGACCTTACCAGCTCATGCTCCTGCTTGGCCGAAACGGTTTGACTCCAGTTGCGGCCGAGAGCCTGCCGCGCGCAGACCAGCAGCGCCATGCCCGCGACGGTGATCGCGGCGCCGATGCCGCCCAGAACCGTGCTGACGGGCGCGAAGTTGACGAAGTCGAAAATCGGCAGTCGCGGCAGCAGGAAGGCGGCGATGATGGCGAACATCAAGCCGAAGCTCTGCAAAAGATGCGGTTCGGTGTCCCGCTTCACGCCAATTGCCTGAACGGTCAGGAAGATGATCAGCATGAGCCAGGCGGCATAGATGAACCAGATGAAGGCCATGCCTCGCTCCTTCGTTTAGCCGGCAATCCGCCTTGGCCACCGCGAGCGCCCGGTGCTAGAAAATGGGCATCTTGAACCGGACGGCAAGCCATGCCCGGATTTTCTCGCCTCGCGGCCATGGTGATCGGCATGATCGCCATCTGTTTCGTCTGTCGCCCCGTGATCGCCGCGACGCCCGCCGAGCTTTACCAGGCGCAAACGATCGTCACCGGCACCGGAGACGTGAACCGGCAGATCGGCTTCAAGGATTGTCTCGACAAGGTGCTGGTCAAGGTCTCCGGCGATCAGCGGCTGACGCAGAAGACGGAGATGCTGGCGCTGCGCGAGAAGGCTGCCGATTTCGTCCAGTCCTTCCGCTACCACGACCGGCTCGAGGGCATCCCGATCCATGACGAGCAAGGCACGCATGACCGGCCGCACGATCTGACCTGCCTCTACAAGCCGGCCGTCGTCGACAGGCTGCTTGCGCAGCTTGGCAGCAGGCCCTGGCCCGGCGAGCGGCCGCCGATCGCCGTCTTCATGACCGCCGAGCAGGGCGCGCGGCAATTCGTGCTGACGCAAGAGGATCAGCGCGGCAACGCGATGCGCGAATCCTTCGCCAATGCGGCCGGTCCGCTGCTGATGCGCGTCACCTTTCCAAAGGCCGAGCAGCTTGGTGGCCTCGATGAGAAGGCGCTTTCGGAGGCGGACATCGCAAGGCTCGACAGATTGGCGAAGAAAGCAGGAGCGGCTCGGGCGCTCGCCGGCAGCATCGTGTGGAGCGACAAGGAACTCGGCTGGATCGCCGACTGGCGGCTTGCCGATCGCGGCAAGACCTTTCGCTGGCAGGTGCGCGGCGTCAGCTTCGACGAGGCGTTTCGAGTGGCGATGAGGGGCGCGGCGCAGATTTTGTCAGGGCACGGGCAGCCGTGACGGCGTTTCCTCGCCCCACGAAAGTGGGGAGAGGTGGCTCGGCGAAGCCGAGACGGAGAGGGGAACGCCGGCTCCGTCGGCAAAGGCCCTCGTATTGGAAGACCTTCCGCCCTACGAAGGCCCCCTCTCCGTCCGCTTCGCGGACACCTCTCCCCGCCTTTGGCGGGTTGCGAGGAACTCGCGGCTCTGCCGCTGGCACTATCGTGTCGCATTGGTCAGCGGCTAAGACGCGTGGTAAAAGCCGGCGCAAAAGAGAGTTTCGGCCATGAACAAATTCACCCCCGCAAAGCCTGCCGGCGCGCGCAGCGTCGACGAGATCACCGGCAGCCGGCGGCTCAGGCGCATGCGCAAGGCCGACTGGTCGCGCCGCCTGGTGCAGGAGAACCAGCTTTCGGTCAACGACCTGATCTGGCCGATCTTCGTCATCGACGGCAAGAACATACGCGAGCCGATCACCGCCATGCCGGACGTCTATCGCCTCTCAATCGACCTCGCGGTCAAGGAAGCGGAGCGCGCGGCCAAGCTCGGCATTCCGGCGATCGCCACCTTCCCCAATGTCGAGCTTGCGCTGCGCGACCAGACGGGATCGCACATCCTCGACCCCGACAATATCATCAACCGCGCGACCCGCGCCATCAAGGATGCGGTGCCGGACATCGGCATCATCACTGACGCCGCGCTCGACCCCTTCACCAGCCACGGCCATGACGGCATCCTGCGCGACGGCATCATCGTCAATGACGAAACGGTGGAGCAGGTCGCAGCCGCGGCCGTCATCCAGGCAGCCGCCGGCGCCGACATCATCGCGCCGTCCGACATGATGGACGGCCGCATCGGCGCCATCCGCGACGCGCTCGACGCCAACGGTTTCCAGGACGTGGCGATCATGTCCTATGCGACGAAATTCGCTTCGGCCTTCTACGGCCCCTATCGCGAGGCGGTCGGCACCGCCGGCCTGCTCAAGGGCGACAAGAAGACCTATTACATCGACCACGCCAATTCCGACGAGGCGGTGCGCGAGGCCGAGCAGGACCTCGCCGAAGGTGCCGACATGCTGATGGTGAAACCCGGCCTGCCCTATCTCGACATCATCCGCCGGCTGAAGGACGAGCTGCAGATGCCGACCTTCGCCTACCAGGTGTCGGGCGAATATTCGATGATCAAGGCGGCCGCCGCCAATGGCTGGATCGACGGCGAGAAGGCGATGCTGGAATCGCTGCTTTCGCTGAAGCGCGCCGGCTGCGACGGCATGCTGACCTATTTCGCGCCGACCGTGGCGGAGATGCTGAAGGGGTAAGCCGCGGAACCGGCAAGCAGCGGCGCTGACCTGCCGTCAGAATTCAACCTCTAGCTCGACGATCTCCTCTGGCTCGGCGAGTGCTCCTTGCGTCCATTCCCGCATCAGCGGCCAGGCGAAAACCGTCTCGCAGAACGCGGCGAGCGGCGCTTCGAGGTCAACCGCGTAAGTGCGGAAGCGGGTGCTGACCGGAGCATACATGGCGTCGGCCATGGTGGGCCATGCTCCGAACAGCCACGGTCCACCATAGGTCGCCAGGCATTCCGACCAGATCGCCTTGATCCGCTCCACATCGGGCCGCGCGCCGGAAAAGATCTTGAAGCTCTTGTGCCTCGCCTTGAGGTTCATCGGCAGTGCCGAGCGCAGATTGTGGAAGCCCGAATGCATTTCGCCCGACACCGCGCGGCAATGGGCGCGCGCCACGCGCTCGGCCGGCAGCAGGCCGGCGCGCGGCATCGTCTCAGCAAGGTATTCGGCGATGGCCAGCGTATCCCATACGGTGACGCCGTCATGCGTCAGCCGCGGCACCAACACCGATGGCGACAGGAGCAGCAATTCCTGCCGCTGCTCCGGATCATCGATGTCGACGCGCTTCTCCTCGAACTCCAAACCGGCCATGCGGCACAGCAGCCAGCCGCGCAGAGACCAGGACGAGTAGTTCTTCGACGAGATCGTCAACGTCGCCTTCGTCGCGCTTTCCGGCTTCGCCGCAACCACCTTCGTCTTCCCCGCCTTGGCCATGTCGTGGAACCTCCAAGCCTTTCGCCGGCAACAATCCTCTCGCAATGCAAAATAAATTGCACTAGCTTTTTTTGCGCTGCACGATGGGCTGTCAGCGGAACGAGGCGCAATGCTTTACCAGGCCTACCAGCTCCAGGACGACCTCATAGCTCCGGCGCGCATGCTTGCCGAACTAATGGGCTCGGCGACGGGCGGGATGGCGCTCGGCGACGCCGCCAAACGGCGCATCGCGGCTGGGCTGGAGATGATCGCCCGTTTCAGGCTCACCCATACGCGCCCGGATTTCGGCATCGGGACTGTCAGGGTCGGTAACCGCGAGGTGCCGGTCGCCGTCGAAACGGTGCTCGCCCTGCCCTTCGGCAAGCTGCTGCGTTTTGCCAAAGACATCGACGCCCGCCAGCCGAAGGTCATGGTGGTCGCGCCCCTGTCGGGACATTTCTCGACGCTGCTGCGCGGCACGGTGGAGACGCTGCTCGCCGACCACGAGGTCTATGTCACCGACTGGGCCAATGCCCGCGACGTGCCGCTTTCGGCCGGCGGCTTCGGCGTGGACGACTATGTCGACTACCTCATCCGTTTCCTGGAGGCGATCGGCCCGGGGGCGCATATCCTGGCGGTCTGCCAGCCCTGCGTCCAGGCGCTCGCCGCCGTCGCCATCATGTCCGAGGACAGGCATCCGGCGACGCCGCGCTCGATGACGCTGATGGCGGGGCCGATCGACCCGCGCGAAAGCCCGACCGAGGTCAACGAATTCGCCGTCAGCAAGTCGCTGGCCTGGTTCCAGAGCTACGTCATCTCGCATGTGCCTTTCCGCCACCCGGGCGGCGGGCGGCGGGTGTATCCGGGCTTCCTGCAGCTCACCGCCTTCGTGGCCATGAACAGCGACCGCCACGTCACGGCTCATCGCAAGCTCCAGGAGCATCTGGCGGCCGGCGAGACCGCCGAAGCCGAGAAGATCAAGACTTTCTACGACGAGTATTTCGCGGTGCTCGACCTCACCGAGGAATTCTATCTCGAGACCATCGACCGGGTATTCCAGAAGGCGGAGCTTGCCACCGGCACGTTCACCTTCCGCGGCAGCAAGGTTGATCCCGGCGCGATCCGCAACACGGCGCTGCTTACCGTCGAGGGCGGACGCGACGACATATGCGCGCTGGGCCAGACCTCGGCGGCGCATGATCTGTGCCGCTCGCTGCGCCCACATCTGAAGCGGCATCACCTGCAGGCCAATGTCGGCCATTACGGCGTCTTCAACGGCAAGCGCTGGGAACGTGAAATCTATCCTGTGATGCGCAACCTCATCCTGGCGATGGAATAGCGAGACGCGCGCGGACGAACGAACCGGCGCCGTGGCGCCCAGTTCGTCTGAGTCAAATCCATAAACCTGGATTGTGCGCCAAGCGCGATACTGCTACCCATCCGCTTGCAATTCGCAATCAGTCAAGCTATCAGTTGACCGCTTGCAAATTACAACTGGATCAGGAGGCAATGATGTCCAGGCTGCGCGTCAACGCTTTCACCTTGTCGCTCGACGGCTACGGCACCGGTCCGGATCAGAGCCTCGACAACCCACTCGGCGTAGGCGGCGAAGATCTACACAAATGGATGATCAAGACCCGCTCGTTCCACCAGATGATCGGCAAGGAAGGCGGGACGACGGATACGGATGACGAGTTTGCCGTGCGCAGCTTCGAGAATGTCGGCGCCTGGATCCTCGGCCGCAACATGTTCGCGCCGAGCCGCGGCGCATGGCCGGACGACAACTGGAAGGGCTGGTGGGGTCCCAACCCGCCCTATCACGTGCCGACCTTTATTTTGACGCATCACAAGCGCGCGCCGATTGAGATGGAAGGCGGCACGACATTCTATTTCGTCACCGACGGCATCCATTCGGCGCTCGAACAGGCGAAGGCGGCTGCCGGCGGCAAGGATGTGCGCGTCGGCGGCGGCGTCTCGACCGTCCGGCAGTATCTGCAGGAGAAGCTCATCGACGAGATGCATCTGGTTGTCTCGCCGCTCTTGCTCGGATCGGGCGAGCATCTGTTCGCGGGCCTAGATATGCTGAAGCTGGGATACCGCTGCACCGGGCAGGTGGCGACGGCCGACGCGACGCATGTGATGATCGGGCGGGCGTAGCGAGCGTAATCTCCCCCCTCGTGGGGGAGATGGCCGGCAGGCCAGAGGGGGGCGCTGTCCCGCCAGCGCTTCAATCAATAGCCAGTCCGCTTGGGCGTTTTCGTAAGCTATCTGCCGATAGGCTGAGATCCTTCGCGCCCCCCTCTGCCCTGCCGGGCATCTCCCCCACAAGGGGGGAGATCGCAGCTTCACCGCCTCAATACTTCTGCGGCACGTAGAGCTCGCGCGGCAGCACCTGGCGCTCGTAGTCCGGGTTGAAGACACGCTCCGGCAGCGTGATCTCCTCGTGCGGCACCTCTTCATACGGCATCTGCTGCAACAGATGGTCGATGCAGTTCAGCCGCGCGCGCTTCTTGTCGTTGCCTTCGACGATGAACCAGGGCGCCTCCTTGATGTTGGTGCGGGCAAAAGTCTCTTCCTTGGCCTTGGTGTATTGCTCCCAGCGCACCCGCGACTGCAGGTCCATCGGCGACAGCTTCCACTGCTTCATCGGATCGTGGATGCGCATCAGGAACCGCATCTGCTGTTCCTCGTCGGTGATGGAGAACCAGTATTTCACCAGCGTGATGCCGGAGCGGACCAGCATGCGCTCGAATTCCGGCACGTCGTGGAAGAACTGCTCGACCTGATTCTGGTCGGCGAAACCCATGACACGCTCGACGCCGGAGCGGTTGTACCAGGAGCGGTCGAACAGCACGATCTCGCCGCCCGCGGGCAGATGCGGCACGTAGCGCTGGAAATACCATTGCGACTTCTCGCGCTCGGTCGGCGCCGGCAACGCCACCACGCGGGCGATGCGGGGGTTGAGGCGCTGCGTGATGCGCTTGATGACGCCGCCCTTGCCGGCGGAGTCGCGGCCCTCGAAGATCACCACCAGCTTCTTCTTGTGGTAGGCGACCCAGGACTGCAGCTTGATCAGCTCGGACTGGAGCCTCAGCAGCTCGCGAAAGTAGGTCATCCGCTCGATGGAAGGCGGATGCGACTTGTTGTAGATCTTGGCGATCTCGAGCGAGAGCGCCGGTTCGGAAATCTCCAGCTCGTAGTCCTCGTCGAGCGTGTCCTCGAGCTCGGCTTCCAGCCAGTCCTTCGCCCCGGAATTCGGTTTGAGTTCGTTCATCGCGCAGCTCCTGCCTGCCAGCCACCTTGCCTCGGATGCGTTCCGGTGGCACCGCAAACGCAACTCCGTAAGCCGACTGAGATACAGAGGCGCAATGACGGTTTTATTGCAAGCGCTGCTCAACGATGCTGGACTAGCCGATATGTGATCGACGCGTATCGATAGCGGGGCGACAGGCCGTCCGATTTGTCCTACAAATCCCCTCGCCTTTTGCCGGCGCCCCCGCGCGGCCTCTTCAAACAAAATTGCGAGGATCAGACATGGAATACCGCACCCTTGGCCGTTCCGGCCTGAAGGTTTCGACATTGACCCTCGGCACCATGACCTTCGGGGGCACCGGTCCATTCGCCGCCGTCGGCAACTCCGATCTTTCGGAAGCCAGGCGCATCATCGATACCTGCATCGATGCCGGCATCAACCTCATCGACACCGCCAATGTCTATTCGAACGGCCTGTCGGAGGAGATCATCGGCGAGGCGCTTGGCGGCAAGCGCAAGAACGATGTGCTGATCGCGTCCAAGGCGCGCATGCGCATCGGCAGCGGCCCCAACGACGAGGGCCTGTCGCGGCACCATCTGATCCGCGAGTGCGAAAAGAGCCTGAAGCGGCTCAAGACCGATGTCATCGACGTCTATTTTGTCCATCAGTGGGACGGGCTCACGCCGGTCGAGGAGACGATCGCGGCGCTCGACACTTTGGTCAACCAGGGCAAGATCCGCTATATCGGCTGCTCCAACTGGTCGGGCTGGCAGGTGATGAAGGCTCTTGCCGTCAGCGACAGCCGACATCAGGCCCGTTTCGTCACCCAGCAGATCCATTACACGCTGGAAGCGCGCGAGGCCGAGTATGAATTGCTGCCGATCTCGGTCGACCAGGGCGTCGGCGTGCTGGTCTGGAGTCCGCTGGCGGGCGGCCTGCTCTCCGGCAAATATCATCGCGACAGCCCGACCGCGCGCCAGCTCGGCGGCTGGAAGGAACCGCCGATCCGCGACGGGGACCGCCTGTGGCGCATCGTCGACGTGCTCAACGAGATCGGCAAGGCGCGTGGCATCTCAGGGGCGCAGGCGGCGCTGGCCTGGCTGCTCGGTCGTCCGGCCGTAAGCTCCCTGGTGATCGGCGCCCGCAACGAGACGCAGCTCAAGGACAATCTGGCCGCGGCAAGCCTTTCGCTCACGGAAGACGAGCGGCAGCGCCTTGATGCGGTCAGCCGGCCGCCGGTGCTTTACCCCTACTGGCACCAGCAGTTCACGGCCAGGGACCGTTTCGGGCCGGCCGACAAGGTGCTCGACCGCTCCCACGCTTAGGGCTTCGCGCTCAGCCGGCGATAAAGCGCCAGACTTCCGCGTCTGGCTTGATCTGCCCGCTCAGCACGAAATACTTGTAGAGGACGAGCAGCGAGATCGCCTGCTCGTCCTGCTCATTGTCGAATTTGCGGCAATAGGCATTGGCCGCGGCGGTTATCCGTTCCGCCTCGGCCGGGTGTTTCTCGAAATAAGCCACCTTGTCGACAAGGTCGGAGAAATCCTGCTCGAGCGGCACGTAATGGACATTGGGCTCGACCTTGGCTTCCGCAAACCAGGTTTCGTAGGTCGGTTTCGGCATCAGGCAGAGCGAATTGGAGCTCATGATCCATTTCAGGTTCGTCGCCACGTCATTGCCTTCGAGCGAGACGATGTAGCGATAGCGCCGCTGCTGCTCGATATTCAGGAACGGCTTGCGGTATCCGTCCGGCGCATCGGCCCTGTGGGATCCCGCATCGCAGATCGGCAGGTCGGCGGCCTTTTCCACGAAGCGGGTGCGGATCGGATTGTTGAGATGACCGCGCCACACCACCATCGGGCGCTTGGCCGCGAAGGGTAGACTGTCGGGCGGCATGTAGAAGTGGCGGAACTTGTTCAGCTTCATCAGCACGCCATTGGCGTTGTCGTCGCCGATGGGCCGGTCCTTGACGATCCTCGGAATCTCCGGGACGCCAACGACATCGCCGAATTCGAAATCGATCAGAAGGCCGGGATCGAAGTAGCGGGCGAATTCCTTGAGGTCGTAATAATACATGCTGGAAGCGGTCGGCAGCTTGCCGACAGGCACGGCGTCCGGACTGGGCGAGAACGGCTGTTCCAGCTTGTTGTAGTAGTTCAGCCGCTCGCGAACCGCCTTGCCTGAAAGCCTGGCCTGATCGAGCCGGCCCTCCAGGCGATCGCGAAACAGCGATTGCGGTGCGCGGTCGCGCGCGAAATTGCGCGCGTAGTAGAACAGCTTCGAGGCGGTCCGAGAGAGTGTGGCCATGCGTCCGAGAATTCAGCGAGGTGGTCAGTGGTAGTCGGCCTTCATCCCCCCTGACCTCCTACAGCATTCTCCCGGCCATGTTGCAAGCCCGCGAGTACTGCTGACGGTGCATGTATGTTCAGCCTCAAGCCGCGACCACCGCAAATCCGCGTGCGCGCAAACCGCGCCGGTCGTTGTGCAAGGAGGTGACCAGCCGGTCGCGGCTGCCGGCGATGTGAGCGGAAAGCAGCAGCGCCGCTTCCTCGGCATCGCCGCTCCTGACAGCTGCGAGGATGGCGTGATGTTCGGCCCAGGCGCGGCCGAGCGCCGCTTCATCGCGCACTTCCAGCCAGCGTGCTCGAGAAAGCCTCGTCATCGCATCGCGTACGGCCCTCAATAGGAACTCGTTGCCGGAAAGCCTTGCCAGTTCGATGTGGAAATCCATGCCGACGCGATGCCACTCTTCGCGCGGCGTCTCCGCATCGCAGGAATCAAGCATAGCGGCGATCACGTCGATACCGCTGCGGTCTTCAAGCGCCGCCGTCAGGCGGACCGCCGCGACTTCGACCGCCTCGCGGTAGACAGCGATCTGGCCAAGTTCTGCGAGGTTGATCGGCGCCACCGTCCAGCCGCGGCCGTCGCGGCTGATCAGCCCTTCCGTCTCCAGGCGCAGCAGCGCTGCGCGCACCGGCGTGCGCGAGGCGCCGAAACGGCTCTCGATCCAGCGCTCGGTCAGCCTTTCGCCCGGGCCGATCTCCAGGCCAAGGATCATTTCGCGAAGCTGCCTTTCGACATTTTGCATCTGCGACATTTGTCGTCCCGCTTTTTCAAGGCCGCATTGACAGCGGCAAGCTTGAGGTTCATGACGGATACCGGCATGGTATACCAAAATGGTATCCACGCCAATCCGGATCACCCGGCAGGCATGACATGAGCGAGAAACCTTCCGAACAGGGCGGCTACAACATCCATTGGCGGCGCAACCTTGCCGTCTGTTTCGCCGGCTCGTTCAGCACGCTGATCGCCATGACGCTGCTTCTTCCGTTCCTGCCGCTTTACGTCGAGCAGCTCGGCGCCGAGGGCCACGCGGCAATCGTGCAGTGGTCGGGCATCGCCTACGGCGCCACCTTCTTCGCGGCGGCGCTGGTCGCGCCCTTGTGGGGGCGGCTGGGCGACCGTTACGGCCGCAAGCTGATGCTGGTGCGCGCGTCTTTCGGCATGGCGATCTGCATGTCGCTGACCGGCATGGTGCAGAGCGTGTGGCAACTGGTGCTGCTTCGGCTGCTGATCGGCTTTGCTGGCGGTTATTCGTCGGGTTCCACGATCCTGGTGGCGATGCAGACGCCGAAGGAGCGTTCGGGCTGGGCGCTGGGCGTGCTGGCGGCGGGCATCACCGCCGGCTCGCTGGTCGGACCGTTGCTAGGCGGCCTGCTGCCGCCGCTGATCGGCATCCGCGCGACCTTCCTGCTTTCGGGCGCCGTCATCTTCCTGGCGTTCCTGGCGACGACTTTCCTGATCAAGGAGAACCCGCCGGCGCTCAGGCCGGTCTCGGCGGCGAAACCGAAAAGCGGCTGGTCGCAGATTCCCGACAAGCGGCCTATCGTCGCCATGCTGGCCACCGGCATGTTGCTCGCCTTCGCCACCATGTCGATCGAACCGATCATCACCGTCTATGTGCAGCAACTCGTCGAGGACCAGAGCAAGGTGACCATGGTCGCCGGCGTCGTCATGTCGGCGGCCGCGCTCGGCACCATCCTGTCGTCGTCCTGGTTGGGCAAGCTCGCCGACCGCGTCGGCCACTGGAACGTCGTGGTCGGCGCCCTTGCCGTCTCGGCCTTGCTGCTCATTCCGCAAGCCTTCGTCACCAATGGCTCGCAGTTGATCGGGCTGCGCTTCCTGATGGGCCTGGCGCTGGGCGGTCTCTTGCCCTGCATCACCAGCGTCATCCGCCACAACATCCCGGACGGCGTCGGCGGCAATGTGCTTGGCCTGGCGATCTCGGCGCAATATGTCGGCCAGGTCGCGGGGCCGCTGTCAGGCGGCTTTGTCGGCGGGCATTTCGGAATGCGGTCGGTGTTTCTGGGCACAGCGGTGCTGATGGCGTTGGGTGCTGCCTACAACTGGATTGTCCAGTCGCGCCGGGGGCGGCATATGCTGCTGGAGGCCGGCGAGTCCTGATCGGCCTTCCGACCAACCGCCATGGAGCATCCAGGATGGGCCTCACCGGGCAAGCATCAGACAGCGGGAGCCGCGTCCTCGTGCTGGCAGCAGGCCTAGTTGGCGCGGCGGGCGTGGCGCTTTCGGCCGCTGCCGCGCATCGCGGCGGCGCCTTTACAGGCACTGCCGCCAATTTCCTGCTGATGCATGCGGCAGTGTTCCTGGCCATCGGCCTAGCCGGCGGCAACCGTTGCCTCAGGATCGCCGGCCTTGCGCTGCTTGCCGGCCTGCTGCTGTTCTGCGGCGATCTGCTCGCCCGCGACTTTCTCGGTTCGCGGCTGTTCCCGATGTCAGCCCCGATCGGCGGCACCCTTTTGATCGCCGGCTGGGTGGCTATCGCCGTGTCGGCGCTGCGGCGATCGCGGCCATAGATTATTTCCGGCGACTACTTTCCGTTGGCACGCCGCTTGCGCTTGCGCGCGGGCGGCTCTCCGGCGCGGCGCCGTTCGGGCTGCTCGGCTCCGGGCGTGATGCCCCAGTAGTTGCGATAGATGTCCTGAAACAGGTGGCCGATCGGATGCATCATCGTCTCTCCTTCATTTTGAATCGATCCAATCCATGGATGCGAAAAATGGCTGCGGCTCAGCCGCGCTTGCGCTCCAGAAGGAAGCGCGGTTCCCGGCGCCAGGGACCCATTCTGCCACGCCGCTTCTCGCTGGCGGCGGCCGAGGCAATGGCCCAATCGTTACGGTAGATGTCCTCGAACAAATAGCTCATCGGATGCATGGCACCCTCCTACTGAAAGCCGCTTCATCACGAGAATGAAACTTGGATCGATTCAAATCATAGGCCTCCATCGTATGTCGTCAAGCGAAAATTTGAATCGATCCAACAAAAATGTTAGATGACCGGTGGCAATTCAGCGGTCATGGTCGTCCCGTGACCGGATTCGGAGGAACGACATGGCTTCACTCCTCGAAGGCCAGGCAAGGCCGATCAGGCTGGCGGACATTGCCAGAGCCGCCGGCGTCTCGCATGGCACGGCCTCCAATGTTTTCAGCCGTCCCGAGATCGTGCGCGCCGAAGTACGCGAGCGGGTCAAGGCGGTGGCGGAGCAGATGGGCTATGCCGGCCCGGATCCGAAAGGCCGGCTGCTGCGCGCCGGCAAGGTCAACGCCATCGGCGTCGCCACCACCGAGCCCCTCTCCTACTTCTTCGATGATCCGTTCGCGCGCGTCATGATGGCCGGCATTTCCGAAGCCTGCGACGCCACCGGCGCGGGCATCGCGCTGGTGTCGGCCGCCAACCAGGAGAAGCTCGCCTGGAATATCCAGAGCGCGCTTGTCGACGGCTTCATCCTGTTCTGCATCGAAGGCGGCTCGCGCCTTGTCGACCTGACGCGCGAGCGAAGGCTGCCCTTCGTGGCGTTGGAGCTCGGCTTCCAGGACGAGACCGTCTCAGCCATCGGCGTCGACAATGTAGCCGGCGCGCGGCTCGCGGCGCGCCATCTCGCCGAGCTTGGCCATCGCCGGTTCGCGGTGCTGTCGCTGGCCTTCGCCGACAACCGCACAGGCTTCGCCACGCCGGAAATCGTGCGCGGCGCGCTCTACACCGGAACACGTGATCGCCTTGCCGGCTATTTCGAGGAGCTTGCCCGCTTCGGCGTCGATACGACGAAAATCCCGGTCTACGAGACCGAGAATGAAGAAAAAAGCACCAGGGCCGGCCTCGAGGCGATCTTCGCCAAGGATGAACCGCCGACCGCCATCCTGGCGATGTCGGACCGCATGGCCCTGATCGCGATCAACTGGCTGAAAGCGCGGGGCTTCAAGGTGCCGCAGGATGTCTCGATCGTCGGTTTCGACGGCGTGCCGGACGGCGCGCTGTGCACCCCCGCGCTGACCACGATTGCCCAGCCGATCACCGAGATCGGCCGCCGCGCCGCGCGCATGATCCTCGATCATGACGGCGCGGTGCGACGCGAGACGATGGGCGTCGAGCTGATCGTTAGAGCCTCGACCGGCCTAGCTCCGAAAGCCTGAGCAGGCTCAGGCGATCCGCACGCAAGTCCACCGGGTGCTTTTCCCGGCTTGCGTCAGTATCCGCCCGCCCTCGCCGGCACCGGGTGCGCGCCGAACGGCCTGTGCGGAGCTTCCGCCTTGGCGCGGGACGGGCCAAGACCGGCAAGCCATTCCAGATAAAGCGCAAGCGCGAACTGCACGGCGATGCCTGCCGCGATCAGCAGCGTATCGTAAGCCGGGCCACCGGGATTGATCAGCTTCAGCACCTGCGCAGCCATGGCAAGCAGCGTGCCGGCGATGAACACCGGCAGCGAGCGCTTACCCAGGATCGCCAGGGGATTGTCAGGCCTGACGCGGAAGAGGTTGGAGACAGCCGGCAGTGCGACGACCAGGTAGCTGACCGACAGGATGTGCAGGAGCCTTGGCAGCGACAGGAAGGTCTTGTCGAAGCCACCGATCACCACCGGCAGGTCGAACCAGGTTATCTGGCCCCAGAGCGGGCTGTGCACCCAGATCGCCGCACCGACCACATAGATGCCCGCGGCACCCAGCAGCCACGGATTGACCGGGATCCGCCCGCCGCGCTTCACATGCAACATGGCGGCAAGGCCAATGTTGAACAGGAACTGCCACGACAACGGGTTGAGGAACCAGAGGCCAGGCTCAGGATAGTTTGGCGGCCCGATCTGCCAGATGCCGGCGACGAGCCAGAGGAGCCCGGACACGATCAGCGCCGGCACCGGCCGATAGCTGACGAACAGCACGAAAGCCGGCGCCGCCAGAAGCAGTGCCGCATAGACCGGCAGGATGTTGTTGTAGCCGAGCTGATGGCCGAGCGTGACGATGCCGAGCAGCACCTGCGGCGTGTTCTTCATCAAGGGCTCGATGTTGATCATGGTCAGCATTTCCGGCCGGTGCGCGAACACTGCGGCGGCGCAAAACAGCGCGATCACCACCATGGTGATGACGATGTGCGAGATGTAGAGCACGCCGGCGCGCCGCCACATCTTCAGGGTCGCGAGCAACCGGCCGCCAGGCTTGAACTTCGTGCCGTAGGCCAGCGCTACCGAGATGCCGGAGATCAGCACGAAGGCTTCGGCCGCGTCGGAAAAGCCGAAATTCTTGTAGGTCCAGTTCTCGAAGACCGTGCCCGGCACATGGTCGACGAAGATGGTGAGCAGCGCGAGCGCGCGCAGCACGTCGATACGTGTGTCACGATCGTTGATGCGTATGTCACGCTCTCCGATACGCTTGTCGCGCTCGTTGGAAACAGAGGTGGTCATCGACAAAAGGCCTCAAAGCTGGTTGTTCATAGCCAGCAATGCGACCCCCGGGGCGCACCGCTTCGACTCCTCCCGAGCGGAGGTGTATCGGCGCTGAAACGGACTGAAATGCGCCTGGTTCAATCAACTTTCGCGGAGCGCGAAAATATTCCGTTTTGAAGCCGGCAAATCAACAAATCTCTCATGGAATCAAATGGATGTGAGCGTGTCCGAATATAGCGACGAAAACAGTATCCTGTACGGCGATCTGGGCTTTCGCTACCGGGTGGCGACGCCGTCAAAGTCGACCGGCAAATGCCTTTTTGTGCTGCACGGATCGGGTGTGGACGAAACGACGCTCATCCCGCTTGCAAGCAAGATCTCGCCTGACGCAACGCTGGTTGCCGCGCGTGGGCGCATCCCCCAGGAGGACGGCTTCCGTTGGTTCGAGCGAATCACGCCGACGAGTTTCGAACAGGCCAGCATCCGCGACGAGATCGCCGCCTATGCTGAATTCGCGGTGGAGGCGTCGAAGCGCCATGGGCTCGACCTGCGGCGCGCGACCTTCCTTGGTTATTCGAACGGCGCCAACGTCATCTCCAGCCTGATGCTGCTCCATCCGGGCCTGGTCCGGCAGGCGGCGCTGTTGCGGGCGATGCCGGTGCTCGACACTTCGCCGATGACCGATCTCGGCGGAACGCGCGTGCTGATCATCGCCGGCGCCGCCGACCAGACCTACGGCCCGTTCGCGCCGGCTCTGGTGACGTTGTTCAGCGAGCGCCGCGCCGAGGTCGACGCGCGCATCGTCGCCTCGGGCCATGAATTCGGCGATGCGGACGCGGCGATCGCGCGGCAGTGGCTGGCAGGCCCTATGCCGGCGGCCTGACCGCGCCCGCCAGCCGGGCTTCGATGCCCTTAGAAGGCAGGCTCAGCACGCGGCGGCTCGAGGATCCCTAACCCCGTCCCATCCGGTTCCAGGCATCCAGGCCCGCGATCTTGTAGGCTTCGGCCAGCGTCGGGTAGTTGAAGGTGTTGTTGACGAAGAAGTCGACCGTGCCGCCGAGGTTGATCACCGCCTGGCCGATATGGATGAGCTCGGTGGCGCCCTCGCCGACGATATGGGCGCCGAGCAGGCGACGCGTCTCGACCGAGAACAACAGTTTCAGGAAACCGCTCGAGACGCCCATGATGTGGCCGCGCGATGTCTCGCGGAAACGCGCCAGGCCGACCTCATAGGCGGCGCCGCTCTCGCGCACCTGCTCCTCCGACAGGCCGACCGTCGAGATTTCCGGCACGGCGTAGATGCCGTAGGGAAAGCTCTCCGGCGGCGGCGGCAGGTTGACGCCGAAGGCGTGGCAAGCCGCCACCCGGCCCTGCTCCATCGACGTCGAGGCAAGGCTCGGGAAGCCAATGACGTCGCCGGAGGCGTAGATGTTGGGCACGCTGGTCTGGAAAGTTTGAGGATCGACCTTGATGCGGCCGCGGTTGTCAGCCTCGATGCCGACCGCGTCGAGGCCGAGGCTGGCGATGTTGCCGGTACGGCCGGCGGCGTAGAGCACCATCTCGGAGCGGATGGTGCGGCCGTCGGCCAGCGTCACCTCGGCATAGTCGGGTTTCGAGGCGATCTCCTTCACCGTGCTGCCGAGCCGGATGGTCATGCCGCGGTCGCGCATCTGGTGGATGAAGTCGTCGACGATCTCGCGGTCGATGAAATCCAGGATGGAGTTGCGCGGCTCGACCAAGGTCACCGGCACGTCGAGCGCCGAAAAGATGGTGGCGTATTCGACGCCGATGACGCCGGCGCCAATCACCGTCAGCGTGCGCGGCAGATGGTGGAGTTCCAACATCTCGTCGCTGTCGAAGATCCGCTTCTTGTCGAAGGGCACGTCAGCCGGCCGGTGCGGCCGGGTGCCGACGGCAATCAGCGCGTTGGCAAAGCCAACCTCGCTGTAATCGCCATTGTCGGCGGTCAGGCTGGCCTTGTTCGGCGTGAGGAATTTAACCGCGGCGCGCGCGCTTTTCACTGTGTTGCGCATGAACTGGTGCTGCAGCACCTCGACCTCATGGTCGAGGGTCTTGTGCAGCCGGTCGACCAGATCGCCGATCGAAATGTCCTGCTTCACCCGGTAGCCGCGTCCGTAGAAGCCGCGCTCGCGCCAGCCCGAGAGATTGAGCACGGTCTCGCGCAACGTCTTCGACGGGATGGTGCCGGTATGCACAGAGACGCCGCCCAGGCGCCTGCCCCGGTCGACCACCAGGACCGACTTGCCGAGCTTGGCCGATTGCACGGCGGCGCGGCGCCCCGAAGGGCCGCTGCCGATGACCAGCATATCGTAGTCCATGAACCCCGTCCCCGCATCTTTGTGCGCCGCAGCAAGCTAAACTGGCAGCGGCGTCATGTTCAACTGCCTATCGAGCCCGCCTGTCGCGGAAATTTCGAGATTTAACCATGTGTGCCTTCAAACTTAACCCGACGGCAACGCTTGCGTGCAATGGTCACAATCGAGGGGAACCACGGGGTAGCCGAGTGTCCATGTCCAAAAGCGATACCTTGCCTGGCATAGCGACTGGATTCCTGTCCGACCTGCAATCCCACCCGGTCTTCGTGGACCTGCGTGAAGGCCTGTTCCGTTTCATCGCGCTGCTCGTCGCGGCGATCTTCGTCTATCGCGGCGTGAACAACGTCATCGTCGATCCGGGCCGCCTCAACGTCCTGCTGCTGACGATCTCCGAGACGCTTACCTTCGTCTGGCTGCTTTTGGCGCGGCGGCCGCTGGTGCGTGACTGGAGCCCTTTCACGGTCTTTATCGCGGTGACCGCCGGTTTCGGCTCGGGCTTCGTTTCGCTTCAGGAGGGAACCGCCATCATTCCGCTCTTTATCGCGGCGCCACTGCAGTTCCTGGCCCTGTGGCTGGTCATCTGGGGCAAGATGTCGCTCGGTCGCTCCTTCGCCATCCTGCCCGCCAATCGCGGCGTCGTCACCGGAGGGGCCTACCGGTTCGTGCGGCATCCGATCTATGCGGGTTACCTGGCGGGGCACATCCTGTTCCTGCTGTCGAGCTTTTCCGTCTACAATTTCACCGTTTACGCGATCATCACACTGTTCCAGGTCCATCGCATCCTGCGCGAGGAACGCATCCTGGCGCTGACGGAGGAATATCGCGACTATCTCGGGCGGGTTCGCTACAGGCTCTGTCCCGGCATTTTCTGAGATTAAGCCGGCCGCCGGCGGGCACGTTCCTTGAATTGGGGGCCGCTCTCACCATTTGAGAAGTCGGCAGGCATCCTTATGCGGATGCGGCGATCGAGGAACGGACATGAACGCACGCGTGCTGGATGGTGAGATCATTACGACCAGGTTCGAGGACACCCGCGCCTATCGCGGGGTGCGGACAAGGCGCATCTTTGCCTTCCTGCTCGACTATTTCTTCGTCGCGCTGCTGACCATTCCTTTCGCCATACTGGTGGCCATTCTCGGGCTTTTGACCTTCGGCCTCGGCTGGGCGCTGTTTTCGGTGCTGGTGCCGATGGTTGCCATCCTCTACATCTGGAACACCCTGGGCAGCCGCGACCAGGCGACGACCGGCATGAAGATCATGGGCATCCGCCTGGAGAAGCTTGACGGCAGCCGCATCGACGGCATGACGGCGGTGGTGCACTCGGTGCTGTTCTGGGCCGGCAACGTCATCCTGACGCCACTGGTGCTGCTGGTCACGCTGTTTTCCGACCGCAAGCGCACGCTGCACGACCTTTTGCTCGGCACCGTGGTCACCCGCACCGACATCTGACGGTGTCCAGGGTCGCGTCCGTCGAACCGCTGCGCCGCCTGTGGCCAAATATGAACAGGCTTGGACCGCCGCGGCCGCACAATCCTGTTGAATTTTTCGCCGGCCGGGCCAAAGGTAGGGCGATTCGCAGGAGCGTTTCCAAGATTAGATGACGCAGCATCCGACCCAGTCGCCGCAGTTCTTCCTGACCGCGCCGTCGCCGTGCCCCTATCTGGAGGGACAGTTCGAGCGCAAGGTGTTCACGCACCTTGTCGGCGACAAGGCGCCGGAGATGAACGACCTGTTGACGCAAGGCGGCTTCCGGCGCTCGCAGAACATCGCCTACCGCCCGGCTTGCGAGTCCTGCCGCGCCTGCGTGTCGGTGCGCATCCTGGCGCAGGAATTCGACCCCAGCCGCAACATGCGCCGCGTCATCCAGCACAATGCCGATCTCGTCGGCGCCATGCATGACGCGCAGCCCTCGACCGAGCAGTACTCGCTCTTCCGCAGCTATCTCGACGCCCGCCATCGCCGTGGCGGCATGTCGGACATGACCGTGCTCGACTATGCGATGATGGTGGAAGACACGCATGTCGATACCAAGATCATCGAATACCGGCGTCGTGGCCCCGACACTTTCATAACCGGCAAAGGCCAGGGCGAGCTGATCGCTGTGGCGCTGACCGACAAGATGGCCGACGGCTTGTCGATGGTCTATTCCTACTTCAACCCAGACCTCGAGGACCGCTCGCTCGGCACCTTCATGATCCTCGACCACATCGCCCGCGCCAAGGCGATGGGCCTGCCCCACGTCTATCTCGGCTACTGGGTCAACGGCTCGCGCAAGATGAACTATAAGATGCGCTTCATGCCGCAAGAGCATCTCGGCCCGAAAGGCTGGGAACGCTACGACCACGAAGCGGTCAGTCGCTGAACCGCCTTACGCTTCACCCTTAAACTGTTTCAAGGAGGAGGACGCTGGTCTTTCGGCCCCCAGGCTGGGAGGACCGCGGCATGGCCGCTGTGCGCCTCTTCAAGACTGCTTTGCGAGATTGCCCACGTGTCCACCCATACCGACCACCAAAAAGGTCTTCTGATCACCGCCATCGGCGGCCTGACACTGACTATAGACATACCGCTGATCCGGCTTGCCGACGGCACCCCCTGGACGATCATGCTGCTGCGCACCGCCACCACCTTGCTGGCGGGGCTGGTGATATGGGCGATCTGGAGGTCGCAGGACAGGAACGCGCCGCGGCTCATTCCGGGCTGGTCGGGGCTTGCCGTGGCATTCTGCTACGGCATGACCGGGATAAGCTTCGTCACGGCGGTCTATCACACCTCGACCGCCGACCTCGTCTTCATCCTGGCCTTCAACACCGTGTTCGCGGCGCTGCTGTCGTGGCTCTTCCTCAAGGAAAGACCACGGCTTGCAACCGTGATCGCCATGCTGGCGATGATCCTCGGCGTGCTGATCATCGTCGGCGGCTCGGTCGGCACCGGGCATCTGTTCGGCGATTTCATGGCGCTTTGCTCTGCCTTCTTCGTCGCGCTCGCCATCACCATCTCGCGCGCCAGCGGCGAGGATATGGGCTTCACCGGGCTAGTCGGCGTCATCCTGCCGCTGGCGCTCGCCATCTTCATGGTTCCGGGCGAAGGTTTTCACGTCAACGCGCCGTGGTGGATCATCCTCAACGGCGCCGTGATCATGCCGATCTCGTTCTTCTGCCTGGCGAACGGACCGAAATACATTTCGGGCCCGGAAGTAGCGATGTTCTATGTCCTGGAGACCGTGCTGGCGCCGATCTGGGTCTGGTTGATCTTCGCCGAGGCACCCACGCGCAACAGCCTGATCGGTGGCACGATCCTGATCGTGACGCTGGTGGCGCATTCGCTGTGGCAATTGCATGAGGGCCGCAAGCGCCGGGCCGCGCTTGCCGTGGTTCACCCGGCCTGAATCTTCCGCGGCTCGGCGGCCGCCTCTATCTGGGGCGGAGCGCCAGTTTCGCCCACGACCGGCACAGCATCGTCCATGAGTTCCACCTCGCGCAGCCATTCGCGCCAGATGGCGACGAGCAGCGCCATCAGCACCGGGCCGATGAACAGGCCGAGGAAGCCCATGGTCTTGACGCCGCCGATCAGGCCGAAAAAGGTCGGCAGGAAAGGCAGCTTGATCGGCCCACCGACCAGCTTGGGCCGCAGTGTCTTGTCGACGATGAAGAGCTCGACCGCGCCCCATGTGAACAGTGCGGCGCCAGCGAACAGCTTGCCGCTGGCGGCGAGGTAGACCGAGACCAGGGTGAAGGAGAGCGGCGCGCCGCCGGGGATCAGCGCCATGATGCCGGTGAGCGCGCCGAGCGTGACCGGCGACGGCACGCCGGCGAGCCAATAGGCGATGCCCAGCACCAGGCCTTCGCCGATGGCGATGATGGTCATGCCCGTCACGGTCGAGGAGATGGTCGCCGGCACGACACGCGAGATCCGCCCCCAGCGCGTCGGCAGGATGCGTTCGCCGAGGCGATCCACCTGCGCCGCGAAAGACTCGCCATCTCGATAGGCGAAGAACAACGCGATCATCATGAACAGAAGCGTCAGCAGCAGGCTGAAGGCACTGCCGCCAGCAGCCAAAGCGCCGCGATAGATATTTCCGATATTGGAACCGCTGACCGCCTGGATCAATTCGCCGATGCCGCCGGGATGGCCGAGATAGGCCGTCCACTGCCCGTTCAGCCACTCGCCGATGACCGGCATGGTGGCAATCCAGGTCGGTGTCACCGCGCCGTGGCGGTTGGTCTCGATCGCCCAGACCACCCATTCGCGCAGCTCGTTGATGGCATAGGTGCCAGCCAGCGCGATCGGCACCACCAGGAAGGTCAGGATGAAGAGGATAGCGAGCGTCGCGCCTATGGTGCGGCTGCCACCGACGGCGACAAGCAGCCGGCGGTAGAGCGGCCAGCTGGCGAAGGCGATGACGAGGGCCGCCAGCACCGGAAACAGGAAGCCATGGAAGAAATATACGCCGGCGGCGACAATCAGCACCAGCAGCCAGCGCGCCGCCGACAGCGGCGGGATGACGGCAGCCCTGAGCGGCGTCGACAGGCCGAACAGGCGTTGCCCCGGCTTCTGGATCTCAGCCCGCTTCAACCCGGCGTCTCTCCCCTGTCCGATGGTTCGATGGATGCTTATCCACCATCATAGTGCAGCAATCGTGACGATAGTCCAAATGATTGGGGCCGACCTTCCCTTCTCCCCTTGTGGGGTGAGCAGCCGGTTCACCGAAGGTGAATTCATCGTGCCAGTGGCATGATGAAAGGCCGGCGAACGCCGGGACGCTGCGAAGCAGCGGGGACCCGGCCGGGGGTGGATCGGCCACCGCCCGGCCCTTCGCAGGCTCAGGGCGTTCGAAGCTCGAAAAGCCAAGCAATTGGCTTTTCGTCCGCTAACGCGGACCGCTTCTCACCCCACAAGGGTAGAAGGGAAAGGCGGCGCTATCCGAACTTGCCGGTCCTCGGGAAACCCTTCGGCACCATGCGGCCGGCGGCGGCGCGCGCCCCGATCCACTCGGCGAGCTCCCCACGCGACTTGGTGAAGGTGCGGTCGGCCGAATCCTGCCAGGAGAGCCCGGTTTCCAGCGTGAAGGTCTTGAGATCCAGCACGCCGCCGTCCTTGTATTTCTGCAGGCGCACGCCCTTGCCGCGTGCCATTTCCGGGATTTCGGCCAGCGGAAACACCAGCATCTTGCGGTTCTCGCCAACGATGGCGAGATGGTCGCCCGACACCGGAATGCAGCGCTTGGCTTCGTCCGGCGCCTTGACGTTCATCACCTGCTTGCCCTTGCGGGTGTTGGCGACGACCTCTTCCTCCGAAACGACGAAGCCGTTGGCATCGTAGGAGACGAGCAGCAGCTTGCGCTTCGGGTCATGGACGAAGGCGGTGACGATGTCCTGGTCGTTCTCCATGTCGACGATGATGCGGATCGGTTCGCCGTGGCCGCGCCCGCCCGGCAGCCGGTCGGCGCCGATGGTGTAGAACTTGCCGCCGGTGGTGAAGACCAGGATCTTGTCCGTGGTCTGGGCATGGAAGGCAAGCTTCAGGCTGTCGCCTTCCTTGAAGGCCAACTGCGAATAATCTGTCAGGTGGCCCTTCATGGCGCGCAGCCAGCCCTTTTCCGAGACGACGACCGTGACCGGCTCGCGTTCGATCATGGCATGCGCGATGTCGGTGAGATCATGCTCCGGCGCGTCGGCGAACTGGGTGCGGCGCTTGCCGAGTTCGGTCTCGGGGCCGAACTTGTCGCGAAGCTGCGTGACTTCCCACTTGATCGTCGCCCATTGCTTGGCGTCGGACGCGAGCAGCGCCTCGATCTGCTTCTTCTCCGCCGTGAGCCCGTCGAACTCCTTGCGGATCTCGATTTCCTCGAGCTTGCGCAAGGCGCGCAGCCGCATGTTGAGGATGGCTTCGGCCTGGTTGTCGGTGAGCGACCAGCGGGCCATCATCACCTGCTTGGGCTCATCCTCCTCGCGGATGATCCTGATCACCTCATCGATGTTGAGATAGGCGATCAAATAGCCGGCGAGGATTTCCAGCCGCTTCTCGATCTCGCCGAGCCGGTATTTCGAGCGGCGGACCAGAACGTCGCGGCGGTGGTCGAGCCACTCCTTCAGCACGCCTTTCAGCGAGAGCACGTTCGGCACCTTGCCGCGGGACAAGACGTTCATGTTGAGCGGGAAGCGGCTTTCGAGCTCGGTGAGCTTGAACAGCGATTCCATCAGGATGCCGGGATCGACGGTGCGGCTCTTCGGCACCAGGACGATGCGGATGTCCTCGGCGCTCTCGTCGCGGATGTCTTCGAGCAGCGGCAGCTTGCGCGCCATCAGAAGCTCGGCGATCTTCTCGATCAGCCTGGCCTTCTGCACGCCGTAAGGGATCTCGGTGACGACGATGCTCCAGGTCCCCCTGCCCTGGTCCTCCTGGCCCCATTTCGAGCGCACGCGAAAACCGCCGCGCCCCGTCTCATAGGCTTCGAGGATCGAGGCGCGGCTGTCGACGATGATGCCGCCGGTCGGGAAATCCGGTCCCTGGACGAAATCCATCAGCTTCGCCACCGGCGCTTCCCGATGCTCGATCAGATGCAGTGCTGCGTCGCAAAGCTCGGCCGCATTGTGCGGCGGGATCGAGGTCGCCATGCCGACGGCAATGCCGGAGGAGCCGTTGGCAAGCAGGTTCGGGAAGGCGCCCGGCAGGACGGACGGCTCCTCGTCCTCTTCATTGTAGGTCGGGCGGAAGTCGACTGCGTCTTCATTGATGCCGGCAAGCAGCTCACTCGCCACCTCGGTCATGCGCGCTTCGGTGTAGCGCATGGCGGCGGCGTTATCGCCGTCGATGTTGCCGAAATTGCCCTGCCCGTCGACCAGCGGGTAGCGCATCGAGAAATCCTGCGCCAGGCGCACCAGCGCGTCGTAGATCGACTGGTCGCCATGCGGATGGAACTTGCCCATCACGTCGCCGACGATGCGGGCGCATTTGGCAAAACCCTGATCGGGATTGAGCCTGAGCAGCCGCATGGCATGCATGATGCGGCGGTGGACCGGTTTCAGTCCGTCGCGCACATCCGGCAATGCCCGGTGCATGATGGTCGACAGCGCGTAAGCGAGATAGCGCCGCTCCAGCGCTTCCTTCAGATCGACCGGTTCGATTTTGTCGCCGCCGCCATTGTCATCGGGCGGCAAAAGCCTCTTTCCCATGGATTTGGACTAGCCGAGCGGGTGATTCGCGGCAAGCGTCGCGTGAACATCGGCGCTTTGGTCGCGGCTGCGAACACAGAACCGGCGATGTGAAGGGCTTCACGGAAGCGACGGAGCCGCGGCTGCAATTTGCCACCGATCTGCAACAGGCTGCGGCGGCACCATGACGCCGGCCAACATCAACTCGTTACACGCGGCCTCTATCTGGCATGCAACGCGCTGGCGGAGGAAAGCCGCGATCTTCATGACAAATTCACCGCACCAAGCAATGGCTGCCCGCCGGCGTTTGCTTTTCGTCGCCATTTTCGACAAATGTGCCGGAAAATGCCTTCTTCCCGTCCCGTTCGTCACGGAATGGTGATGGAGCAGGTTTCAAAACAATTTTCATAGCCAAATCAGGACAGGGAACTCGCCATGACAATCCAACGCTCAACGCTCAAGAAACTGGCCTTTTCGACCTTTCTGCTGACGCTGCCTCTCAATGCGGCCTTCGCCGCCGATCCGGCGGTGGCCGAGCGCATCAAGGGAGCCCTTGCCGCCCAGGGCGTAGAAATTTCCTGGACCGGCGTCTCCGGCGACGATTCCAACGCCGTGCTGCAGGGCGTGTCCATCAAGCCGGCGGCCGAGAAGGAAGCGCTGCCGATCGGAGACGTCAAGCTGGAAGGGGTCACCGAAGCCAATGGCGGCTATGCGATCGCCACCGTCTCGACCTCGCCCTTCGAGCACAGCAAGGACGGCGTGACGCTCGACCTCAGCCCGGTGGTCATCCACGACATGAAGGTCCCTGCCGAAGGCAGCACCGATCCGCTCGGCTCGCTGATGATGTACAAGTCGGCGGAGCTGTCCAACATGACCGTCAAGGTCGGCGACAAGACGGCGTTCGCGATGGACGGGCTTGCGGTCCAGATCACGCCTCCGGCCGACGGCAAGGCGATGGACTTCACCGCCAACACCGAAAAATTCACCGCCGATCTGTCGCTGATCGACGACCCCAAGTCGAAGGAAGCGATCGAGGCGCTCGGCTACCAGAACATCTCGGGCAACATTGCCATGGCCGGTACATGGCAGCCGAGCGACGGCAAGATGGAGCTTTCCAAATATGACATCTCGGTCGAGAATGCCGGCACGCTCGGCATGACCTTCAACCTCGGCGGCTACACGGTCGATTTCATCAAATCGATGCAGGCGATGCAGAAGCAGCTCGCCTCGCAGCCGGAAGGCGCCGACAATTCTGCGCAGGGCATGGCCATGCTCGGCCTCATGCAGCAGCTCTCCTTCAACGGCGCATCGGTGCGCTTCGAGGACGATTCGCTGACCGGCAAGGTGCTCGATTATGTCGGCAAGCAGCAGGGCATGTCGGGGAAGGACGTCGCCAACCAGGCCAAGGCGATCGTGCCGTTCGGCATGGCGCAGCTCAACAATCCCGAGCTGACGGCGGAAGTCTCGGCGGCGGTCAACACCTTCCTCGACAATCCGAAGAGCCTGGAAATCTCGGCCGAGCCGCCGTCGTCGGTGCCGTTCGCGCTGATCATGGCCGGCGCCATGTCCAACCCGCTCGACCTGCCGAAGACACTGGGCGTCAAGGTCAAGGCGAACCAGGACTGATCGAACTAGCTGCCTTCTCCCCGTCACTATACGGGGAGAAGGTGCCGGCAGGCGGATGAGGGGCAGCGCCGACGCTTGCGAATATGAAATTCGATGCCTGGCCCGTCAGAAGACTCGCCTGCCGCCGATGGCAAATCGCCAGCGTCCGCGCTGCCCCTCATTGTCCTGCCGGACATTTCTCCCCGTATCGTGACGAGGAGAAATGGGCAGTTGCTGCGCTGCCGTCAGTCCTTCTTCGTCACAGCGACGCGCAGCGACAGCTCGCGCAGCTGCTGCGGGGTGGCTTCGGACGGCGCGTTCATCAAGAGGTCATAGGCCTGCTGGTTCATCGGGAACATGGTGATCTCGCGCAGGTTCTTTGCCCCCACCAGCAGCATGACGATGCGGTCGACGCCGGCCGCCATGCCGCCATGCGGCGGCGCGCCATACTGGAAGGCGCGGTAGAGGCCGCCGAAGCGCTCTTCCACGGTCGCGCGATCAAGGCCGACCATCTCGAAGGCCTTGACCATGGTCTCCGGCAGATGATTGCGGATGCCGCCCGACGCGATCTCGAAGCCGTTGCAGACCATGTCGTACTGGAACGCCTTGATGCCGAGCGGCTCTTCGCCGTTCAGCGCATCGATGCCGCCCTGCGGCATGGAAAACGGGTTGTGCGCGAAATCGATCTTCTTCTCGTCCTCGTTCCATTCGAAAAACGGGAAGTCGACGATCCAGCAAAGCTCGAAACGCTCGCGATCGACGAGGTTCAGCTCCTCGCCGGCGCGCGTGCGCGCGGCGCCCGCGAAGGTCACGAACTTCTTCGGGTCGCCGGCAACGAAGAAGGCGGCATCGCCATCGGCAAGGCCGAGCTGCTGGCGGATCGCCTCCGTGCGCTCCTCGCCGATGTTCTTGGCGATCGGGCCGGCGCCTTCGAGTTTTTCGCCTTCCTTGCGCCAGAAGATGTAGCCCAACCCCGGCTGACCCTCGCTTTGCGCCCAGGAGTTCATGCGGTCGCAGAAGGCGCGGCTGCCGCCGGTCTTGGCGGGAATCGCCCAGACTTCCGCCTTCGGATCGTTGGCCAGGATGTTGGCAAAGACCTTGAAGCCGGAATCGCGGAAATGATCCGAGACTGCCTGCATCTCGATAGGGTTGCGCAGGTCCGGCTTGTCGGAGCCGTAGGTGCGCATCGCCTCGTCATAAGGAATGCGGCGGAACTTCTGCGTCACCGGCTTGCCGGCGGCGAAGGTTTCGAAGACACCGCGCAGCACCGGCTCCATCGTGGAGAGCACGTCATCCTGCTCGACGAAGCTCATCTCGAGGTCGAGCTGGTAGAATTCGCCGGGCAGGCGGTCGGCGCGCGGATCCTCGTCGCGGAAGCAGGGCGCGATCTGGAAGTAGCGGTCGAAGCCGGAGACCATGATCAGCTGCTTGTACTGCTGTGGCGCCTGCGGCAGCGCATAGAAAGTGCCGGGATGGATGCGCGACGGCACCAGGAAGTCGCGCGCGCCTTCCGGCGACGAGGCGGTGAGGATCGGCGTCGAGAACTCGGTGAAGCCGACCTCGCCCATGCGCTTGCGCATCTCGGCGATGATCTTGGTGCGCGCCACGATGTTTTTGTGCAGCGTTTCGCGGCGCAGGTCGAGGAAGCGGTATTTCAGGCGGATGTCCTCGGGGTACTCCGGCTCTCCGAAAACCGGCAGCGGCAGTTCCTTGGCGGCGGACAGCACCTCGATCTCGCGCGCGAAAATCTCGATCTCGCCGGTCGGCAGGTTGGCGTTCACCGTCTCCGGCAGCCGCGCCTTGACCTCGCCGTCGACGCGGATCACCCACTCGCCGCGCACGGTCTCGGCGACCTTGAAGGCCGGCGAATCCGGATCGGCGACGATCTGGGTCAAGCCGTAGTGGTCACGCAAATCGATGAAGAGCAGCCCGCCATGGTCGCGCACGCGATGCACCCAGCCCGACAGGCGGACGGAATTGCCAACGTCGCTCTTTCTCAACTGGGCACAGGTGTGGCTGCGGTAACGATGCGTGGTCATGGGTAAAGTCCGGAAATTGCGGGCACCAGCCCGGCTCGAAAATTGGCGCGAAAAGCGCATGAGAGGCCGGCTTTGTCAAGGCAACCGGTCACACAGCGATATATCGGGCTCCGTCGCTACCCTTGCTCAGCCGGAAATGCGCCTGCGCCAAGCGCACAGCCTATAAAACGGGAGATATGTTCCTTGATCCTTGGCCATTCCGATAGGGAAGCAAGGCGCTTTCGCGAAAGTTAGCGGTGCGCGGCGGCGTTGCGGCGCTTGACGAAAGCGCGCGCGGCTGAAATTGAAAGAGGCCTAATATTGTGCCAAAGCGATTTGATGCGCGTCATCACCACACAAGAAGAACTCGAGAGCGTTATCGCGGCGTTCGAAAAGTCGGAATTCGTCACCGTCGATACCGAATTCATCCGCGAGACGACCTTCTGGCCAATCCTCTGCCTGATCCAGATCGCCGCGCCTGGGATCGAGGCGCTGATCGATCCGTTGGCGCCTGGCATTGACCTAAAACCGTTTTTCCGGCTGATGGCCAATGAAGCGGTGCTGAAGGTTTTCCACGCGGCGCGCCAGGACATCGAAATCATCGTCCATCTCGGCAATCTGGTGCCGCATCCCGTGTTCGACACCCAGGTGGCGGCAATGGTCTGCGGCTTTGGCGACAGCGTTTCCTACGATCAGCTGGTGCAGAAGGTCACGGGCGCGCGCTTGGACAAGTCCTCGCGCTTCACCGACTGGCGGCACCGGCCGCTCTCCGACAAGCAGCTCGAATACGCGCTCGCCGACGTCACCCATCTGATCAAGGTCTACCAGCATCTCAGCGCCGAGCTGAAGCGCGAGGATCGCGGCCATTGGCTCAATGAGGAAATGGATATCCTCACCTCGCGCGAGACCTATGATCCGCATCCCGAGGATGCCTGGAAGCGGCTGAAGATGCGGCTGCGCAAGCCACAGGAGCTGGCGATCGTGCAGGCGGTCGCCGCTTGGCGCGAGCGCGAGGCGCGCGAGCGCGACGTGCCGCGCGGCCGCGTGCTCAAGGACGACGCGATCTACGAGATCGCGCAGCAGGCGCCGCGCGACGCGGCGGCGCTCGGCAAGCTGCGCACCATCCCGAAAGGCTGGGAACGCTCCGCCACGGCGAGCGCTCTGCTCGGCGCAGTCAACACCGCCCTCGCGCTGCCCAAGGATGCCATGCCGAAACTGCCGAAGAGCGTGCAGCCGCCGGAAGGATCGAGCGCGGCGGCGGAACTCCTCAAGGTGCTGCTCAGGATCGTCGCCGAGAAGGAAGGCGTCGCCACCAAGGTGCTTGCCTCCAGCGACGATATCGACCGCATAGCGGCGGAAGGCGACGAAGCCGACGTGCCGGCGCTGCAGGGTTGGCGGCGCGCCGTTTTCGGCGATCAGGCGCTGAGGTTGGTGCGCGGCGAGATCGGCATCAAATTCGACAAGCGCAGGATCGCGGTGTTCGATCTTTAAGCTACACCGCTCCAAGCAGGTGCAGCGCGAACCAGGTCCAGGCGATGAGAAGTATTCCCGCGCCGAGGAAGAAGACGCTGGTGCGGCGCGGCACATGATTTCCGTTGAGATGCACCCAGGCGTGCACATAGCGCGTGACGATGAACAGCCACATCAGCGCCAGCGTGAGATAGTTCACGCCGTTGGTGACGAACAGCGCCAGGCAGAGCACGTGGAAGAGAACCGGCAGCTCGAACTGGTTGATCAGATTGTTGGCGACTGTGACGCTCGAGGCCGGCTCGGTTGAGCGGAGCTTGTACTGGCTGACCCTGACCTCGCCGGACTTAACGGCCGTGTAGCGCCGCTTCAGCATCACCAG
This sequence comes from Mesorhizobium sp. M2E.F.Ca.ET.209.01.1.1, assembly GCF_004010375.2. NCBI lineage: Bacteria > Pseudomonadati > Pseudomonadota > Alphaproteobacteria > Hyphomicrobiales > Phyllobacteriaceae > Mesorhizobium > Mesorhizobium sp. M2E.F.Ca.ET.209.01.1.1. Next base: position 225,238 of record NZ_SADP02000005.1, on the reverse strand, counting down.
ATAGACAATATACACGAGGAGCACATGCGCCAGCATCGGCCAGAAGATGGCGGTCTGGCGCATCCGTGGCCCTCAGCGCCGCCGCTGTCCGGCCAGCGCGAAGATCGCGATGACGAAGACCGGGATCGCCAGCAGCGCGAATTTGGTGACGGTCAGCAAGGAGGCGAACGCCAGCGAATCGGGATTGGCCGATTGGAAATCGGACAAGAGCCGCGCGACGGCAAAGTTCTGGGCATAGTCGGCGACCGCATAGGGAAGCACCAGCACCAGCGAGAACAGTGCCTGCAACTGCACCGACATGGCGCGGAAGGTGCTGAGCCGCCGCCCGAAAACGAGGATGAGGCTGACCAGCGTCAGCGACAGCAGCGCCGGGAACAGAAGGTCGAAGGTCAGATAGTGCCAGACGATGATGATCTCGCCGCCGCGCTGGCCGAGCGCCGTGAGCCAGGCCATGCCCTCGTCGGGGGTGAAGCCGGCGACGCGGATGTCGAGCGAGGCCAGGCCGCCGCTCAAGCGCTGGAAATAGAGGAACTCCAGCGCTGTCATGGCGAGGAAGAGCGCAATCGAGGCAAGGGAAAGGGCCGCCGCGTGACGCGACAGCCGCAGCACCGCCACACTCAAATCACGCCGCAGTCCGCCCTGGCGATCGGACTGATCGGCCTCCCGATCAAATTCCGCCCGGGTAATTGGGGCTTTCGCGGGTGATCGTGACGTCATGGGCGTGGCTTTCACGAAGTCCGGCGTTGGATATGCGCACAAAGGTGGCGCGCTCGCGGAAGTCTGCAAGGTCACGCCCACCCACATAACCCATAGCGGCTTTCAGGCCGCCCGCAAGCTGGTGCAACACGCCAGCCACAGGTCCTTTGTAGGGAACCTGCCCTTCGATGCCTTCCGGAACCAGTTTCAGCGTATCGCGGACCTCGGCCTGGAAGTAGCGATCGGCCGAGCCGCGCGCCATGGCGCCGACCGAGCCCATGCCGCGGTAAGCCTTGAAGGAGCGGCCCTGGTGCAGATAGACCTCGCCTGGGCTCTCGTCGGTGCCGGCAAGCAGCGAGCCGATCATGGCCGCGCTTGCGCCCGCGGCGAGCGCCTTGGCGAGATCGCCCGAATATTTAATGCCGCCATCGGCAATGACGCTCACCCCGGCTTTGCTGGCCGTCTCTACCGCCGACATGATCGCCGACAATTGCGGGACGCCGACACCCGCAACGATTCGCGTGGTGCAGATCGAGCCCGGGCCGATGCCGACCTTGACGGCGTCGGCGCCGGCATCGATCAGCGCCTGCGTGCCATCGGCGGTGGCGACGTTGCCGGCCAGGATGCGCACGGAGTTGGAGAGCTTCTTGGCCCGCGCCACCGCATCCAGCACGCGCTGTGAGTGGCCGTGCGCGGTGTCGATGACAAGCAGGTCGACGCCGGCGTCGATCAGGCGTTCGGCGCGCTCGAAACCATCGTCGCCGACACTGGTGGCGGCGGCGGCGCGCAGCCTCCCTTGTGCGTCCTTTGTGGCATGCGGATTGAGCTGCGACTTCTCGATGTCCTTGACGGTGATCAGGCCGACGCAATTGCCGTTCCTGTCGACCACCACCAGCTTCTCGATGCGGTGCTTGTGCAGCAGGCGCTTGGCCTCGTCCTGGTCGACATTCTCCTTGACCGTGATCAGGTTCTCACGGGTCATCAGCTCGTAGACCTTCTGCGCCGGATCGGAGGCGAAGCGCACGTCGCGGTTGGTGAGGATGCCGACCAGGCGGCCGACCGTGTGGCCGCCGGTGCCGCCATTCTCCACCACCGGAATGCCGGAAATGCTGTTGGAGCGCATAAGCGCCAGCGCGTCGGCAAGCGTGGCATCCGGGCCGATGGTGACCGGGTTCACCACCATGCCGGATTCGAATTTCTTGACCTGCCGGACCTGCTCGGCCTGCTCGGCCGGCGTGAGGTTACGGTGGATGACGCCGATGCCGCCGGCCTGCGCCATCGCGATCGCCAGCCGGGCCTCTGTGACGGTGTCCATCGCCGCCGACAGGATCGGCACGTTGAGGTCGATATCGCCGGCGATGCGGGTGCGGATGTCGGTCTCACCCGGCATGACCTCGGAATGGCCGGGCTGCAAGAGCACGTCGTCGAAGGTCAGCGCCAGGGCGCCGGTGGACGTTTCGATGATTTTTCCCATGGCCAGTCCTTTTGAATGCGGAAAAGGCGCTGGACCGATTGGCCAGCGCCGACTCTCATCTTCCCTTTCAGGATTGGCGCTGGCTGGTAACACGTCCCGGGACGGAAGAAAAGCCGGTCGTTGCGCGGCGCGCCTGCTTCTTATTTGGTGCCCAGCAGGTCGTCGAGCAACTCGTGGCGCGGTGAGACAAAGGGATTGACGATGGTGACGCCGCCCCAAGTGAAGCCATGTTGCAGGTCCTCCGACAAGAGCAGCCGGCAACCCGATTGCGAGGCTGTGGACAGAATGACCGCATCCCAAATGCCGAATCGATGGTCTGCGGCCAGGTCCACGGCCATCATCATCGCCTCGGGCGCCGTTTCGGCAACTGGGAATGCATCGCGCCAGTTCAGAAGTGCGTCCCGGGCTTCTGCATGCGATCGACCTGCCTTGCGCACCAACACATTGAACAATTCGCCAAGAACCTGAACAGGAATGACCGTCCCCTCTTGCGGAACGTTAGCCAGCAGTTCGAGGACGATGTCGCGTTTTTCCGCGTCGTTCACACCTTCGGCATGGGCAAGGACATTGGTGTCGATTGCGACCTTCACCGGTCGTCCTCGTAAAGTTCGTCCCGGGTCCATTTTCCGGCGTCGACAACAGGCTGGCGCCTGAGACGCGACAGCAGCGATGCCCGCGAGCGAGAAGCCACGCCTTCGCTCTTCTCGGCGGGCACAATCCGAGCCACAGGCCGGCCATGACTGGTCACGACATAGCTCTGGCCATCCCGCACGCCACGAAGAATGAGGGAAAACTTGCGATTGGCTTCGGCAGCAGAAACGGCTTCATCCATAATTTGCACCTAGATTGTAGTTATATTCACTACAATAGTAATCGATGTCACCTTTGGCAAGCAGTTGCGATGACCACCAGTGGTGCGTTCGCGCAAAAGTGACCGCAATTTAATGCGACACTCGGGCCAAGGCGTGATAACCGCCGGGTGTGCCAGCTCGCCCCCAGCCTGGCTCCAGCTTGGTAAAGACAAATCAGGGCGTTTCCCTTTGAACCGCATCATCCCGCTCATATTGGCGGTCGCTCTTTTCATGGAGAACATGGATTCGACCGTGATCGCGACGTCGCTGCCGGCGATCGCGGTCGACATCCACACCAGCCCGATCGCGCTGAAGCTGGCGCTGACGGCCTATCTGGTGTCGCTGGCGATCTTCATTCCGATCAGCGGCTGGATGGCGGACCGGTTCGGGGCAAAGAACGTGTTCCGCGCCGCGATCGGCGTGTTCATCGCCGGCTCGGTCGCTTGCGCCTTTTCCAATTCGCTGCCGGCTTTCGTGGTGTCGCGCTTCCTGCAGGGCATAGGCGGCGCGATGATGACGCCGGTCGGCCGCCTGGTGCTGGTGCGCGCCACGCCGAAAAGCGAGCTGGTCGCGGCAATGTCCTGGCTGACCGTACCGGCGCTGGTCGGACCGCTGGTCGGCCCGCCGATCGGCGGCTTCATCACCACCTATCTGACCTGGCACTGGATCTTTCTGATCAACGTGCCGATCGGACTGCTGGGCATCTGGCTCGCCACGCGGTTCTTGCCGGAAACCGCGCCGGCCGAGACGCCGCCGCTCGACTTCCCTGGATTTGTACTCAGCGGTCTCGCAGCGTCCGGCGTCGTCTTCGGCCTTTCCGTCGTCAGCCTGCCGGCGCTGCCGCCGATGGCCGGCTTCATCACGGTGACCGTCGGGGTGATCTCCGGCGTGCTCTATCTGATGCACGCCCGCCGCGCCAAGAACCCGCTGCTGGCGCTGGAGCTGTTCCGCAACCAGGTGTTCCGATCCTCGGTGCTCGGCGGCTCGCTGTTTCGCATCGGCATCGGCGCGGTGCCGTTCCTTCTGCCGCTGATGTTCCAGATCGGTTTCGGGCTGACACCGTTCCAGTCGGGCATGATCACCTTCGTCTCGGCGATCGGCGCCATCGGCATGAAGTTCGTCACCGCGCTGCTCTTTCGGCGCGCCGGCTTCCGGCGTGTGCTGATGTGGGGCTCGCTGGTCGCGGCCGCCTCGATCGCCATCTACGGCCTGTTCACGCCCGACACGCCCTATGTGCTGATGCTGGCGATCCTTCTGGTCGGCGGCTTCATCCGCTCGATGTTCTTCACCGGCGTCAATGCGCTCTCCTATGCCGAGATCACGCCCGCCGACACCAGCAAGGCGACGCCGATCACCGCGGTTTTCCAGCAATTGTCGATCGCGCTCGGCGTGGCGCTGGCCGGCGGCATCCTCGAAGTCTCGACCTCGATCCATGGCGGGCCGCTGACGCTCAGTGACTTCCACCTCGCCTTCTTCATCGTGGCGGCAGTGTCCGCCGCGGCATCGATCACCTTCATGCGGCTGGCGCCAGAGGCCGGCAGTGCGGTGTCGGGGCATGGCAAATTGACAACGCCGAAGACGCTGGAGGCGGTGGGGACGGCGGGGAAGTAGAGCGCGGCTTCTCCTTCTCCCCTTCTTGTGGGAGAAGGAGAAGCGCTACCCCTTAAACTCCTTCGCCAGCAAATAAAGCTCCACCGATTCATCGCGCGAGGCCGGCGGCTTCACATGATGGACGGACCGAAAATTCTGCTTCAGCAGCGAAAGCAGCTCATTCTCGGCGCCGCCCTGGAAAGTCTTGGCGAGGAAATGGCCGCCGGGCTTGAGGACGTGCAACGCGAAATCGGCCGCGACTTCGCACAGATGCATGGTGCGCAGATGATCCGTGCGGCGGTGGCCGGTGGTGGGTGCTGCCATATCGGACAGCACCACATCCGGCTGGCCGCCCAGCGCCTCGGCCAGCTTTTGCGGCGCATCGGGGTCGAGGAAATCCAACTGCAGGATGACTGCGCCCGGAACCGCATCCATCTCGAGATAGTCGATGCCGACGACATGCGGATTTTCCGCCGTCGACTTCGTCCGCGCAGCCGCCACCTGGCACCAGCCGCCAGGCGCGGCGCCGAGGTCGATCACCTTCATGCCGGGCTTCAGCAAATGGTGCTTGTCGTCGATCTCGATCAGCTTGTAGGCGGCGCGGGAGCGGTAGCCATCGGCCTTGGAGCGTTGCACATAAGGATCGTTCATGTGGCGCTCGAGCCAGCGGCGCGACGATTCCTTCAGGCCGCTCTTCTTCTTGATGCGGGTCTTGAGGACGCGCAAGCTGGCCGAGCCCGGCTTTTCAGGTTTCTTCGTCATGAGCGCTCATCCTCGCGCATGATCTTTCCAAAAACCGGCTTCCACTTTGTGGGATCATGCGCGGCGCCCGCCATCGCGCCAGACGCCGTCATCGGCCATCAGCTCGCTCAGGATACCCTCGCGCAGGCCGCGATCGGCGACACGCAGCCGCTCGGATGGCCACACACCGCGGATCGCCTCCAGAATGGCGCAGCCGGCGAGCACGAGGTCGGCGCGGTCGGCGCCGATGCAGGGATTGGCGCAACGCTGCTGGAAATCCCAGCCGATCAGCCGCTCGATCATGCGATCGACGCTGTCGCGGTCCATCCACAGCCCGTCGACGCGGCGGCGGTCGTAGCGCTCGAGATCGAGATGCACGCCGGCGAGCGTCGTCACCGTGCCGGAGGTGCCGAGCAAATGGAAGTTGGGGCTGGCCAGCACATGGGCGAGCCGGTCGCGGCCGTCGAAGGCCTTCAGCCGCGAGGCCACGTCGTCGACCATGGCGGCAAAGGTATCGCGCGTCACGGTGCGGCCGCCGAAGCGCTCGGCGAGCGAGACGACGCCGACGGGCAGCGACGTCCAGGAGACGATGTGATTGGCCAGACGTGGCGAACGCCGTCCGGTCAGGTCGATCAGCGCGATTTCCGACGAGCCGCCGCCGATGTCGAACAGCACCACGCCCTGCGTGTCGCGCTCGACCAGCGAGCCGCAACCGGAAACGGCAAGGCGGGCCTCGGTCTGGCGGTCGATGATCTCGAGTTTCAGCCCGGCCTCGCGCTCGACGCGATCCAGGAACTCGACGCCGTTGGCGGCCGAGCGGCAGGCCTCGGTGGCGATCAGCCTGGCTTTCCTGATCTTGCGGTTGCGCAGCTTCTCGCCGCACACCTTCAACGCCTCGACAGCACGGTCCATCGCGGCCTGGCCGAGCCGGCCGCTCGCCGTCAGCCCCTCGCCCAGCCTGACGATGCGCGAGAAAGCGTCGATGACGCGGAATTGGCCGTGACGGCCAGGCACCGCGACCAGCAGCCGGCAATTGTTGGTGCCGAGGTCGAGCGCGGCGAAGACAGGCAATTCCTGCTGGGACGGACGTGGCGGAGACTGGAGCGGCCTTCGCTCAGCCTGCAGGGGCGGGCTCGGAGGCTGGCTTGCCGTCGTGCCGGCAGGCGCAGGCTGCGCCACGGCGCCGTTCTCGTCGCGCGCGAACACCTTGCGACCGCGCTTGCGCTTGCGGCGCTTGCGCGTCTTGCCTTTCGGCTGATCGCCATGCTGATCGGCCTGACTGGCGCCAGTTTGTCCCTGGCCGACATGTTTGGGGCCGACATGTTTGGGGCCGGCATGTCTGGGGTCGGCATGTCTTTGGTGCGCACCAGCGTGGCGGCTGAATCGCGCCTGTTGCGGGCTCGCCGACTGCGCCGGCGATGCCCCGGACATGCCCACTGCCGACGCGCCCGCGCCGGTATCGTGGTCTTCCACTTCAGTTCCTTCCGGCGCCGCGCGAACCGGGAACGGACGCAGCAGGCACCTCGATTTGTTTCAAGTTGGCAACAGAGTAGCAGTGCCGTTCGCAATCACCAAGAGCGCGGGGCTCGAATTTTGGCAGGGTCACGTTGAGGCAATGTCTTGCCGGTTGAATAGCCGGCTTCGATCAGGCATGTCTCAAATGCGGGTTCGAAGAGGTTGGGCACCATCAAAACAATGAGCTGCAACGCATGATGACGACGCCATGAATTGGAGGCGCTATATCTGGCCGGTCATAGGCATCGCGGCCGTTGCGTTCTCGCTGTGGCTGCTCATTCACGAACTGCGCGGCGTATCGCTCGACGATGTCTGGGCCGGCATCGCCGCCATCCCGCCGCGCGGCTGGGTGCTGGCGGCGCTGAGCTCGGTCGTCGCCTATGCCTCGCTCGCCGGCTACGATCACATAGCGCTTCTGCATATCGGCAAGAAAGTATCGTGGCTGTTCGTCACGCTGTGTTCCTTCACCACCTACGCGGTGTCGCACAATATCGGCGGTTCGGTGTTTTCCGGCGCGGTGATCCGCTACCGCGCCTATGGCACAAGGGGGCTGACCGGCCAGGAGATCGGCGTACTGGTGGCGATCTGCTGGTTCACCTTCATCCTGTCCAGCGTTTTCCTCGGCGGCCTCGTCCTGCTGTTCGAGCCGCAGATCATCGATCGCTTCACCGGCGCGCCGCACCATGGCGCCGCCTTCGCCGCGGGGTTGGCCATGCTCATCCTCGTCGGCGCCTATGCCTTCGGCAGCTGGCTGGGGCTGAGACCGCTGAAGATCGGCAGCTTCGAGCTCCACTACCCGGCGCTGCCGATCGTGGCGCGACAGTTGCTGATCGGGCCGGTCGAGCTGCTGGCAGCCGCCGCGATCATCTATTTTGCCTTGCCGGAGGCCGGCAATCCCGGCTATTTCGTCGTGCTGGGCGTGTTCATGGTGTCGTTCTCGATCGGGCTCCTGTCGCATGCGCCGGGCGCGCTCGGCGTGTTCGAGGTCGTGTTCCTCACCGGCCTTTCCGACATGGACCCGGTCGGCGTGCTTGCAGCACTTCTGGTGTTCCGCCTGTTCTATCTCATCATTCCGCTTCTGATCGGGCTTTGCATGGTGCTCTATTTCGAGCATTCGCAGTACAGCAAAGGCGGCGGTTGAACCCTCCCGCCCGACTCCGCGCGGAGCATCGGCAAAAAGGCTGCAATTGATCTCAGTTGCGGGCTTGACTATTTTCCGATGGCGGCTACAAGGCAGCGCTCGCGGCACATGAGCCGCTCGGCTGGCGCGACACCAGACGCGCCTGCTGGGGAATAGGTTAACGGTAGACCCACGGACTCTGACTCCGTTAGTCCTGGTTCGAATCCAGGTTCCCCAGCCAGTTTCTTCGCATCGTCGCTGGATTATTGGGAGTGCATGCCGACGCTGTCCTATCCGCACGCGCCCCAGCCGTAGGCGGCCTTCAACCGCTCATTTTGAGCCTTTCAGGGCCAAGTGCCTATGCCGTTCGAAGATCGCCAGTTTGTGCCCGTACGTCACGCCGGCCATGTATATTAGCATTCAACGATATATTAATACCTGGCGTGCAGCCTGTTCGAATCGGGAATTTCCCGATCGGCGATCCAGCACTCGGTGTGCCGAGACGCTCGACCAATGCGGAGCAAAACGCATGAGTGTCGAAACAGCATTGGCGCAGCTATTGCGCATGATCCACCGTCGCGCGCTGAATTTGGCGGAACTGCCGGACGATGAGAGAGATCCATACTACGACAGCATCCGCCGATCCTGCTGCGGAGCGGCCGAGCACATCGGTCAATCCCCCGACAACGCCGCCATCACCGCAAACAGCATGGTGGAATTTACCCGGGCGATGGTCGGTATCATCGAGGCGGGGCGCGGGTAAGCCGCACCCTGAATATGCTCGCGCCGCGCTTGGAAGGCGCGGAGAAGCGCGGTAACCGTGGATTGCAGGAAGCTCGCAAGGTGATTGCCAACCGGACACCTAGACGATCAGGCTCCCTGCGATGGTTATCTCGGACCGTCACACATATTCGACGACAGATGCCTGGTTATCGGCATCACCGGAAACCACCATCCATACACGTGCCGGACGGCAGCCCGTTCAGCGCCCCCCTGTCGGTGTTCAGGTGAACCACGAACTTGCCTTCATCCGTGGTGACCTCGCGCTGAACCGAGTGGACAAACTGCCCAGACGGCCCGCCGCCTCACGGTGGTGGGCTTTCTTTACCGGCAATATGCGCCGTCATTGCGGACCACATGTAGTTGACGTAACGCTAATGTAGGCGCAATCATTTGGGATTGTGCAGGGTTGAGGGCGTTTCGATGAAACTCGTTGTCTTTGGCGTAGCAATGGTATTGGCCGCCACCGGAGTCGCTGTTGCGAAAGAGAAGAAAAAGGTTGCGACCGCTCAGACTGCAACCTCGTGTTCTACAGCTCATATGAAGGCTGGCAGCAGCAAGCCGGTACCGAAACTGGATTGCAAATCGACAGGCACGGTAGTTGTTGCGCGCCCATCTAATCAGGCCGCAAATTTCTTGGACCATCACTTGGGGTACGCCGATCCGTGGATCCCCCCACGTGGCTATTGACGGCGGCTTCGGCCTCCGAGCTTTTCATTTCCGCCGCGAACCGATGGCCCGCCGCCGAAAGATGGCGGGCTTCCCTGCCCTTCGTCCGGCGGACGGCTTACTGAGGCGCGACCCGGACACGGATCGGCGCCCCGCTCGAGGACCTCAAGCCATCGGGCCGTTACTGGAACTCGCTCAGCGGCAAGCTGATGTCATTGCACAGATTGCTGCAGAAGCTTTGCAGGGAGGCGCGGTCTATCCCGATCTGGCGGGCACGCGCGAAAGCTTCCTTGGCCTCTTTGGTCTTGTTGGCCTTTAGATAGTCGGACGATTTGACCAGCCAAGCGGTCGTCACCAGCGAACGGCTCCAGCCGGATGGAAAAAGCGAATACGCCTTTTCTCCGTATTTGATGGCGCCGTCGATGTCACGGAAGCGGAACAGCCTCAACCCGGCATAGGTGGCATTGGCGGGGCCGGAGGTCGCGTTCACTTCCAGGTCGCGCAGGTAGATCCTGTCGGCGACATTGCGGTCTCCTCCCCAGTCATAGGTGAGCGCCAGCAAGGTGTCCTCGGGAAGATTGCGCCTCCGGTAGAGGTTCATCACGTCGACATATCGGCCCTGCGCAAAAAGCAGCTGCGCTTCGTGATAGCCGATCGACGTCGCATCGTAGCCTTTCAGGCCGGCTTCATCGAGAAGTTTGGTCATGGCCGCGACGTCGCCGAGACTGAGGGCCAGATCAAATCGGGTACCCCATATTTTCTCCGCAAGTTGCGGATCATTGCCGATCTTGTCGAGGATCACGATCGCGGATGCAGCGTAGTCCGGCCGGTATTGAGGCCTGACGCCGTCGTTGTACATATAGCCAATGGTCAGATCGAGGCGCGCGATTTCGTACCAGAGAGCATTCGACAAGGCTTGCTTGGCTTCAAGTCGTTTGGTGATCTCCGTCAGAGCATCCAGCAGTCCCGGCTGGTAGCTGTAGCCAGACAGGCATCCGTCGATGACCTCGGCGAGCTGATCCGTGTCCGGCTCGAGCGCCAGTATCTGATCGGCCAAGGCAATCGCGGCGTCGTGGCTGGTTACGCCTTGCAGGTTGGTGATCGCGAGGATGGCGCCGACCATCGCCTTGGTGTTTCCGGCCGTCTTGGGCATCGCCGTCTTCGCCCAAGTCAGCGCGTCCTGTCGGTGATCCAACCGTTCAAACATCAGGGACCAGGTGAGGTCGACCCAGGGGTTCGCGGCGTCCAGGGCAAGCGCCTTGTCGAGCTGCTTGCGCGCGCCGGCCGGATAGCCGGAATAGATATAGGTCCGCGCCGCATAGACATAGGCCGGCGGATAGGAAGGGTCGAGACGCTCCAGTTCCTCGAAGACGATGAAGAAGGATTTGCTCGACAGGGCTATCCCCATGCCGCTGGCAACCCTCATCCACTCCGCCCGGGTGGCCTCGACGCGGGCGGGAACGAAATCTGGGTGTGCATCCACGAATGCTTTGAGATCGGCCTTGATCTTGTCGGCCCTGTCGGCTGTCCAGCCATCGACCGTGCCGACCAGTTGCGTGAACTTTTGCCGGTCCGGCTCGCCGAGCTTATCCAGCCAAGGCTGCGCTGCCCGGGCAGCGCCCAATTGGGCGCCCAACATCAGAGCAGACGCCAGGAAAGATGCAGCCCAGGTTTTGACTGTCAGGAGACGCATGTCGTTCCCACCGGTTTTAACGCGGAAAGAATGCACTGTGCCCGTTAACGCCGGCGCAAACCGATTGTTCGAGTTTTACTGAGTTGTTCGCAATCGTTATTCAGCTAGCGTAGCAACTGGAACTATAGTTCATTCTAATATGCCGGTCGATTGTAGCCCGGCAGCAGGACGGAATGCTCCTTCGCTCTTCGAGTCATCCCGATGGCCGTCTCATTCAGGCTAAGCGGCGTATCAACTCGCACAGGCTTGTTGAACATAGGGAGCAGTTGCGATCGACCGGTTACAAAAAGCGCGGCCGAAACCGCGCCTTTCAATACCACACCTTCGGCGATTGTCGGCTGAAAGCAATCGAGCCCTACTCCGCCGCCTCATACCCAGCGATGCCCTTGATCTCGAGGAAATCCTCAAGACCGTACTCGGCATATTCGCGGCCATTGCCGGACTGCTTGTAGCCGCCGAAGGGCAGGCCGGCGTCCCAGGTCGGGTAGTTGATGTAGACATTGCCGGAGCGCATGCGCGCAGCTACCTGGCGCGCCTTCTCGATGTCCTTGGCCTGGATGTAGGAGGCAAGGCCGTAGACGATGTCGTTGGCCTGCTCGACCGCCCGCTCGACCGTGTCGTAAGGCATGATCGACAGCACCGGGCCGAAGATCTCCTCCCTGGCGATGCGCATGTCATGCGTGACATTGGCGAAGACGGTCGGGCGGACATAGTAGCCGCGATTGAGCTCGGCCGGGCGGCCGGGACCGCCGGCGACCAGCGTGGCGCCTTCGTCGATGCCGCTCTGGATCAATCCTTGAATTTTGTCGAACTGGATCTGGCTGACCACCGGGCCGAGCTTGGAGGCAGGCGCGTCGGCCGGGCCGACGGTGAATTTCTCCGCCGCCTTCTTCGCATAGCCGGCCGCTTCGTCGTGACGGTCACGCGGCACGAACATGCGGGTCGGCGCGTTGCAGGACTGGCCGCTGTTGCTGAAGCAGCCGGCGACGCCTTTGGTCACGGCCCGCTCCAGATCGACATCGGGGAACAGGATGTTGGCGGACTTGCCGCCAAGCTCCTGATGCACGCGCTTGACCGTGTCGGCCGCCGCCTTGGCAACCAGGATGCCGGCGCGGGTCGAGCCGGTGAAGGACATCATGTCGACATCCGGGTGGCTCGCCAAAGCCTGGCCGACGGTCGGGCCATCGCCGTTGACCAGATTGAAGACGCCCTTCGGCACGCCGGCCTCGTCGATGATCTCGGCGAAGATGATGGCGTCGAGCGGCGCGATCTCGGACGGCTTCAGCACCATAGTGCAGCCGGCGGCAAGGGCTGGTCCGACCTTGCAGGTGATCTGGTTGAGCGGCCAGTTCCATGGCGTGATCAGGCCGACGACGCCGATCGGCTCCTTGACGATGAGCGAGGAGCCTTTGATGCGGCGGAACTGGAAGGTCTTCAGCACCTCCGCCATCTTCTCCAGATGCGCCTGGCCGACCCCGACCTAACTGTCCAGCGCCATCTGGCGCGGCGCGCCCATCTCGCGCGAGACGGCGAGCGCCAGGTCCTTGCTGCGCTTCTTGTAGATCTCGATGACGCGGTTGAGGATGTCGAGCCGCTCCTCGACCGAGGTGAAGCCGAAGATGGCGAAGGCGCGCTTGGCGGCGGCCACCGCCTTGTCGACATCGGCCTTGGAGCCCAGCGAAATCTGCGCGAAGGCGTCTTCGTTCGAGGGGTCGATGACGTCGAGCGTGTTCGGCACGACCGGATCGACCCAGGCGCCGTCGATATAGAACTGCAGATCGTGTGACATGGTTTCGCTCCCTGCGGGCCGCTTTGCTCGATTGCTGTGAGATGGTCGTCATATATCGTCAGAAATAACGATGCGGCATTAGCCCTGTCAAACGCAAGCTTGAAGTGCTTGAGCCAGCGCGTCAGGCGTTGCGCCAGAGCTGGTGCCGCCGCAGCAATCCGGATGCAATGGGCTAAAGCAGCGTATGTCCAGCGTCACCCAGCAGCCGCACCGCCGCAGCTCGATCCGCGGCCTTCACCAACAGGTGGTCGCCATCGAAGGTGGACACCACGAAAATGCCCAGGCCGTTCTCCGACAGGGGCCGAATGACAGACAACACGATGCCGGCTTCGCCGAAGGCAAAAGGGCCTTCGAATTTGAAGACCACCCAGTCGCGATCCTGCCTGACGGGATCCGGAATACGCTCCTGCAGACAGGTGATGGAAAGCTCGTCCTCGGTTCTGGTGATGCTGACGAAACCCGGCCCGTCCGCCCAGTCGGGAATGCCATGTCCGGCTTCCAGCCGCGAGATCGCGTATAGGCCCGGCAGTTGCTTCAGCCTGATCCTGGCAGCCATCCCCACGCTCCGATTGCCGATCATCCCGCGATCCTCTTGCTCATATAAACGGTCGTACCGTTCATGAACGGCTCTTCCCGGTCGAGCGAATAGCCCTGTCCTTTGTAGAGCGACACGTTCGCCTCGAACGCGCCGTTGGTCAGCAAGCGAAGCTCATGGCGTCCGGCCTCGCGCGCCTTGCCCTCTACCCGCTGCAGCAGCAGCCGCCCGATCCCTTTGCCTTGCGCCTCGGCGCGACGCAGACATTCTCGATCCAGAGATGGTCGTCATGCGCGATGGTTTCGATCAGGCCGACGATGCGTTTGTCCTCGATGGCGAGGTCGAATGGATGCTCGGCGACAGCCTTGTCGTAATCGGCGCGCATCGGCAGCGGCTCGCGGCCGATTACCGGCACCCATTTGGCATAGGCGGCGCGCACGATGTCGCGGATGGCGGCGGCATCCGCCGCCTCGGCCGCCCGAAACCGGATGGAAGAATCGATGGTCATTGCAAGGCTCCAGATATGAAAAACCCCGCCGGCTGAAGTCGCGGGCGGGGCAGGAAACGACGAACCGCGTATCGGGTTTTATCGTCGCGCAATCGGCCTGCCGCTTCGCACTCAGCGAAGGCGGCGTCGCTTGGCATTGGCAGACGCGAGGGTAGGCATCGCGGCAAGCTGGAGGAGGAACCGACAAGCGTCAAGGCTCGTCCGGTGTCGGTCAATGGGCCAATGCATTGACAGGCCAACGCGTCGGCACAACGCCAATCGTTCTCAAAAATCGATCATTATAACTCGAATAATTCGTTGGAAAGATTAGTTCTGGGATGGCATTCCGACGGCGAGCGCGCCTGGAGAATTCGATTGTCTTTCCTGCCTGTCACCGCGAACGATCTTCCAAATCACCTGAACCCAGCCACTGCCGAGCGCAAGCGTCCTGCCCTGACCGCGATCTCGGCCGGCACTATGCCGGGATTGGTGCTGGTGGCGATGATCACCAGCGTCGCCTACTCGGCGCGCGGCTTCTCCGGCCTCACCCTATTCAGCCCGATGATCCTCGCCGTCGTCGCCGGCATGATCCATTCCAACGTGCTCGGCGTGCCTGCCCACGCCAGGGCCGGCATCGCCTTCTCTCAAAAGCGCCTGCTGCGCTTCGCCATCGTGCTGCTCGGCTTCCAGCTGACGCTCGGCCAGGTGGCGGGCATCGGCCTGGGCGGGGTCGGCATCGTCGCGGCCGCGCTCGGCGCCACCTTCCTGTTCACCGTTACGCTCGGCCGGTTGATCGGCGTCGACGCCAAGCTGGCGCAGCTGATTGCCGCCGGCACCTCGATCTGCGGCGCCTCGGCGATCGTCGCCACCAACATCGTCACCGACGCGCGGGATGAAGATGTCACCTATGCCGTCGCGGCGATCACGCTGTTCGGCACCATCGCCATGCTCGGCTTCCCGCTGCTGGCACCCGTGCTTGGGCTCGACCAGCATGCTTTCGGCCTGTGGGCCGGCGCCTCGATCCACGAGGTGGCGCAGGTGATCGGCGCCGGCTTCCAGAACGGCACGCTCTCCGGCGAGACCGCGACCGTCGCCAAGCTGACCCGCGTCGCCATGCTGGCGCCGATGGTGATCGCGCTCGGCCTGATGGCGCGCCGCGGCAGCACCGATGCTTCCGGCGCAAAGCCACCGATGCCCTGGTTCGTCGCGGCCTTTGTGGCCGTCGTGGCGCTGAACAGCCTGGTCGCGATCCCGGCACAGATCCATTCGGCAATTGCTTTGGCCGCGCAGATCATGTTGACCATGGGCCTCGCCGCCATGGGCCTGCAGGCCGATATTTCGGAGCTTCGCTCGCGCGGCCTGCGGCCGCTGCTGCTGGCCTTCTCGGCCTTCATCTTCATCGGCAGCTTCAGCCTGATGCTGGTGAAGTTCGCATAAGCCAGGCCGGGTCGGCCCACCTCTCAGTGTTCGTCATCATCCTCGAACTCGCACGCCGCGACATAGATCACGGCGAGCTTCTCGATGCCGGCCTGGTCCTCCTTGTCGAAGCGGCCCGGCAGCGGGCTGTCGAGGTCGAGCACGCCGAACGCGCCTTCTGCATCGCGCAACAGCACGACCAGCTCAGAACGCGAATCGGCATCGCAAGCGATGTGGCCGGGAAATTCATGCACGTCCTTGACCAGCATCGACATGTCGAGCTCGATGGCCTTGCCGCAGACGCCCTTGCCGACGGCGATACGCACGCAGGCCGGCTTGCCCTGGAAGGGGCCGAGCACCAGCTCGTCCTCGGAGGCGAGGAAATAGAAACCCGCCCAATTGAGGTCGGGCACCATCTGGTAGATCAGCGCCGCCGTGTTGGCGGCATTGGCGACGGAATCGCCCTCGCCTTCCAGCAGCGCTTTCAGTTGCGTTGCCAACTCCTTGTAGAAGGCTGGCTTATCCTTGGTGTCGATGGCGGTTGCCGCGAACATTCGTGTCGTCTCTCCGTTGCAAGCCGGCCGCGCGGCCAGCTACAGTTCACCTCTCTCTGCCACCAAAACCGCCGCCGGGAAACAGCCTATCGTGACCTCCAGCCATTCCAGAGCAATGACGGCCAGGACGATCCGCATCGCCGCCGCCATCATCCGCGACGACGGCGGCAGGCTGCTGCTGGTGCGCAAGCGCGGCACAAAAGCCTTCATGCAGGCCGGCGGCAAGATCGAGCCGGGTGAGTTGCCCGCCGCGGCCCTTGCGCGCGAATTGCGCGAGGAGTTGGGCATCGTCGTTGACGCGGGCGCTGCCTTCCATCTCGGTTCGTTTTCGGCGCCCGCCGCCAACGAGCCGGACGCCCGTGTCGAGGCCGAGCTGTTCGAGCTTTCCATCACAGACGAGCCGATCCCGGCGGCGGAGATCGAGGAGATGATCTGGCTTAACCCGGCGCTGGCGAGCGGCATGGAACTGGCGCCGCTGACTGCCGATATTGTGCTGCCGCGCTACGGCCGCCGGCCATGAATTCACGCAACATGGAAAAACAGGCGGCGGGCGGAGGAGCGCCCCTCACCTTCGCGGTGCTGGTCTTTCCCGGCTTTCCGATGATGGCGTTTTCCTCCGTCATCGAGCCGCTGCGCGCCGTCAACATCCTTGCGAAGCATGATTGCTACCGCTGGGTGATCGTCGGCGCCGATCCCGGCACGGTCGAGGCTTCGAACGGCGTCGTCATCCAGCCCGGCTTTTCCGCGGCGGACGCGCCGAAGGTCGATCGCATCGTGGTGTGCTCCGGCGGGGACGCCGACCATGTCGTGGCCGACGAGGCAACGAGCTGGATCCGCAAAAGCCTGCGCGGCGGCGCGCATATCGGCGCTGTCGCGGACGCCGCCTTTTTCCTTGCCCGCGCGGGCTTGCTCGACGGGCACGCCTGCACCTTGCACTGGACCAGCCAGGCAGCCTTCGCCGAGGCTTTTCCGGATATCGAGCTTCGGCGCGATCTCTTCGTCATCGACCGCAAGCGGTTCACCTCCGCGGGCGGCGTTGGCAGTCTCGACATGATGCTGGAGATCATCACGCGCGACTACGGCGCCGAACTCGCGGCGGGTGTGGCGGAATGGTTCGTGCACTCGCCGCTGCGGTCGAGCGTCGACCGCAAGCTGATGCCGCTCAGGCTGCGCACCGGGGTGCAGAACGAGCTGGTGCTTTCGGCCATCGCCATCATGGAAGATGCGGTGGAGGAAAGGCTTGGCATGGCCGATCTGGCGGAACGGCTGGGCGTCTCGCCCGACAAGCTCGAGCGCAATTTCCGCGCGGAACTCGATATCTCACCCAACGGCTATTACCGGCGGCTCAGGCTTAAACGGGCCGCCGACCTCTTGGCGCATTCGACGCTGATGGTGCGCGACGTGGCGCTGGCCTGCGGCTTTGCCTCGATGTCGAGTTTTGCCAGAGCCTTTCGCGAGGAGCACGGGCACGCGCCGAAGGCGATGAGGCGGCATTAGGGCGCAGTGCGCGCTGGCGCGATGGACGCTGGCGGGACAGCGCCCCCTCTGGCCTGCCGGCCATCTCCCCCACTTGGGGGGAGATCAGATATCACACCAGCTTTCGCCAATCATCGACGTCGCAGGAGCGAGCGGGGCGCCGAAGCTGGCAATCTCCCCCCTCGTGGGGGAGATGTCCGGCAGGACAGAGGGGGGCGCGAAGGATCACGGCGCTGCTCGTTCGTCGTGCGGCATCCGGCACAACAATTGCGGAATTCCGCATAAGCCCAAAACCCTGCCCAGCTATGTTCTCTCCATCAGGAGACCCCCATGAGCATCGTCGTATTCGACCCCGACAGCACCGAGGATGTGGATTTCAAGGACCGCATGCGCCACCCGGCGGCGGCCGATCCGGCCGGCGGCATGTGGTTGTCCGACACCGAGCCGTCCTTCATCGATGCGGATGCCCTTCGTAAGGGACGCCTTACCAAGCTGCGTGCCTGGATGCGCGAGGCGGGCTACGGCGGCATCGTGCTGTTCGATCCCTACAACCAGCGCTACGCCACCGGCTCGCGCAACATGTTCGGCTATTTCCTGCGCAATTCGACGCGCTACTTCTTCATCCCGACCGAAGGGCCGATCGTGCTGTTCGAATACCCGCAGAGCTACCATGTCTCGATGGTGCTCGACACGATCGACGAGGCGCGGCCGTCCAAGCTGGTCTGGTCATCCGTCTCCGGCCGTGACGACGAGACCGCCGGGCCGTTTGCCGATGAGATCACCGAGTTGCTCAAGAAGCATGGCGGCGGCTCGATGAAGCTTGGGCTCGACCGCTGCAGCCACCTGCAGGCGCTGGCCCTGGAAAAACGCGGCTGCGAGGTGAAGGATTGCCAGGGCGAGATTTTGGCCGTGCGCGCGGTGAAGACGCCGGAGGAGGTGAAATGCCTGCTGGCCTCGATGGCCGGCGCCGAGGCCGCGGTGGCTGCGGTGCGCGAGGCGATCAAACCCGGCGTTTCCGAAAACGAGCTTTTCGCCATCATGTATGGCGAGGTCATCCGCCAGGGCGGCGAGTTCATCGAGACGCGCCTGCTGACATCGGGACAGCGCACCAATCCGTGGTTCAATGAGGCGAGCGGCCGCAAGATCCGGCCGGGAGAGTTGCTGGCGCTCGATACCGACACGATCGGCTGCTACGGCTATTATTCCGACTTCTCGCGCACCTTCCGCTGCGGGCCGGGCAAGCCGACGCCTTATCAAAAATCGCTCTACCGCATGGCGCATGACCAGGTGCAGCACAATATCTCAATCGTGAAGCCCGGCATGGCCTTTCGCGAGATCGCCGAGAAGGCATGGAAGATTCCCGACCGTTTTGTGGACCAGCGCTATACGTCGGTCATGCATGGCGTCGGCATGCATGGCGAGACGCCCTTCATCGCGCATGCGATGGACTACGAGACCTACGGTCGCGACGGCATCATCGTAGCCGGCATGGTGGTGAGCGTCGAAAGCTATATCGGCGAGAAGGGCGGCCGCGAGGGCGTCAAGCTGGAGGACGAGATTCTGATTACCGAGACCGGTACGGAGCTGCTCTCGCGGTTTCCGTATGAAGACGAATTTCTTGACAAGTAGCGCCCACGTACCGACAGCACATTCCGCATGAAAACGCCCATTTCCATCCGGCGCGGCACGGTGGCCGCGGTGTTCATCGATCTCCAGGAGGAGCATCGCAGGGACAAGCGCTATCTGGTCGAGGGCTTTGCCGACACCCTCGCCAACGCCCAGCGCCTGCAGGAGGCGGCGCGGCGCAATTTCGTGCCGCTCCACCACTGGGCCTATATCGTCGACCTCGCCAAGGCGCGCCCGTTCCACCCCGTGGACGAGAGCGGCAAGTCGGCCTTCTCCGACAAGGACGATCCGCTGACGTCGATCTGCCATGAAGTGGCGCCGCAGAACGGCGAAGCCATGCTGGTCAAGCAGGAGGCTAGCGCCTTCGGCAAGAACGATTTTGCCCAAAAACTCAAGGCGTCCGGCATCGAATGGCTGGTGATTGCCGGCGTCTGGACCGAAGCCTGCATCGACGCCACGGTGAAGGACGCGGTGGCGCTTGGGTTTCGCGTGCTTTTGGTCAAGGACGCCTGCGGCAGCGCCAGTGCGGCCATGCACCAGACGGGCATCCTCAACCTCGCCAACCGGCTCTATGGCGGCGCCGTCACCAACACGCTCGACGCCTGCCGGCTGATGGCCGGCGACACGGTCAGTGTCTGGCAGGTCGAGGGTTCGGTACCGCTGCGCTTCACCTTCGAGAATGCGGCGCAACTCTACGCGGAGCTCTGACGGCAGTGGTCGGCGGACCAACCGATCCGGCGAGCCGCGGCAAATATGCCGACCGGCTCGATGCGGAGCTCTGGGACTATATCGACCGGGTCAACAGCTGGTACCCGCCGGAGATCGTTGCCGCGCCCATCGCGGAGCAGCGCGCGGTCTATGACCGGATGTGCGTGGCCTTCCATCGGGGTCGCCCAGATGGTGTGACCGCCAGCGATGGCGTCGTCGCCACGGCGGCGCATGCGATCCCGGTCCGCCGCTATCGGATGGCGGGCAAGGCGGCGGCGATCGTCGTCTATTATCATGGCGGCGGGTTCGTGCTCGGCGATCTCGACAGTCACGACGACATCTGCGCCGAGATCTGCGCCGGCACAGGGTTTGAAGTGGTCTCGGCCGATTACCGGTTGGCGCCGGAGCATCCGCATCCGGCCTCCTTCAACGATGCGCTGGCCGTGTTCGAATGGGTCGCCGCGACCAGCGCGCTGCCGATCGTGCTTTGCGGCGAAAGCGCCGGCGGCAATCTGGCCGCCGCGGTGGCGCAGGCGACACGGCGGCATCCCCGGTATGCCGTTGGCCAGATGCTGATCTATCCGGGGCTAGGCGGCGGCGAGACCGGGCGCTCCTACGTCGAGCATGCCGAGGCGCCGCTGCTTACGCTTGCCGATATCGAGTTCTATCAGCGCATTCGGTCGGCGCCCGGGCAGTCGGCGGACGACCCAACGTTCTCGCCGCTCGCGGATCGTGGCTTTTCCAGACTGCCGCCGACAGTGATCGTCACCGCCGAGTGCGACCCGCTGTCCTCGGACGGCGAGACCTATCGCGACCGGATTGTTGCCGCTGGCGGACAAGCGTGGTGGCGCGAGGAGAAGCGGCTGGTACACAGTTTTTTGCGGGCCCGCGCTACCGTGCCGCGTGCGGCGGAGGCATTTGCGAGGATTGTTGCGGATATCGGCGCGCTTGGGCGGGGCGAGTGGCCGTATTGAACGGCGCTCCCCTCACCCAGCCTCCGCTTCGCTCGGCTAACCTCTCCCAAGGGGAGAGGAGCCTGTCAGCGCCGGCGCGAACCTCTTCTCCCCTCGGGAGAAGGTGGCCGCGAAGCGCGCCGGATGAGGGGGCGAGGCCGTCTGAGTCAAGTTCCCTCTGCGGAACAACGCACAAGAACTGCGGAACACCAAACATTTCGCTGCGGAAAGCGGACCTATCATTCCTCAGCAGGCAATGGCGCCCCGGCGGTCGCATCCGCCCCCGCGCCTGGCGATTCCGGGGCGCCCAACAACAGAGGGAACGACGATGAAATTCATGCTGACCGACAGGAAACTGCACCCGCGTGCAAAGCCGATCGCCGACGACTTCAAGAAGGGCGCGATCAGCCGGCGCGAATATCTGGCGCTGATGGCCGGCTTCGGCGTCAGCGCCGCCGGCGCGATGGCGCTGGGCGGGATTACCCCCTCGCCCGCCCGGGCCGCCGAGCCGAAAAAGGGCGGTGTGCTGCGCGTCGCCATGAACGTCAAAGGCTTCAAGGATCCGCGCACCTTCGACGGCGTCGAGATGTCGAATGTCGCGCGCCAGTGCAACGAATATCTGGTGCGCTGGAACACCGACTTTTCCTTCGAGCCGTGGCTGCTGGAAAGCTGGGAAACCAGCGACGACGCCAAGACGATCACGCTGCATGTGCGCAAGGGCATCACCTGGTCGAACGGCGACACATTCAACGCCGACGACGTGATCCACAACCTCAACCGCTGGTGCGATGCCTCGGTCGCCGGCAATTCGGTCGCGGCGCGCATGGGCGCGCTGGTCAATGCCGACACCAAGAAGCCGGTCGATGGCGGCATCCAGAAGGTCGACGATTACACCGTCAAGCTCAACCTGCCCAAGCCAGACATCTCGCTGATTGCCGGCATGGCGGACTATCCGGCGCTGATCATGCACCGCTCCTATGAGGGCGATGCCGACCCGAAGAAGGCTTTGGCCATCACCACCGGCCCGTGCGAGTTGGTGAGCTGGGACGCCGAGACGGGCGCGGAGGTGAAGCGCAAGGACAAGCCCTGGTGGAAGGGCGAGTTCCATCTCGACGGCATCAAATGGGTCGATTACGGCTCCGATCCCAACGCCATGCTGTCGGCCTTCGAATCCGGCGAGATCGACACCGACCATGAGACCGCGTCGGACGCCGTCTCGCAGACCGACAAGATGGGCCTGCAGAATTCCGAGATCGCCACCGGCTCGACCATCGTGGCGCGCTTCAATGTCTCCAACGCGCCCTATGACGACGTCAAGGTGCGTCGCGCGGCCCAACTTGCCGTCGACAATGCGGCGGTGCTGAAGCTCGGTCTCGACGGTCGCGGCAAGCCCGCGGACAACCACCATGTCGGCCCCATGCATCCGGAATTCGCCGATATCGGCCCGGCCAAGCGCGATGTCGAACAGGCCAAGAAGCTGATCGCGGAAGCCGGCAAGGCCGACCATGAATATGAGCTGATCTCGGTCGACATCGAATGGCAAAAGAGCACCGCCGACGCCATCGCGGCGCAGATCCGCGAGGCGGGCCTCAAGATCAAGCGCACCGTGCTGCCGGCCGCGACCTTCTGGAACGACTGGAGCAAGTTCCCCTATTCCTGCACCGAGTGGCTCGGCCGCCCGCTCGGCGTCCAGGTGCTGGCTTTGGCCTATAAATCGGGCGCGGCCTGGAACGAAAGCGCCTATGCGAACAAGGAGTTCGACGAGCTTCTCGACAAGGCGCTTGCGACGCCGGACGCCGCGGCCCGCAAGGAGATCATGGCCAAGATCGAGACCAATTTGCGCGATAGCGGCATCATCATCCAGCCCTACTGGCGCTCGGTCTACCGCACCTATCGCAAGGGCGTGCAGGGCTGCGAACAGCATCAGGCGCTCGAGCAGCATTTCGAGAAGGTGTGGCTGGAGAGTTGATCCTCCCGGGACCGAGCGGCCGGCGCGGCGTTCAAAGCCGCGCCGGCCGCCGCTTTTCAGCGCTCAAGCCTCTGACGGGCCGACCGACATCCGTTCGATGATCGTCGTGGGCAGCACGATCCTTTCGGGCGGACGGTCGTCGCCTTTCAGGCGGCGTATCAACAGTTCAGCGACAGACTTTCCCAGCGCATAGACCGGCTGGTCGATGACGGTGATCGGCGGCGTGGTCACGCTTGTCCAGTCGGCATCGTGGAAGGTGATCAGCGATATGTCTTGAGGGATGCGGAGGCCGCATTCGCGGATCGCCTTGAACAACTCCAGCGCCACGACGCTGTCGGAGGCGAGGATCGCCGTCGGCCGCTCCGCACTTTTGAGCAGGCGCTGCATGAGGGCGTGCGCGCTTTCCGATCGCCCGCTGCCGAAATGGATATTGCGCTCCGCCCCTTCGATGTCCGCCTCGCAGCAAGCCTCGATAAAGCCGAGGATGCGCTCGCGCACCGTGGAGGTGTTAATCCTGGACGCAGCGCCGCGAAAGTCCCCCGACAACACCGCCGCGGTGACATAGGCGATCCTTCGATGCCCGGCCTCAGTTAGGATGCGCGTGGCCCGCAGCGCCGCCTTGCGGTCGTCGACCGTGACTGTGTCGACGGCAAGCTCCGGCAGGGCGCGGTCGAGCAGCGCCAGCGGGCAAGCGATCTCCTTGAGATGCGCGATCTCGCCGGATTGGGCCGGCGTCACGATCAAGCCGTCGACCTGCTTTGCCAGGAGGACGCGGATCGCATTCTTCTCCGCCTCGACGTCTTCGCCTGAATTGGCGAGTATGACGTTGATGCCCGACAAGCGCGCCACGTCGCTGATGCCGCGCACGGCAAGCGAGAAGAACGGGTTCTCGATATCGCCGACGACCACGCCGATGCTGCCGGAACGCCCGGTCGTCATGCTGCGCGCGAGCTCGTTCGGCCGGTAGTCGAGCGCCCTGGCGGCTTCCAGCACGGCCGCGCGGACCATCTCGCTCACGGTGCCGTAACCGCCCAGCACGCGCGCCGCCGTCGCCTTCGAAACCTTGGCTTCGCGGGCGACGTCGCTGACGGTGACGGAGGGAGCCTTGGATGGGCGCTTCATTTCTTGGAAATCGCTTTCAAATTCGTTGACGGATGGTTGTCGCTGTGCCTACAAATGTCAAGAGACCGGTCTCATCCACAATTGAGACCGGTCTCACAAGAAAAAGAGCGCTGAGAGGCGCCGCATCGGAAACCGTGTCGAATCGACCGCCGGGCCTTCTCGAAAGCCAGGCTTGAGCCGATCTTCTGAGTGGAGAACAACCAATGAGCATAAGAGGTCTTTTCACAGTGAGCTGCCGGCAGCGCATCGGCTCGGTCTTCTTCGCCATCGCGCTGGCGGCGCTTTCGCTCCCCAAGGCCTGGGCAGCGGACAATCCCTACAATCTCATCGACCCAAAGACGATCAGCGTGGGCACGATGGGCGACGCCAAGCCCTATGCCTTCACCACCGCCGACGGCAAGTTCACCGGGTTCGATCTCGAATTCTTCCTCAACGTGGTGGGCCGGATGGGCTTCAAGCCGGACCAGGTGACCTTCACTGGCCAGGAGTTCTCGGCGCTGATGCCGTCCGTCGCCAACCAACGCTTCGATGTGGCCGTCGCGGCCATCGGAACGACCGAGAAGCGCAAGCAAACGGTCGACTTTTCCGACGGCTATCTTGCCGGGTATCTGTCCGTGCTGACGTCCGACCCCAAGATCACCAGCGCCGAAGGCCTTGCCGGCAAGCGCCTCGGCGTCGTCCAGGGCACGCTGCAGGAAATCTACGCTACCAAGAATTTTACCCATACCGACCTGGTGAAATTCCCCGACAACAACTCGGCTATCGCCGCGCTCAACAACGGCACGATCGACGGACACTTCCTCGATTATGAGGCGGCCAAACAATATGGCGAGCGCTATCCGTCGCTTAAGATCGCCATCAACATTCCGTCTTTCGACGCGCCGGCTGGTTTCGTTATCCGCAAGGGCAACGACGCTTTTCGCGAGGCGCTGAACAAGGGCATCCACGAAGCCATGCAGGACGGCACCTGGCGCGAGCTCTACCAGAAATGGTTCCCCGGATCGCCGATGCCGGAGCAATATCTCCCCAAGAAGAACTGACCTGCAAACTGCCGCCGGCGCGAATGCCGGCGGCCTTCCAGGCAGGCCATGAGCGATCGCGCGACGGGCGATTCCGTCGCCGAGCAAGGCAGGTTGGCGAATGAATTGGTTAGAGAACCTTCAGCGCAGCTTCTTCGATTGGGACGCGATGGCATCGGTGCTGCCGTCGTTGCTCATGGTCGGCTTGAAGAACACGCTGATCCTGGCCGCGGCTTCGACCGTGCTCGGCATCGTCATAGGTATGATCCTTGCGGTCATGGGCATCTCGCGCTCTGCCTGGCTGCGGATTCCGGCGCGCGTCTATACCGACATCTTTCGCGGGCTGCCGGCGATCCTCACCATCCTTTTGATCGGCCAGGGTTTTGCCCGCATCGGCCGCGAGCTGTTCGGCCCCTCGCCTTACCCGCTCGGCATCGTGGCGCTGAGCCTGATTGCCGGTGCCTATATCGGCGAGATTTTTCGCTCGGGGATCCAGAGCGTCGAGAGCGGTCAGATGGAAGCGTGCCGCGCGCTCTCCATGAGCTATAGCCAGGGCATGCGGCTGATCGTCATTCCGCAGGGCATACGTCGCGTGCTTCCCGCTTTGGTCAATCAGTTCATCGGCAACGTCAAGGATTCCAGCCTCGTCTATTTCCTCGGCCTGCTTGCCTCCGAGCGTGAGATTTTCCGCATCGGCCAGGACCAGGCAGTGGTCACCGGCAATCTGTCGCCGCTGCTTCTGGCCGGCATGTTCTATCTGATCATCACGGTGCCGCTGACCCACGTGGTCAACCACATCGACAACCGTCTGCGGCTAGGCAGGCAGAAACCGGGCGCCGCCGTCAGCGGCCTGGTCGAGGTCGGCGAGTTGAGGGACGTGTCGGGCAAGGCCCCCGCAACGGCACGGCCGGCCATCAAGGCCGGCAGCCTCGAGGTGCGCGACCTCGACATGGCCTATGGCGAACTGCAGGTGCTGAAAGAGATAAGGCTCAAGGTCGAGCCGGGGACGGTCACCTGCGTGATCGGTCCATCGGGATCAGGGAAATCGACACTGCTGCGCTGCCTCAACCGGCTGGTCGAGCCCAAGGCCGGTGACGTCCTGCTCGACGGCGAAAGCATTCTGGCGATGCAACCGGAGCAGCTTCGCCGCCGCGTCGGCATGGTGTTCCAGCATTTCAACCTGTTCCCGAACCACACGGCGATCGAGAACGTCATGCTTGCGCTGACCAAGATCAAGGGCATGGCGGGAAGCCAGGCACGGCGTTTGGCCGAAGCGCAGCTTGCCGAAGTGGGCCTTGCCGCCCGCGCGGACTACCGGCCGAGCCGCCTCTCCGGCGGCCAGCAGCAGCGCGTGGCGATCGCCCGCGCGCTGGCCATGGACCCCGAAGTCATCCTCTTCGACGAGGTGACCAGCGCGCTCGACCCGGAGCTGGTCAAAGGCGTGCTCAACCTGATGGCCGATCTCGGCCGGCGCGGCATGACGATGATCGTCGTCACCCATGAGATGGGGTTCGCCCGCAAGGTGGCCGACCAGGTCGCCTTCATGGATGAGGGCCGCATCGTCGAGGTCGGCCCGCCGGCGGAGATATTCGACCGGCCGAACAGCCCGCGACTCCGGCAATTTCTCGCCGAGGTGCTGTGAGCGATGCCGCTGCGCCCTCTCCCAAGCCAAAACCCGATCATCGAAAGCTGCAGTCATGACTGAAAAATCTGCCCTCAAGGTCGCCGTCATCGGCGCCGGCATCTTCGGCGTCTCAACCGCCGTTCATCTCGCCCGGCTCGGCGTGCAAGTGACGATCGTCAGCGACGGGCCGGTCGCCAACGGCGCGTCGTCGCGCTCACTCGCCTGGCTCAACTCCGCGCGAAAACGCTCGGCCGCCTACCATGCGCTGCGCATCGCGGGCCTTGACCGCTACCGGAAGTTCGCAGCCGGGCAGGATTGCCGCGCCTGGCTGCGGCTTGACGGCGGGCTCACCTGGGACGCCGACAATGCGGCCAACCAGATCGAGGAAATCTTCCGCCACGAACAGGCGATCGGTTACGAGACGCGGCTGCTCGCACCCGCCGAGATCGCCGCCGTCACGCCAGGCATCGACGCAAAGGCTGTTTCTCGCCAAGGCGCCATCTTCAATGCCGGCGAAGGCTGGGTCGATCTGCCATCGCTCATCGGCCTGCTGCTGCGGGAGTTCGGCGAACGCGGCGGGCGGATTGTCACCGATGCCGGCGCTGCCGATGTTGTTCTTGCCAATGGCCGGGCGACCGGCGTGAGGACCTCCTCCGGCCTGGCTATCGATGCCGACGCCGTCGTGGTCGCGACCGGCCCGGCGGTGCCGGCCATGGCGGCAAAAGCAGGCCGGCGCATTGGTGACGGCACGACGCGCGCTCTGCTCCTCTTCAGCAAGCCAGTCCGCCATCCGCTGCGCGCCGTGCTCAACACGCCGCGTGTCGCCATCCGGCCGACCCCCAACGGCGGTTTCGCGCTTGACTCGGCCTGGTCCGAGGAAGAAGTCATTGTGCGCGGCGACGGCAGCTACGAGGCCAAGCCATCGACGATCGCGGGCCTGCTCGAAGAGGCCTCCAAGGTGCTGGAAGGCAATCCGAAACTGGCGCTGGAAAGCCATCACATGGGACCGAAGCCGATACCGGCCGATGGCGAACCGGTGATCGGCCAGCTGGCCGGCATTCCCGGCTACAACGTCGTCTTCAGCCATAGCGGCGCCACGCTCGGTCTCATCGCGGGCGAATTGCTGGCGGACGAGATCGTCAGCGGCGAGCCCAGTCCGTTGCTTGAGCCGTTTCGTCCCGCGCGGTTCGACAGTTGAGAAGCCGTTTGCCAAACCCGCGTCTTTCGGCACAGATTGTGCGTGGCCGGTTTTCGCCGGCTCGAATGCGAGAAACGATCGGGCATGGATCACTTCGA
Source organism: Mesorhizobium sp. M2E.F.Ca.ET.209.01.1.1 (assembly GCF_004010375.2). Lineage (NCBI taxonomy): Bacteria > Pseudomonadati > Pseudomonadota > Alphaproteobacteria > Hyphomicrobiales > Phyllobacteriaceae > Mesorhizobium > Mesorhizobium sp. M2E.F.Ca.ET.209.01.1.1. The sequence goes on along the minus strand of NZ_SADP02000005.1, from coordinate 197,535 downwards.
CCTCGGCACCTATCGCCGTCCCATCTCCACCTCCTCGCCCGAAACGCAGCGCTGGTTCGATATCGGGCTGAACTGGTGCTACGGCTTCAACCATGAGGAAGGGATAAAGTGCTTCGAGAAGGCGCTGGAGACCGATCCAGCTTGCGCCTTCGTCCATTGGGGCATCGCCTATGCCGCCGGGCCTTTCTACAATCTGACCTGGAAGGAGCATGGCAAGGCCGAAGCCGACCGTGTCGCCAGGCGCTGTTTCGAGCATGTGCGGCTGGCGCAAGCCAATGCGGCGAGCGCGAGCCCTATCGAGCGGCGGCTGATCGAGGCGCTCAGCGCCCGCTTCCAGCAGCCGCAGGGCGTGAGCGACGCTGAGTTCGAAAAATGGGACGACGCCTATGCCGCCGCCATGCGCGAGGTCCATCGCGACCATCCCGACGACCATGATGTGATGGCGCTCACGGTCGAAGCGCTGATGATGCGTACGGTGCGGCGGCTGTGGAATCTCAAGACGGGCGAGCCTGCGCCGAATTCGGATGTGATCGAGGCGCTGGAGATATGCGAACGCTCGATCAGGATGTCGGATGAGGCGGGGGCCGCGCCGCACCCGGCGGCGCTTCATCTCCACATCCATCTGCTTGAAATGTCGACACAGCCCGAGCGCGGCATGCGCTCGGCGGAACGGCTGGGCACGATGTGCCCGGATGCCGGCCATATGAACCATATGCCTGCGCACATTTACGTGCTGTGCGGCGAATATGAGAAGGCCAAGATTGCCAGCGAGAAGGCGGTGCGCGCCAACGACCTCTACCTCGCCTATGCCGGCGAGCCGACCTATTACCTGCTCGGCTGCTGCCACGACCTGCATCTGATGATGTTCACCTGCATGTTCCTTGGCCAGTACCGCCCGGCGCTGTGGGCCGCCGACAAGGTGCGCAGCCTGGTGACGCGCGAGGTCGTCAGCATTCCCGAGCGGCCGAAGCTGACGCAGACGGTCGAGGGCTATCACGCGATGAAATCGCATGTTCAGGTGCGCTTCGGACGCTGGCTCGAGATCATCGACGAGCCCATGAACGGCGAGCCCGACCTCTATGTGGTGACCGCCGCGCTGCAGCACTACGCTAAGGGCGTGGCGCATGCGACGCTGCGCGACTTCGCTTCCGCCGAGCGTGAACGCGAGTTGCTTAGTCGGCAAATAGAAAACATTGCGCCGGAGCGGCGCTTCCTCAGCAACCCGACAAAAGCCTCGCTTGCGGTGGGCGCGGCACTGCTCGACGGTGAGCTCGCCTATCACCAGGGGCGGCATGACGAGGCCTACGGGCATCTGCGCCGCGCGGTCGAGCTCGACGACAATCTCTCCTACACCGAGCCATGGGCCTGGATGCATCCGCCGCGCCACGCGCTGGCCGCGCTCCTGCTCGACCAGGGCCACGCGGCCGAGGCCGAGCAGGTCTATCGCGACGATCTAGGCTTGAGCGGCGCGGTGCAGCGCTGCGCCCAGCATCCGGACAATGTCTGGGCGTTGCACGGGCTGGTCGAATGCCTCAAGCGGCGCGGCGAGAAAGACGAGCTGCCGGGATTGCAGGCGAAGCTGGCGGCGGCGCTAGTCAAGGCGGATGTGGCGATCACCTCGTCATGCCTGTGCCGGACCAGCTTAGAGGCGGAACGTTGCTGTTGTCATTGAGGCAAGCGGTGCCGATCGCACCGCTCGCTAGGAAAATATCTCGGACAATTCCGCGGCACCGGGACCGTCCTTGATGCGGCACAGCTCAACATAGGCCGCGGTGAGCAGCGTCGAAGCCAGCAGCCAACAAGCGCAGCATAGACTGGCATGGCTTCACCGGGAGCAACTACGCCGGACGTCGCCCAAAACCCCAGGCAGGTTGCCGCGGTGACGACTGAAATCATACCGAATATCGGCCAACGGCATCCCCTGCTCAAAGCGCGTGCACGCGACATCGAGGCGATCAACCCCCGGCCTTCTTGCATAATCACGGGAATAACGCGGATTATTGAAAATCCGAACGCGAAAACAGGCACCTGCAAAAGGACCAGGATGATGCCATTGCCGTAAGAAGGCAGGTATGGGGCCATGGCGAACAATGCTTGCTGGCCAAGATTGGTCACCAGGAACATCACGGCCCCCAAACCGAAGAGCGGAAGAAAACGGCGCAAGGCTGCCAGCAAGCAGCCCCCCCGCGATGGTCGATTGCCTGTGAACTGGCCGGCGGCGGCTTTCGACAAGACCGCCTGGCCAAAGAAGATCGGCGCGATGACGAGCAATCTGGGCGCAATGGCGGTTACCGTTTTGGTCAGCCAGACAGCGACCCCGCCAGCGGCCGGAGAATAGATTGGCTGGCTCGCCTCCCGCGCCGCCTGCAGGTCGAAGAGGAGGACGGGAAGGTAGAAGAACACGATGCTTATAGCCAGCACCAAGATGAAATTTCGTCCTATGAACAAGGCGGCATCGCCGGAGACTTTCCCCGACCCGAATCTTCCGGCCGCGCCTTTATGGCCTTCGCCATGAAATCCGTTGCTCGGCACTACGAGAAGATTTCCGCCAGTTCGTCGACGTTGGCACCTTCCTTGACCTGGCGCAGCTCGACATAGATGACGGCGATCGCCACCGAAATCACCGCCGAGAAGATGCTCGACAGCAGACTGCCTCCCACGGCCCCGACGAAGATGCCGGTGCCGCTGAGGCCGCCGGCCGTTGCCAGGGCAAATCTGAACAGCAGCGAGAATGCCGCCTGAAGCAGGCCGGCCGCGATGGCAATGACCAGGAGCAGGCCGAAGATCGGCCAACGGCTGCCCTTGGTCAGCGCTCGGCTGCGCGATATCGAACCGAACACGCCGAGCCTTTCCTGGACCGCCACGGGGATCGCAACCGAAATGCTGATCAGCCACATCGCCGCGGGAATGAAGGCTACGGCAACCCCGATGAGCCCTCCGACGAAGAGTCCGCCAAAGGCCAGGAGCGAGGCGACGACACTCATCACGATAGCGGCCAATATCAGGGCAAGAAAGACAATGACGCCGATCCCCAGCATCGGAAAGAACCTTCGCAGCGCGATCTGTACGCAGTCGCCGACCGCCGGACGCCTGCCGTTTAGGTCGTCTACGGTCAAGCGCACCAGAGCTGCCTGCGCGAGAAAGCTGAGCACCAGGAACAGCAACCCGGCAATCGCCGATACGGCCGCCAACCTTGCCATGTCCGGCCTTTCGAAGGCAGAGGCGCCGACGGCCTCACGCATCCTGGCAAGCTGGGTGAGGTTCCAAAAATTGTAGATCAACGTGGGCGCCGCGGAAAACAGGCCGACGATCGCGGCAAGCGGGCCGAAGCTGCGGCCGATAACCGAGAATGTATTGCTGAACACCTGGCCGATGCGGAATTTTTCCGGCCTGCCGCTTGCGATCGACGCCATATTATATTCCGCCCATCTAATGAATATGCAAAATTGAACAGTATCCGCAAGATTGATACTTGCGGATTGGACGAGTTGCAATTCTCCGTGCGTATTGCCTGCTTCAGTGCCGAAAGGCGGGGTACGGCCGAAGCCTCCCCCGCCAGTCTGACGATGTTTCAGGTACTCGCTAGCCGGGCCGAATGGGTGTGCTCGGTTACGAGAAGATTTCCGCCAGTTCGTCGATGCTGGCACCTTCCTTCGCCTGACGCAGTTCGACGTAGCTCGCCGCCGTCGCGACCGACAGCACCATCGACACCACGGCCTGCACCAGCGCGGACCCCACTTCGGCAAGGATGCCGCCGAATAGAACGAGGACCAGCAGCATCCCCCACTGGATGATCATGGCTATGATGATCAGGATGAGGAACAGGCCGAACAGCGACCAGCGGCTGCCCTTGGTCAGGGCGCGGCTGCGCGACATCGAGCCAAACACACCGCGCCGCTCCTGGATGAGAACCGGAACCGACATCGACCAACCCAGCCACAGGATGATGCCGGGTACAATCAGCAGCATCAGTCCGATGCCCGCGCCGAGGCCGACCAGCAGGCCGACCGCGAGCGTCGGAAGGAGGAAGCGAATTGCGGTTTGTACGCAGTCGCCGAAGGACGGCCGCTTGCCGTTCAGATCCTCGATCGTGGCGCGCATCAGCGCGGCCTGCAGCAGCAGCGCGAAAACAAATCCGATCAAACCGGCTATGACGCTGACGGAGGAGTTGCGAAACATCGCGCTGGGATCCGGCATCGCGGCCGGATCGTGGTGCAGTATCGCGTCGAGTTGCGGTTGCTGCCACAGCCGGATCAACAGCGCAGGCAGCCCGGAGAACAGGGCCGCAAGTCCTATGCAAAGTCCGATATTGCGCGTGAGCACGCCGAAAGTTGTGTTGAACACCCTGCCGATCTCGAATCTGCCGGGTCGTCCCAATGTTGCAGTGGTCATGGTAATTTCCCCCGAGTCACCGCCGCGTCCAATCGGCGACTTCAAAGTAAATTTGCCAAGATTGAAGGCCTACGTCCAGTGCACTTGCAATTGTCATGGCGTATTGCCAGTGTCAGCCTGAACCGCGGGTTGCAGGGGAAACGGGGTGACAGCCGCAGGGACGGAAGATGCGGAACGGCTGGCGCAGTTGCACAAACAGCTGCTGGCGGACGATTCGATCCAGTTCGAGCTGCCGGCCTTCGTGCGGCCCGAGCCGCCGCAATGGCTGAAGCCGCTGCTGGACGGCTTGGCCAAGCTCGGCCCCTACATGATCTATCTGTTCTGGGGCGCGGTGATCATCGGCGTCGCGATCATCGCTTTTCTGCTCGTTCTTGAAGCCAAAGGCGTCGCCTGGCGCCTGCCCTGGTGGCGCAAGCGCCAGGAGACCGAGGAGAAGGAGGAGTGGCGCCCGGACGCAGGCGTCGCCCAGGTCCTGCTCTCCGAGGCCGATGCGCTCGCCGCCCGCGGCGAGTTCGACGAGGCGGTGCATCTTCTGTTGCGCCGCAGCGTCGCCGACATCGCGACCCGCATACCGGACTTCCTGCGACCGTCGCTCACCGCGCGCGACATCGCGGCCGCCGACTCGATACCCACCCGGCCCCGCGCCGCCTTCAGCGAGATCGCCCGCATCGTCGAAGCCGCACTGTTTGCCCGGCGGCCTGTCGGCGCCGAAGGCTGGCAGCAGGCACGCGGCGCCTATGAGCGTTTCGCCTTCCGGGACGCCTGGGCATGAGCGCGGCAACGACGGAAGCAGCGCAGGAACCGTTCAGCCGCAAGACGTTGTTCTGGGGCATCTTCGCCAGCCTTTTGGCCGCTGCCGGCTTCTTCCTGCTGTCCACCTATGCCCCCGATTTCCGCCAGCCTGAAGGCGGCGCAACGCCGTTTTCGAAAGGCGGCACCGGTTATGCCGGGCTTGTCGAATGGCTGAAGCTCACCAATGGACAGCCGCCGCCGATGGAGCGCGGCGAGAAGGACCTGGAGTCCCCGCTGGCTTCGACCTTCCTGCTCGTGGTCACCATCGCGCCGGGCAGCGACCCGGCCGCGCTCGACCACCTCATCAAGCTGCGCACCGGCAAGGACACGCTTTTCGTGCTGCCGAAATGGCAGACCGTTCCCTTGCTGGGCCATGACGGCTGGGAGACCAAGGCCGAACGACTTCCCAATGCGGTCGTCAACGACTGGCTCGGCCGCATCGCCAAGGCGAAGCTCGGCGAAGGCAAGCCGGCGGTCGACATGATCGATGTCCAAGGCCGCAGGATCGCCGTGCCGGACGAACTGCAATGGGTGGCGGATGATCACCCGCTGATCGCGGCCGGTAACGGCAAAGCCATCCTCACCGAGCTCGACAACGAACCCTTCTATATCCTCACCGATCCCGATTTCATCAACAATGCCGCGTTGGGCGACGAGCAGAAGGCGGCCGCCGCGCTTGACATGATCGCCATGCTGGAGCCCGCCAAGGGCGCGGTCATGTTCGACCTGACGCTGCACGGTATCGGCCAGAAATACGATCTCGCCAAGCTTTTGATCGAACCGCCCTTCCTGGCTTTGACGCTGTCGGTGCTGGTGGCGGCCGCGCTTGCATTCCTGCACGGGCTCGGCCGCTTCGGGCCGCCGCGCGCGGAAGGCCGCGCCATCGCCTTCGGCAAGCGCGCACTGGTCGACACAACGGCGATGCTGTTGAAACGCGCCGGGCGCCTGCAGGAACTTGGCGACCGCTATGCGACGCTGGTGCGGCAGCGCGCTGCCGCCCTGCTCGGCGCGCCGCATGGGCTGCAGGGCGAGGCGCTCGACCGCTGGCTCGATTCCCGCGACAAGGGCGAGGCGCACGGCTTCACCCGGCGCTTCCAGGCCGCGAACGAATCCAACAATTTGGCAGCAATGCATGAAGCAGCAGAACAGCTGCATGACTGGACGGCAAGGAGGCTCGGTGAACGTCGATGAAGTGAAGGCCCTGGCGAACGCGATCAGGGAAGAAGTGGCGAAAGCGATCACCGGTCAGCACGACACGGTCGACCTGATGCTAACGGCCTTGTTTGCCGGCGGCCATATCCTGCTCGAGGGTCCGCCGGGCACCGCCAAGACCATGACGGCGCGCTGCTTCGCGCAGGCGCTGGGCGTCGCCTATGGCCGCATCCAGTTCACGCCCGACCTGATGCCCGGCGATATCGTCGGCGCAAACATCTACAATTTCCAGACCGGGCAGTTCACGCTGACGCGCGGCCCGATCTTCTGCGACCTTCTGCTCGCCGACGAAATCAACCGCACGCCGCCGAAGACGCAGGCCGCCCTGCTCGAGGCCATGCAGGAGCACGCCGTCACCTTCGACGGCACCACGCATTCGCTTGGGCGGAATTTCATGGTGGTGGCGACGCAGAACCCGATCGAGCATCAGGGCGTCTATCCGCTGCCCGAGGCTCAGCTCGACCGTTTCCTGTTCAAGCACCGCGTGAGCTATCCGGATCTCGCGGAAGAGCGCGCCATCATCGTCAACCACGGCGGCGGCTCGGCCTCGCACGATATCGGGCAATACGGCATCAAGGCGCAGACCGACCGCAAGGCACTGGAAGCCGCCGTCGCGACGGTGGGCGACGTCACGCTGGTCGGCGATGTCGTCGGCTATATCGCAGCACTTGTGCGCGGCACGCGCGAAAGCCCCGACCTGGAGGTGGGCGCGAGTCCTCGCGCGGGCGCCATGCTGGCCCGAGCGGCGCGCGCCAGAGCGGCACTCGATGGCCGCAACTATGTCATCCCCGACGACGTCAAGGCTCTGGCCGTGCCGGCGCTGCGCCACCGCGTCGTGCTTTCGCCGGCCGCACAGATCGACGGGCGGCTGGTCGAGCAGATCGTCTCCGACCTCGTCGACCATACGGAAGCGCCGCGTTGATCTATCCGAGCGGCCGAGCGGTCTGGGCAGCGGCGGCGGGGGCGATCCCCGCCTTCCTGATCGCGCTCGCTTTGCCCTCTGTCTGGTATCTCGGCCTGTTGTGGATCTGCGTTCTGCTTGCCTTCCTGGCGGTGGACGCGGCCGCGGGCAGAGGCCGCGCCTCGCTCGATGCGGTGCTGACGGCGCCGCCGCAGGTCGGCATCGGCGGGCGCTTCACGCTGCACATCGCGGCCGGTGTCGGGGCAAAGCTGCGCCGCCTGCAGGCGCGCGTCGGGCATGACCAGCGCGTCCAGCCGGTAGCGGGCACCGGCGGCGCTTTGCCGGCCAAAGGCGGCACGCTCGACCTCGAATTCGAGGCGATCCGGCGCGGTATCGCCAGTTTCGATCGGCTGTGGCTGCGCTGGCAGGGCCCGTTCGGGCTGGTGTGGAACCAGGTCGTATTGCCGGTCGACCGCAAGGTCGCGGTGCTGCCCAACGTCAACAGCGCGCGCGACGAGGCGATCACGCTCCTGCAACGCTCAGCCCTTGCCGACGGCCATGCGCAAAAGCGCGCTGGCCAGGGCCGCGAGTTCGAGGCGCTAAAGGATTACCAGCCCGGCATGGGCCGGCGCATGATCGACTGGAAGCGCAGCGCCCGCCACGGCAAGCTTCTGGCGCGCGAATTCCGGATCGAGGAAAACAACAACATCGTTCTGGCGATCGATAGCGGCCGGCTGATGTGCGAGCCGGTCGATGGCGTGCCGAAGGTCGACCGGGCGGTGACGGCCGCACTTCTGTCGGCCTTCATCGCGCTCAAGGGCGGCGATCTCGTCAGCCTGTTCTCCTTCGATGCAAGGCCGCGCGTTTCCAGCGGCGCGGTGCGCGGCTCGCCGAGTTTCACCATGATCCAGAAGCGCGCCGCCGAGATCGACTATTCGACCGAGGAGACCAACTTCACCCTGGCGCTCACCACGCTTTCGGCCAAGCTCGACCGGCGCTCGCTGGTCATTGTCTTCACCGATTTCGTCGATCCGATCAGCGCGGAGCTGATGCTGCGCACTGTCGGCCGGCTGACCGAGCGGCATCTGGTGCTGTTCATGCTGATGCGGGACGTAGAGCTGGAGACGCTGGCGGACATGGCGCCGGCGGAGCCCGAGGATGTCGCCCGCGCCGTCACCGCCGGCGACCTCTTGCGGCAGCGGCAGGTGGTGATCGGCAGGCTCAGGCTGCTCGGCGCGCATGTCATCGAGGCCGACCATCAGCGGCTCGGCCCGGCGCTGGTCGAGCGCTATATCCAGCTCAAGGAGGAGAACCTCTTATGACGCTGTCCGCCGGCACCGACGCGGTTCGCCAGTCGCTGGCCAGCTTCCGCCAGGAGCGGGAGGCCGACTGGAAAGCCTTCGAGGCGCTGCTGGCACGCGTCGAGAAGCGCGCGCCGCGCGCGCTGTCGGAAGACGAGCTGCTGTCGCTGCCGCTCCTCTATCGCTCGGCGCTGTCATCGCTTTCAGTGGCGCGCGCGACCTCGCTCGACAGCGCGCTGATCGCCTATCTCGAGGCGCTGTGCCTGCGCGGCTACTTCTATCTCTACGGCGCGCGGCGATCCTTGAGGACGCGCATCGGCGACTTCTTCCTGCGTGACTGGCCGGCCGCGATCCGCGATCTGTGGCGCGAGGTGTGGACGTCGGTCGCCCTCACCGTGATCGGCGCCATTGCCGGCTATTGGCTGGTCGCCTCCGACAAGCGCTGGTACGACGCCATCATCGCGCCGAGCCTGGCCGGCGGGCGCAACCCGGACTCATCGGCCGAGATGCTGCGCAGCGTGCTTTACGGCGGCGGCGATCACTTTCTCTCAGGCTTTGCCGCCTATCTCTTCACCCACAACACGCAGGTCTCGATCCTGGCCTTCGCGCTGGGTTTTGCCTTTGCCGTGCCGAGCGTGCTGATCATCCTGATGAATGGCTGCATGCTCGGCGCGATCTTCCAGATCTATGCCGCCAAGGGCCTTGGCTTCGAACTAGGCGGCTGGCTTTCGATCCATGGCACGACAGAGCTGTTCGCCATCGCCATCGCGGGTGCGGCCGGGATGCGCATCGGCACCAGCATCGCCTTTCCCGGCGAACTGACCCGGATGGCCGCCGCGGCGCGAGCCGGGCGCGTGGCGGCGACCGCCATGGTCGGCGTCACGGTGATGCTGCTTTTCGCCGGACTGTTGGAGGGCATCGGAAGGCAGACGATCACCAGCGACATCGCCCGCTACTCGATCGGCGGCGGCATGCTGGCCTTATGGATCTGTTATTTCTACCTGTTCCGGATGGTGCGGCATGGCGACCGCTAGCAAAGCGAAGGTCAAGGACCCGGCAGCGCTGATCCGCCCGCTGGTCACGCCAGAAGGCGTCGACCTGCGCGTGAAACTGGCGGATGCCGGCACCCGGGCTTCAGGGTTCCTGCTCGACGTGGTGATCATCGTCATCGCGGCCGTGGTCGTCTCCCTGGTGACAATCTTCGGCCTCGCCGGCCTCGGCTTCGAGGATGCCCAGCCGCTGTTCATCGTCTGGATCATTTTCATCTTCTTCCTACGCAACGTCTATTTCATCGCCTTCGAGGCAGGCCGGCGGGCAGCCACCCCGGGCAAGCGCATGGTCGGCGTCAGGGTCGCCTCACGCAGCGGCGCCGGCCTCACGCTGGACCAGGTCATCGCGCGTAACCTGATGCGCGAGATCGAGGTTTTCCTGCCGCTGTCGATCCTCGCCGCGCGCGCCAGCGCCGACGTCGCCGACACGCTGTCGACCATCTTCGGCCTGGTGTGGGCGTTGCTGTTCTCGTTGTTCCCGCTGTTCAACCGCGATCGCTTGAGGATCGGCGACCTGCTCGCCGGCACCTGGGTGGTCGAAGCTCCGAAAGTGGCGCTGCTCGAGGACCTTTCGCGGCGCAAGGACCCGGTCGCCGCCCGCTTCCAGTTCAGCGCAGCGCAGCTCGACGCCTATGGCATCGCCGAGCTGCAGAAGCTGGAGGAAGTGCTGCGCCGCGACGATTATTCGGCGCTTAAAGCGGTGGCGGAGACGATCGCCCGCAAGATCGGGGCCCGGGTCGAGCCGGTCGATTCAAAGGCTTTCCTCACCGCCTATTACGGCGAGCTCCGCGCGCATCTGGAACGCAAACTGCTGCTTGGGAACCGCAAGGCGGACAAGTATGCGCGGTAGCGAAGCCTCTCTCGCCTACCCCACCCACTTCTCATAGTCCGCCACCAGCAGGTGCAGCGGCGCGACGTCCTCGTCGACGTTGGAGAAGCGGCCGATCGGGTCGCGGAAGACGTTGTCGGTGAGGTCGTCATTGACGGTGGAAACCTCGCCGATCAGCACGTCCTTGCCCTCGGCCCAGAAGGCGTGCCAGACGCCGGGCAGAAGCGTCACGCTCTGGCCGGGATCGAGCTTCAGCAGCCCGCCCGCCGGCAATCTGGTGATGGTGCCGTCGACCGGCACCGACACTTCGGCCTTCGGGTCGATGCCGCCGTCGCGGTCATGCATGAACAGCTCCAGCACCAGCTTGCCGCCGCCGCGGTTGATGATGTCCTCGGCCTTGATGTTGTGGCGGTGCATTGGCGAGAGCTGGTCCTTGCGCGAGATCATGATCTTTTCGGCATAGAGCATGCCCATGCCGAGCTTCATGTCCTCGTAGCGGCCGTTGCGCACGGTGAACAGGAACAGGCCGAGCTCGTCGAACTTCTCCTGGCCGTAGTCGGTGATGTCCCAGCCGAGGCGCGAGGTGAAGATGGCCGAGGAGTCGGCCTTGTGCGCATTCATCTCTTCCGGCGACCAATAGGCGAAGGGCGGCATGATATAGCCGAAGGAGCGGATAAACGCGTCGGCCTCGCGGATGATCTCGTTGATCCTGGAGCGCTTCATGGGGGACCTCCTCCGGCCGATGCCTTGCTGAAATTCGGACCTCCGAATAGCCCAATGCCGGTCCGCTGTCGACGCAAACCCGCTGCCCTGGCCCGTGACATCCGGCCGGATCGGGACCATAAACCCAACCGGACTTTCCGATTTTACGCATGTCTTTTTCCCGAAACCGGATCTCGGGAGACATGCCTTGAATGGTGACTTTCATGCCAAGCATTGACGACCTCGACACGCCGGCGATCCTGATCGATGCGGCCCGCGCCGAAGCCAACATCAAAAAGGCACAGGCGCATGCGGACGCCCACGGGCTGAAGCTGCGGCCGCACATCAAGACGCACAAGCTGCCCTATTGGGCGAAGAAGCAGGTCGCGGCCGGCGCCGTCGGCATCACCTGCCAGAAGATTGGCGAGGCCGAAGTGATGGCCGATGCCGGGCTTGAAGATATTTTTCTGCCCTACAACATACTCGGCCGCGCCAAGCTGGAGCGGCTCAAGGCCCTGCATGGCAGCGTCACGCTGTCGGTGACGGCGGACAGCCGCGAGACGCTGGAAGGCCTTGCCGCCACCTTCACCGATGCCGGCCATCCGCTGCAGGTGCTGGTCGAGTGCGACACCGGGATGGGCCGCTGTGGCGTGCAGACTCCGGCCGAAGCGGCGGCGCTGGCGAAGGTCATCGACCAGGCCAAGGGCCTCGCCTTCGGCGGGTTGATGACCTATCCGGCCGCCGGCCGTGCAGCGCAAGCCGAGGCCTGGCTGAAAAGCGCGCACGACGCGCTTGCCGCGGCGGGGCTTGAATGCCCGCGCGTCTCCAGCGGCGGAACGCCGGATATGTGGCGCTCCGGCGAGAACAGCATCGTCACCGAATACCGGCCCGGAACCTATATTTATCTCGACCGCTACCAGGTCGCCAAAGGCGTCGGCACGCTGGACAACTGCGCGCTGACGGTGCTTGCCACCGTGGTCAGCCACCCGACGCCGACCCGCGCCATCCTCGACTCAGGCAGCAAGGCGCTGTCCTCCGACACACTCGGGCTCCCCGAATTCGGCGAGCTGCTGGGCATGCCGGGCGCACGAGTCACCGGCTTAAGCGAGGAGCATGGCACCGTCACGCTTGCCGATGGCGCGGGGCTTCGCATCGGTGAGCGGGTGCGCGTCGTGCCCGACCATTGCTGCGTGGTGACGAATTTGTTCGATCAGGTGCATCTGATCGACGGCGACAAGGTACTGGAGACACTGCCGGTGGCGGCGCGCGGGAAGATGGGGTGAGCCCTACTGCCGCTCCGCCTGCCTTGCCGCCACTCTCCGCATCGCCGTCACCCGCCGCCTGAAGATCTCCGTGCGCATCGCCATCAGGTGCAGGGCGAAGAACAGCACGGTGAAACCCAGCGCCATCACACCGAGCGGCCACAGCATCGAGGGATCGATGGTCGGGCCGCCCAGGCGGAAGACCGATGCCGGCTGGTGCAGCGTGTTCCACCAGTCGACCGAGAATTTGATGATCGGGATGTTGATGAAGCCGACCAGCGTGATGATGGCGGCGGCCCAGGCGGCGCGGCCGGCGTCATCCAACGCGCGGGTCAGCGCGATGATGCCGAGATACATCAGGAAAAGCACGAAGACCGAGGTCAGCCGCGCGTCCCATACCCACCAGGTGCCCCACATCGGCTTGCCCCAGATGGAGCCGGTGATCAGCGCGAGCGCGGTAAAGGTGGCGCCGATCGGAGCGGCCGATTTCAGCGCGACATCGGCCAGCGGATGGCGCCAGACCAGCGTGCCCAGCGCCGAGATCGCCATGATCGTGTAGCACATCATGGCGAGCCACGCGAAGGGAACGTGGATATACATGATGCGCACGGTGATGCCCTGCTGGAAATCCTCCGGCGCGGTGAAGCTCATATAGAGGCCCACGCCAAGCAGAATCGCCGCGACCGCCGCCAGCCACGGAATGACCTTGTCGGCCAGCCCGACGAAGCGCGTCGGGTTGGCGAGATCGATCCAGCCGGAAAAGCGTGAGGTCGTGTCGCTCATGGCGATCTAAATAGACCGGCGTGAGGTCAGGGGCAATTGGACGGATGTCGCAGGCGTTTCCTTCTCCCTTGTGGGAGAAGGTGGATCGGCGCGTAGCGCCGAGACGGATGAGGGGTGTTCCAGCGGAGTGAGACGCCGGCTTTCCCTGGAGCACCCCGCGCCTTCGGCGACACCTTCCCCCACAAGGGGGGAAGGGGGAATTCTAGGATTACGCCGCTTCCGTAACCGGACGGCTGAGGCGGCGGACCTCTTCGTCGTTGAGCAGGCCGCCAGCGCGCAGCAGGGCGGCGAAGCGGCCGTTGCGCAGCGACAGCTCGGTGAAGCCGCCCATCTCGACCACCCTGCCCTTGTCCATGAAGACGACGAGGTCGGCGTCGCGGACCGTGGTCAGGCGGTGGGCGATGATGAAGGTCGTGCGGTTGCGGCGCAGCTCGTCAATCGCCTCCTTGACGCGGTCCTCGGTCTCCACGTCGAGCGCGCTGGTCGCCTCGTCGAGCACCAGGATCGGCGCATCCTTCAGCACTGCGCGGGCGATGGCGATGCGCTGGCGCTCGCCGCCCGAGAGCTGGCCGCCGCGCTCGCCGACGACGGTGTCGTAACCGCTGCTCTTGGCCAGGATGAAGTCCTGGGCGGCGGCGGCATTGGCGGCGGCGTGCACCTCGTCATTGCTCGCATCGGCGCGGCCAACGCGGATATTGTCCTCGATCGAGCGGTTGAGCAGGCCGGCGTCCTGGAAGACGGTGGCGATCGAGTGACGCAGCGACTTGCGGGTCACGGTCTTGGTGTCGATGCCGTCGATCAGGATACGGCCGCAGGACGGCGTGAAGACCCGCTGGAGCAGATTGATCAGCGTCGTCTTGCCGGCACCGGTCGGGCCGACGATGGCGACCGTCTGGCCAGCCTGAACCTCGAACGAGACGTCTTCGATGCCGTGGCCCGAATTGGCGAACTCGAAGCTGACGTCCTCGAAGCGCACATGGCCGGTGACGTTGGTGAGCTCGCGCAAGCCATCCGGCTCGATGGCTTCGGCGGCCGAGTCCTCAAGGCGGTAGAAATCCTCGAGCTTGGCGCGGGCCTCGGAAATCTGGGTGGTGAAGGCCGACATCTGGTCGAGACGGGCGATCAGCATCCCGGCAAAACCGGTGAAGGCGACGACGTCGCCGACGCGGAGCTGGCCACGGGTGACGAGATAGGCGCCGATCGACAGCACGATCATCATCGAGATGGTCGACGACAGCCGGTTCAGCGCATTGGCGATCGCCCACCAGTCGAGCACAGGGTTCTGCGCGTCGAGCAGATCCTTGACGTAACGCTTCAACGTCGCGGTCTCATGGCCGATGCGGTTGTAGCTTTGCAGCACGGCGACATTGCTGACGCTGTCGGACACGTGGGCAAAGACGGTGTGGTAATGGCGCTCGACGGCGGTCTGCCCCGACTTGGTGTGGCGCATGACGATACGGCCGATGCCGACGTAAAGCACCCCGAGGCCGAGCAGCACGACCGACATGCGGATGTCCATGGCGAGCGCGGTCGGCACCAGCAGCACCAGCGCGATGGCGGTCGACAGATGCACGCGCATGAATTCGAGCCAGAGGCTGAACAGGGTCTCGACGGCACGCAGCAGCGTGTGCAGCGAATTGGACGTGCCGCGCTGGTGGTGCCAGGCGAGCGGCATGGTGATCACGCGTTCGAAGGACTGGCACAGCACTTCGGAGCGGCGGGCATGGGCGAAGCGGTCGGCACCGCGCGCCACCAGCACGAAGGCGACGACGTTGAAGGCGCCCAGAGCGGCCCAGACGGCGAGCGTCGAGAACACCGCGCCTTTTTCGGAAATGGCACCGATGACCCGACCCAAGAGGATCGGCTCGAGGATCGCGATCGCCGCGAGCGCGACGTTGGCGCCGCAAATCAGCGCGACGCGCTTCTTGTCGGCCGCCAGATAACCCAGCGCTCTAAAGTAGATCTGCAGAAGTGACACTTCAGCTACTCCGCCAAACTCTTGTCCGTGCTCAATGCCGGTATTGTGCACCGCACCATTTTTTGACACGTACAGGTTAATGTGTCGCGAAACAATGCGTCGTCTATCCCTTCCGTTCCCATTTTGCGAACAAAAGATGACGACGGTACGAAATCTGACGTGATCACCTAACGGTTTGAGATAAAAGGTGAAATGTCAGCCTTGCGGCAAAATAGTGGCACTTGCTCTCCGCTGCCACATTTTTAATCACCCGCCGCTTGGTTAGCATGCGCTAAAAGATCGCACGCCGCGATGTCCGGCATCACCGCCAAGTAAAAAAAGCGAAATGGCCACGCACTCCGAAGAGCGCGCGGCCAATCAGCCAAGCCTTTGATTTTACGCAGGTATCCTGACGACGACCTCGGTCTTGCCGCCGGCTTTCGGCTCGAAAGAGGCCGATCTTTTCTTAGAACCGTCGACTTCTAGCGAGATCGACTTGGTCTTTTTGTCGCGGATGACGCGAAGCTTGATTTCACCGCCGAACATCTTGAGCGTCGCAGCGTAGCCGTCCCAGTGCCCGGGCAGCTTCGGCCTAAACGTGATCTCCTTGCCGCGCCGCTCGATGCCGAGGATGCCTTCCACCGCGGCGCGGTAAAGCCAGCCGGCCGAGCCCGTATACCAGGTCCAGCCGCCGCGGCCGCCCTTGCCTTCGCCGGCATAGATGTCGGCGGCCACGACATAGGGCTCGACGCGGTAGTGTTCGGCAGCCGCCTCGTCCGAGGCATGATTGACTGGGTTCAGCATCGAGAAACAGCGATAGGCCTCGTCGGTGCGGCCCATTTCGGCGAGCGCGATCACGAACCAGGTGGCGGCATGAGTGTACTGGCCGCCATTCTCGCGCACGCCCGGCGGGTAGCTCCTGATATAGCCGGGGTCCTTCTCGCTTTTCGAGAAGGGGGGCGTGAACAGCTTGACGATCTTGAGCTCGTCATCGACCAGCAACTCGGTCGCCTGCTCCATGGCCGTCGTCGAGCGGGCAGGATCGCCCTCGCCCGACAGCACGCTCCAGGACTGGGCGATGGAGTCGATCTTGCACTCGTCCGAATTGTGCGAGCCGAGCGGCGTGCCATCGTCGAAGCTGCCGCGCCGATACCACTGGCCGTCCCAGGCAGTATTCTCCAGCGCCCGTTTCAGCGCGTCAGCGTGCTTTGTCCACGCCTGCGCCCGCTTGGTGTCGCCCTGCCCCTTGGCGACAGGCGCAAAGTCGGTGAGCGTCTTGAGAAGGAACCAGCCCAACCACACGCTCTCGCCCTTGCCGCCTTCGCCGACACGGTTCATGCCGTCGTTCCAGTCACCGCCGAGGATCAGCGGCAGGCCGGCAGGGCTGCTGCGCTTGATCGCGAGATCGAGCGCCCGCGCGCAATGGTCGTAAAGCGAAGCGGTGTTTTTGGTGATCTCGGGCGTGAAGAAGGCGTCATGCTCGCCTGCGCCGAGCTGCTGCCCGTCGATGAAGGGCAACTGTTCCTTGAGGATCGCGGCGTCGCCGGTCACCTCGATGTAGCGGGCCGTCGCATGCGCCAGCCAGACGACGTCGTCCGAGATCATGGTGCGCACCCCGGCATCGGTGCGCGGCAGCCACCAGTGCTGCACGTCGCCTTCCGGGAACTGCCGGCGCGCCGCATTGAGGATCTGGTCGCGCGCCAGCTTCGGATCGTGCGCCAGAAGCGCCAACGTGTCCTGCAACTGGTCGCGGAAGCCGAAGGCGCCGCTGGCCTGATAGAAGGCCGAGCGCGCGCGGATGCGGCAGGCCAGGCTCTGGTAGGGGAGCCAGTGGTTGACCATGGCGTTCATCGCCTCGTCCGGCGTCTCGACCTGGATGGTGTCGAGGAAGCCGCGCCAGGCCTTTTCATTGTCGGCGAGGCGCTGGTCGAAATCCTTGCCGCGATGGGTCTGCACCAGCGCGCTTGCCTCTGCGGGCGTGGCCGCGTCGCCAAGCAGCCAGGACAGCGTGACGTCGCCGCCGGCGGGGATGTCGATGTCGCTGGCGAGAACCGCGCAGGGATCGTCGCCCGCCTCGATGCGACCGGAGAGCGCAAGCCCGCCCAGCACGGCTTGCGGATATTCGGTCGTGCCGTGCCTGCCGATGAATTCGGAGCGGTCGGCGGTCACCGAATGGATGGGGTGGCTTGCTCCCAGGAAGGCGACGCGCTCGCCGAAGTCGAGGCCGTAGGGGTTTTGCGCCAGAAGCGCGCCCGTAGCCGCATCCCGCGAAGGCACGATGGTCGCCGCGGTACGCGAGCGATGGCCGCCCAGCACCCATTCGGCATAGGCATAGACGCGCAGCCGCGCCGGCACGGAGCCGGTATTCTGGATGCGCAGCCGGCTGATCTTCACCGGATCGACGGGATCCACCACCTGCGTCAGGTCCATCGACAATGGGCCTCGCTTGGAGCGGAAGGTCGAGAAGCCCTGGCCGTGCCAGGTCTCATATGTCATCGACGGATCGCGTACCGTCGCCGCCATCGGCGAGAACGCCTTGCCGCTGGCGTGGTCGAAGACATAGAAGCCCTCGCCGGGCCGGTTCGACACCGGGTCGTTTGACCATGGCGTCAGCTGGTAGTCGCGGCTGTTGCGGCTCCAGGTGAAGCCTGCGCCTTCGGCCGAGACGTGGAAGCCGAAGGACGCGTTGGAGATGACGTTGATCCAGGGCTGCGGCGTCGAGCGCCGTCCGGTCAGCCGCGTGACATAGTGGCGGCCATCGCCATCGAAGCCGCCAAAGCCGTTCCAGAGGCTGAGGCCTCTGCCGTCGGCTGCGATGTCGGTTCCAACCCGGCTTGCCGGCACCGGCAGGGGCAGCGGCGGGCTGGGTTCGCGCGGCGAGCCGCCCTCCGCCTGCAGCAAGGCATCGCGGGCCTGCAGCGCCGCCGTCTCGGCGCGTTCGAGCTGGTCGAAGATCGTGCCGTTGCGGGTGTGAAGAACCACTCGCGCGACCGACAGCAAGGTCTTGTAGGTCGGCTCGTCCATCAGGTCGCGGCGCACTGCGAAGATGTGCTGGCGCGGCCCGAGCTCGCGGCCGCGCAGGCGGCTGTTCTCGCACAGCGTTTCCACCGCGCGCTGCAGGTCTTGTACGTAGGACGAGGCCTGTTCGTTGACGACGACGAAGTCGATCATCATGCCGCGCGCCCGCATATATTCCTGGAAGCGCAGCGCCTGGGCGACGATCTCGAGATCGGCGACGTCGCCGATACGCACGAGGAAGATCGGGAAATCGCCGGAGATGCTGGTCGGCCACAGGCTCGACTGGCGGCCGAGGCCCGAGGCGATGGATTCCGCCGGCAGGCGCAGGAACGGATCGGGATAGATGAGGTAACGCGCCAGCTTCTGCACATTGGCGGCGTCGGTGAGGCTGAGCCCCAGATGGCGCGTCTGCACCTGGCTGCGCGTCCAGGCCAGCATGGCCTGGCGGGCGAAGCTCTCCTGGTGGTCGAGCCGGGCGATCGCCTCGTCGAGCTCGCCGCGATTGGCACCGACGGCGGTCCAGAAGGTCAGCGAGATTTTCTTGTTGGCCGGCACGCGCACCTGGCGGCGCAGCGCCGCCACGGGGTCGAGCGTGAAGCCCTGGCTGCCGGAAAGCCTGACGCCGGGGTCGAAGGCGACGGCATCGGCGATGGTGCGGCCGCGGCCGATGAAGGCTCGCCGGTCGGTCTCGGCCTCGGCATCGCGCGACGGGCCCGACGGGTCGGTGACGAAATGCACCATGGTGAGGTCGGGGTCGTTCTTGTCGCGCTTGCGCCGCGTGGCGAAGATCGCGCCGTTGTTCGCCGCGATCTCGGTCTCGACGAACATCTTGGAGAACGCCGGATGCGCGTTGTCCGAGGCCTCGTTGCCGAGCACCAACTCAGCGAAGGAGGTCACCTCGATATGACGGTCGGTGGCGCCGTCATTGTAGAGCGTGATGCGGCGGCCTTCGCCATTGCCTTCGGAAATGACGATGCATTCGACCTCGGAACGCAGTGAGCCGACCGATTTGGTGAAGCTCGCCTTGTCGTCGGCAAACAGCGTCTGGACGCGCTCGCCCTCGGCGCGCTTCGGCTCGGCGGTGGCGGACCACCAGTCGCCGGTCGCAGTGTCGCGCAGGAAGATGTAGGACCCGAGGCGATCCTCGCTCGGATCCGGCTGCCAGCGGGTGACGGCAAGCTCGCCGAAGCGGCTGTAGCCGGAGCCCGTCGCGGTGACCATGACCGAATAGCGGCCGTTGGACATGACGTTGGTCGCCCGCAGCGCCTTGATCGGGTCGAGGATGACGCGGCTGTCCGGGCTCTCGGTCTCCGTCTCGTCCTTGGAACGTTCGTCGGCTTCCGTCCTGACGGTCGCGGTCGGAATGTCGCGCGGCGCCTTCTCCTGCAGGAGAAGCTCGGCCGACTCGATCACCGGGTCGCTGTGGAAACGCTCGCGCAGCCGGCCCTCGAAAATGGCGTCGGCCACCGCCGCGATCGACATGCCGGAATGGTGCGCCATGTAGTTCTGCACCACGGCATGGTCGGTGCCTTCGGGCACGCGCTGCGGCGTGAAATCGACCGCGTCGTAGAAGCCGTGGCGGCCAAGCGCGCCGATCGAGCGCAAACGCCGCAGGTTCTGCACCGCCTCGCGCGGGCTGAACTGCGCCGCCAGGATCGTCGCATAGGGCGCGATCACGGTGTTCTGGCCAAGGCCGCGCTTCAGGCCGAGGCCGGGCACGCCGAAATTGGTGTACTGGTAGGTGAGCTCGCGGTCGCGGGCGTTATAAGCCGCTTCCGAAATGCCCCAGGGCACGTTCTTGGAACGCGCATACTGGATCTGGCGCTTGATGATGAGCTTGCTGGTCTGGTTGAGAATCGAGCCCTGCGGCTCCTTCATCACCAGCGGCGGCATCAGATACTCGAACATCGAGCCCGACCAGGACATCAGCGCGCCCTGGAAGCCGATCTCGACGATCGGCCGTCCGAGACGGAACCAATGCTCGGTCGGCAGGTCGCCCTTGGCGATGGCGAACAGGCTGGTGAGCCGCGCCTCGGAAGCGAGAAGGTCGTAGCAGCTCTCGTCGAGCTGGCGGTCCTCGACACGGTAGCCGATCGAGAGCAGCTTGCGCTCCTGGCGCATCAGGAAGGAGAAATCCATCTCAAAGGCGTAGCGGCGGCAGCGCTCGCGCAGGGCGAGCAGCTTGGCGCGCAGAGCGGCGACGGCGCTCTCGTCATTGTGCGAATCGTGCACATGCGCCTCGCAGGTCGCCTCCAGCCGTTCCGCCCAGTCGGCGATGACATCGCTCTTGGGCGAGGCCGCCTCGGTGTGGATGGCGGTGGCGAGCTTGCGGATCTCGCCGGCCAGCACGGCAAGGTTGATGGTGCGGATCGAGGCCATCTCCGGCTGCGCCTTGATGGTCGCAACCGCGCGGCGCATGCCGTCAAGACGGTCGGCCAGGCGCTGGCGCAGCGGCCGCAGCTGCCGTCGGTCGTCCGGCAGCTCGTCCAGGCTTTCGTCGAGAATGGTGACGGTGTCGATAATGCCTTCGAAATCGCCCTGCAGGTGCACGGACGGCGCCTCGGCCCATTCGGCGCAAGAGGCGGCAACCGCGACCAGATGTCCAGCGAGATTGCCGCTGTCGACCGCGGAGATGTAAAGCGGATAGAGCGGCTTCAGCGTCGTCGTGTCGTACCAGTTGTAGAGATGGCCGCGGTCGCGCGGCATGTTCTCGATCGTCGTCATCGTGGCGTCGATGCGGGTGATGGCATCCGACAGGCTGATCCAACCGAAATCGCGCGCCGAAACCACCGAGAGCAGATAGACGCCGATATTGGTCGGCGAAGTGCGCGGCGCCACCACCGGCGCCGGGCTCTCCTGGAAATTGTCCGGCGGCAAATGATGCTGCTCGGGCGTGACGAAGGTCTCGAAATAGTGCCATGTGCGGCGCGCGAAGGTGCGCAGCACCTGGATGTCGGCGCTCGAAATGCGCAGCCTGTCCTCGGTCTCGGCCGAGCGGCTGATCCAGCAGGCGACGGCCGGCGAAGCGATCCAGAAGATGGCGAAGAAGAAGGCGACGAAGGCGCCCGTGGAATCGGCCAGCACCGGAATGGCGAGGCCCACCACGCCGATGATCACCGCGCCATACATCATGCCGTAATAGGCGCCGAGATCGTTACCGCCCTTGGCGGCCTGCGAGGCGGTGCGCCATTCCAGAAGGTTCTGCCGGCTGACAAAGAGGCGGTAAATGGTGCGGATTATGGCGTCGCCCATCATCCAGGCGAGATGCGCCATCAACAGCACCTTCAGCGCCACCAGCGCCGTGCCGAAGACTGTGTCGCGCGCAAGCGCCGAGAAGTGGCCGCGCGGCGTCTGGTCGCCGCTCTTGGGCAGGATGCCGTTCACGATGTCGAAGGTCGGCGCCATGAACAGGCTGAGGATCAGCAGCGCCTGCCACTGCGCGGCTTGCGTGAAGGGCAGCAGCGTCCAGCCGGCGACGCAGGCCATGACCCAGAAGATCGGGGTGAGCGAGCGGCGCAGATTGTCGACCATCTTCCAGCGCGACAGCGCCGGCACGCCGGAGCGCGGGTCGAAGATGTAGCCGAGCAGCTGCCAGTCGCCGCGCGCCCAGCGGTGATGTCGCGAAGCGTCGACCGAGTAGCGAGTCGGATAGTCCTCGACCAGCTCGACGTCGGTGACCAGCGCGGCGCGCGAGAGCGCGCCTTCGAGCAGGTCATGGCTGAGGATGGTGTTCTCGTCGATGCGGTTCTTCAGCGCCGCCTCGAAGGCGTCGACATGGTAGAGGCCCTTGCCGGTGAAGGACCCGTCGCCGAAGACGTCCTGGTAGACGTCGGAGACGGCGAACACATAGGGGTCGAGGCCTCGATTGGCCGAGAAGACGCGCTGGAAGAAGGAGGCGTCGTCACCGCTGGTCAGCGACGCGGTGATGCGCGGCTGCAGGATGGTGTAGCCGGCGCTGACGACGCGCTTGACCGGATCGAAATGCGGACGGTTGAGCGGATGGGCAAGCTTGCCGACCAGGCTCGAAACCGCATCGCGCGTCGTGCGCGTGTCGGCGTCGAGCGTCATCACATAGACGACCTTTTCCGGCAGCGGCAGGTCGAGCGGCAGGAAGGTGGTGTCGCTGTCGCCGCGCAAGAGAAGGTTCAGCTCGTGCAGCTTGCCGCGCTTGCGCTCCCAGCCCATCCAGCAGCCCTGCGCCTGGTTATAGAGCCGGCGCCGGTGCAGGAGGTAGAAGCGCGGCGAGCCTTCCGACGGATAGCGGGCATTGAGCCTGGCGATCTCGTCGCGGGCATATTGCAGGATCTCGATGTCGGCGGCGTCGATCTCGGTCTTGGAATCCGGCCAGTCGGACAACAGCGCGAAATGGATCTCCTCCGCCGTGTTGGCGAGGTGGTGCACCTCGATGTTGCGGATGTTTTCCTCGACATCGTCGCGCGAGCCGATCAGCGAGGGCACCACGACCAGCGTGCGCGCCTCGGCTGGGATGCCGTGCTTGTTGTAGTCGTAGCCGACGAGCCGGGTGGGTTTGAGGAACAGCGCCACGACGGTGTTGAAGAAGGCGAGCGCGCCTTCGCTTGCCGGCACCGCGAACAGCGCCAGCATCAGCGTGATCGATTCCACCGACAGGCCGAGATTGGCGAGCGCCCTCCCCGACAGCACCAGCAGCAGCGCCGTCAGCAGGAAGACCGGCACGACGATGCCCAGCCAGCCGGCGCTGGCAAAGGCGCGCTTGAATGTCACATAGAAGGGCGGCCGGTAGCCGATCGCCCCTTCCAGCTCCTGCCGGCGCGGCCCGACCAGGAAAAAGCCGACATCGGTGTGCACGTCCGGGTCCGCCGTCTCCGGCACGCCGGACGCATCGGTGACGCCGGGCGTGTGGCCGGCAAGCTCGATCGCTTTTTCGGCCACCCGATATTCGGACAGCTCGGAGCGCCGCGCCAGCTGCTCGATCGCGGTGCGGTACTGGTCGCGCGAGAAGAAATCGAGGTCGGCGAAATCGGTCTTTTCACGCAGCAGCGTGTCGATTCGGCTGACGCCTTCGAACCAGACCGTCCAGTCGACGTCGTTGATGAGGCGCAGGCCGCGGATGATGTTGCCGGTCGTGACGTTGCCGCTGGACAGCGTCTGATGCTCGGAGATGATGATCTCCTCGGCGTCGGAGCCGGTCTTTTCCAGCTCTCCCTCTAGCCATTCCAGCGCCCGGCCGGCGTTCTGCGAGCCGTCGCGCAGGCGGTAGAGCAACTGGGTGGCAAATGTGGTGTCCTGCGCATGCGCGCTGTAGTGCGACAGGATCCTGGTGCGGTCGGCATTGTCGTCGGTCGCGAGAACCCGGTCGGCGACCTCGTTGGCGATGTGTCGCATCTGCCTGGTGCGATCGACGCGCACGGCAATGCGGCGCAGGTTCTCGATCAGCACGAAGCGCAGCAGGGAGGGGAGTGCCCAGAGCTCGCCGATCTTCATCGGCTCGACCGACTGGAAGCCCTCGACAATGGCCTTGAACATGGTGGCCGAGACGGAGCTGTCGGAATGCTCGACATAGCTCCAGGCAACGACGAAGGCGCGCGGCAGCACAGTGCCGTCGCCGAGCGTGAGCGTCGGCAGCTGCCGATAGAAGCGGCGCGGCAGGTCGCGCTTGACCTGGAAAATGGTCTCCTCGACCAGATAATTGTTGTCGAGCAGCCATTGCGCGGCCGGCGTGATGGTCTCGCCCTTGGCCTGGGCGGCATTGGTCGAACGGTAGACCTCGAGAATCTTCTTGGCGCTGTCGCGGATGCGGGCCTGGAACTCGAACGGGGCGAGGCCGAACAGGTCCTTGACCTCGCCCTTGGCCAAAGCAACGCCCAAGGCGCGCAGCCGGTCCTCAGGCAGGAAATTGGAGCGTATCGGCGCTTCCGTCACGGACGGGAAGCCGGCGCTTGTCTGTTCGATCTTGTTGGGATTGGTCTGAATGTTCATTGAAAATTCCGTAAGCGGGGGCGCAATGCGGCGTCACCGCCACGGCAATGGCCCTAAAACCGGTTCAATTGCAATCGGTTGCATGACTGATCGGCCGAAAGTTTGTTCTGCGCACCACAACAGGGGCGTGCCCTTTCGACAGCTTGCGGGCGAACGCCCCTCGCTCTTCGCCCCCGGTTGGATCAGGGCAAGGAATCAGGCTTTTTCGTGATACTTGCAAGGGGCCGGGCGATAATTCGCCCGCGCCGCGATCATGTTTGGCAACAGCCGTTAATGGTTGGCGGCAAGGCGATCGAGCGCGATCACGAAAAGCAGTCCCTGCCCCTCAGGCTGGAGCCGCAATTCCGGGCTGTGGCGCTCGAGGATCAGCGTATCGAGCGGTCCGAGGCTCGGCGCATCGTCCGTGAGGAGCCTGAAGCCTGCATTGACAGCCAGAACCAGCGTCGTGTCGGCGCGCGGCATAATGCGAATCTCGCCGGAGAGCGGCCAGCGCTCGACGCCATGGGTCATCCGGCCGCGCCGGGTCATGACGTTGAGATCGGTGATCGGACCGCCGATGAGCGCCGCGCTGGTCGGCACGTCGCCCGCAAAGGAGAGCGGCACTGAAGCCGTGGTCAGCCGCGCCGGCGGCTGGCCGGCGATGTCGAGGACAATCCCCTCGCCTTCCAGCACCGACATCGTGCGATCGATGCCGGTGAAGCTGGAGAACGGCCCGCCGGTTTCGACGCGGGCCATGGAGACGCGCCAGTCGAAATCGTCAAGCCCGGCGCCATCGGGCGAGACGGCGATCTCGGTGGTCGTGCCGCCGCCATTCTTCCACGGCATGACGCGGTAATCGGCGGCACGAAGGATCCGCATCGCCTAGCCCAGGATGCCCGGCAGGTTGAGCTGGTGCTCTTTCGCGCACTGGATGGCAATGTCGTAGCCGGCATCGGCATGACGCATGACGCCGGTCGCCGGGTCGTTCCACAGCACACGCTCCAAGCGCTTGGCGGCGTCGGGCGTACCGTCGGCGACGATCACCATGCCCGAATGCTGCGAGAAACCCATGCCGACGCCGCCGCCATGGTGCAGCGACACCCAGGTGGCGCCGGACGCGGTGTTGAGCAGCGCGTTGAGGAGCGGCCAGTCGGAAACGGCGTCGGAGCCGTCCTTCATCGCTTCGGTCTCGCGATTCGGCGAGGCGACCGAGCCGGAATCGAGGTGGTCGCGACCGATGACCACCGGCGCCTTGAGCTCGCCCTTGGCCACCATTTCGTTGAAGGCGAGGCCGAGGCGGTGGCGGTCGCCGAGGCCGACCCAGCAGATGCGCGCCGGCAGGCCCTGGAACGAGATGCGCTCGCGCGCCATGTCCAGCCAGTTGTGCAGATGCGTGTTGCCGGGGGTGAGCTCGCGCACCTTGGCGTCGGTCTTGTAAATGTCCTCCGGATCGCCCGAGAGCGCTGCCCAGCGGAACGGACCGATACCGCGGCAGAACAGCGGCCGAATGTAGGCCGGCACGAAGCCCGGGAAAGCGAAGGCGTTCTCGAAACCTTCGTCCTTGGCGACCTGGCGGATGTTGTTGCCGTAGTCGAGCGTCGGCACGCCGGCGTTCCAGAACGCCACCATCGCTTCGACATGCTGACGCATCGACGCGCGCGCCGCTTTCTCGACAGCCTTCGGGTCGCTAACGCGCTTTTCGCGCCACTCGGCCATCGTCCAGCCCTTGGGCAGGTAACCGTTGATCGGGTCATGCGCCGAGGTCTGGTCGGTGAGGATATCGGGGCGGATGCCGCGCCTGAACATCTCCGGGACGATCTCGGCGGCGTTGCCGAGCAGGCCTACAGACTTCGCCTCGCCGGCCTTGGTCCAGCGATCGATCATTTCCATCGCTTCGTCGAGCGTCTCGGCCTTCTCGTCGAGATAGCGGGTGCGCAGGCGGAAATCGATCGAATCCGGATTGCATTCGATGGCAAGGCAGGAAGCGCCGGCCATGACGGCGGCCAAAGGCTGGGCGCCGCCCATGCCGCCGAGACCGCCGGTCAGGATCCACTTGCCCTTGAGGTCGCCATTGTAGTGCTGGCGGCCGGCCTCGACGAAGGTCTCGTAGGTGCCCTGCACGATGCCCTGCGTGCCGATATAGATCCAGGAGCCGGCCGTCATCTGGCCATACATCATCAGGCCCTTCCTATCGAGCTCGTTGAACTTCTCCCAGGTCGCCCAGTGCGGCACGATGTTGGAATTGGCGATGAGCACGCGCGGCGCGTTGGAATGGGTCTTGAAAACGCCGACCGGCTTGCCGGACTGCACCAGCAGCGTCTCGTCCTCGCCGAGCGTCTTCAGCGAAGCGACGATGCGGTCGAAGTCGTTCCAGGTGCGCGCAGCCCGGCCGATGCCGCCATAGACGACCAGTTCGTTGGGGTTCTCGGCAACCTCGGGGTCGAGATTGTTCATCAGCATGCGCAGCGGCGCTTCGGTCGTCCAATAGCGGGCGTTGAGCTTGTCGCCGCGGGGCGCACGCACTTCGCGGATGTTGTGGCGCGGATCGTTCATCATTGTCCCTTTCGAGTAAGGCGGCGCGTCAGCGCCCAGCCCATTCAATGGCGGTTTCGAGGATGGTTTTCAGCGTGGCGCGGATCGGCGCGGCGTAGGTCGCGTCGTAAGGCACCGGCCAGTTCTCGGGCGAGCCCTTCGCGGCCGGCTCGCGCATGTAGCCGCGGTTGGAGAGTTCCATCTGCAGCGCATGCACGCCGGTTTGCGGCTGGCCGAAGCTTCTGGTGATCCAGCCGCCCTTGAAGCGGCCGTTGACCACCCAGCTCTCGCCGGTCGCGGCGAGGATCTCGGCGACCTTTTGCTGCAGCGACGGATCAGTGCTCCTGCCGTCATTGGTGCCGAGGTTGAAGACCGGCAGCGTGCCTTCGAAAAGGCGCGGCAACACCGAGCGGATCGAATGGCAGTCATAGAGCACGATGTTCTCATGCATGCCGCGCAGCCGGTCGATCTCGGCCTGCAGGGCGGCGTGATACGGCACGAAATAGGTCTCGCGGCGCTGGTCGATCTCGGACGGGGTTGGTTCGTCACCCATATTGTAGAGCGGATCGCCGTCGAACGTGTCCGTCGGGCAGAGCGTCGTCGTCGCCTGGCCCGGATAGAGCGAAACGCCGGACGGGTCACGGTTGACGTCGATGACCGTGCGCGAGATGGCGGTGTGCACGACGGTCGCGCCGAGATCGGCGGCAAAATCATAGAGCTTGTCGATCCACCAGTCACAGTCGCGGCGGCCAAGCCACGCCGAGACCAGGCGGGAGTCCAGGCCTGCAAGGTCTATGCCGGTGTGCGGGATCGAGACCAGCAGCGGCGCGGTGCCCTGGGTGACGGTGAGCCAGGAGGGCGTTGCCATCACGCCGCTCCCGCGATCGAAGGCAGCGCCACCGCGCTCGCGGCATTCACCGCGGCGCCGCTGCGCACCAGGGCGATCGCCTTTTCCATGTCGGGATGGAAATGGCGGTCATTGTCGAGATGCGGCACCTCGGCGCGGACCAGCTTGCGCACGGCCTCGAGCACTTCGCTTGATGCCAGCGGCGCGTGGAAATCGCAGCCTTGCGCGGCCGCCAGGAGTTCGATCCCGATGACGGCGGTCGCGTTCTCGATCATGCCGAGCAGCCGGCGCGCGCCGTGGGCAGCCATCGAGACATGATCCTCCTGGTTGGCCGAGGTCGGAATGGAATCGACGCTTGCCGGATAGGCCTTCTGCTTGTTTTCCGAAACGAGCGCCGCCGCCGTCACCTGCGGGATCATGAAGCCGGAATTGAGCCCCGGCTTCGGCGTCAGGAAGGCCGGCATGCCGGAGAGCGCCGGATCGACCAGCATGGCGATGCGACGTTCCGACAGCGAGCCGATCTCGCAGACCGCAAGCGCGATCATGTCGGCGGCGAAGGCCACCGGCTCGGCGTGGAAATTGCCGCCGGAGAGCGCGGTGTCGTCCTCGGCGAAGATCAGCGGATTGTCGGTGACGCCATTGGCCTCGGTCTCGAGCGTGTCGGCGGCCTTGCGCAGAACGTCGAGCGCGGCGCCCATCACCTGCGGCTGGCAGCGCAGGCAGTACGGGTCCTGCACCCGCTCGTCGCCGACGCGGTGCGATTCACGGATGGCGCTGCCGGCCATCAGGTTGCGCAACGCATCCGCCGTTTCGATCTGGCCGCGATGCTTCCTCAACAGATGGATGCGCGGATCGAAGGGGGCGTCGGAGCCCTTGGCGGCATCAGTCGACAGCGCGCCAGCGACCAGCGCCGACTGGTAGAGCGTCTCGGCCTCGAACAGGCCGGCCAGCGCGAAAGCCGTCGAGAACTGCGTGCCGTTGAGAAGCGCGAGCCCCTCCTTGGCGCCGAGCGTCACCGGCTCCAGCCCGTGCGAAACGAAGGCAACCTTGGCCGGGAACCGGCCATGCGGGGTGAAACATTCGCCGACGCCGATCATCACCGCCGTCATGTGCGAGAGCGGCGCGAGATCGCCCGAGGCGCCGACGGAACCTTGCGCCGGCACGACCGGAATGACGTCGTTGGCGAGCATCCCTTGAAGCAGGTCGATGGTCTCGGCGCGCACGCCGGATGCGCCCTGGGCGAGGCTGGCAAGCTTCAGCGCCATCATCAATCGAACAACGGCGACGGGCATCGGCTCGCCGACACCGGCAGCATGCGACAGCACGATGTTGCGCTGGAGCGTTTCGAGATCGCTTTCTGGAATGCGGACGCTGGCCAGCTTGCCGAAGCCGGTGTTGATACCATAGACCGGCTCGCCCTTGGCGAGGATGCGGGCAACCGCCTCAGCGCTCGCTTTGATCTTCGGCCGGCAGGCGGCGTCGAGCTTCGGCACGGCGCCGCGATAGATGGCGCGCCAGTCGGCGAGCGTGGCGTTGCCGGGCGTCAGGGTCAGTTCCGTCATTGTCCTCTCCAGATACGGGCATGGAGCGGGTTGAAGCCCATGCGGTAGACGAGTTCGGCCGGGCGCTCGATGTCCCAGATGGCGAGATCGGCCGATTTGCCGGCCTCCAAAGTGCCGGTCTTGTCGAGGAGGCCCAGCGCACGCGCGGCTTCGCGGGTGACGCCTGCCAGGCATTCGTCGACGGTCATGCCGAACAGCGTCGCGGCCATGTTCATGGTGAGCAGCAGCGAGGTGAGCGGCGAGGTGCCGGGATTGCTGTCGGTGGCGACCGCCATTTTCACGCCGTGGCGACGGAACAGGTCGACCGGCGGCTTCTTCGTCTCGCGGATGAAGTAGTAGGCGCCGGGCAGGATTGTCGCCACGGTTCCGGCCTTGGCCATCGCGGCGGCGCCCTGCTCGTCCGTATATTCAAGATGGTCGGCCGACAGCGCGCCATAACGGGCGGCAAGGGCCGCGCCATGCAGGTTGGACAACTGGTCGGCATGGAGTTTCACCGGCAGGCCGAGCGCCTTGGCCTTGTCGAAGACGCGCGCCATCTGCTCCGGCGAAAAGGCAATGCCCTCGCAAAAACCGTCGACGGCGTCGGCGAGCTTTTCGGCGGCGACCTGCGGCAGGATGGTGCCCGCGACGAGATCGATGAAGGCGTCCTTGTCGCCCTTGGCTTCCGGCGGCAGCGCGTGCGCTGCAAGGCAAGTGGCGCGAACCGTGACCGGGCGCTCGCCAGCCAGGCGGCGGGCGGCGCGCAGCGATTTTTTCTCATTGTCGGCATCGAGGCCGTAGCCGGACTTCACTTCGACGGTGGTGACGCCTTCGGCGAGCAACGCGTCGAGGCGCGGCAGAGTCTCAGCGACAAGCTCGTCCTCGCTCGCGGCGCGCAGCGACTTGACCGAGGAGACGATGCCGCCGCCAGCGCGCGCCACTTCTTCATAGGTGGCGCCGGCCAGACGCATCTCGAACTCGTTGGCGCGGTTGCCTGCATAGACGAGGTGCGTATGGCAGTCGATCAGCCCAGGCGTGATCCAGCGGCCCTGGCAATCGACGACCTCGGCGCCCTGCCCCGCAGCGGCCGGCATGTCGGCCTCGGCCCCGGCATATATGAAGAGCCCGTCGCGCGCGATGACCGCGCCTTTCTCGACAATGCCGAGACCGGCAGCGCCCTCGGCCATGGTCGCCAGGCGCGCATTGCGCCAGACACGAAGGCCGCTCTTCCCGTTTGCTCCACCCATCATCTTTTCCGTTTGCTTGGATGGCAATTATGTATATACATATTAAAACGCGACGCAAGCGATAATGTCATCCAGGCATTCAGATTCGGAGAGGAACGTGACGGCGATCTATGCGGAACAGGCGCTGCTGCCCGGCGGCTGGCAAGGCAATGTGCGGATCGCCTTCGAGGGTGGCCGCATCTCGAATGTCGAGGCCGGCGCCGCCGCGCAGGCCGGCGACGAGCGCCATGCCATCGTCGTGCCCGGCATGCCCAATCTGCACAGCCACGCCTTCCAGCGCGGCATGGCGGGGCTGGCTGAGCTGCGAGGGCCTTCGGCCGACAGTTTCTGGAGCTGGCGCGAGGTGATGTACCGCTTCGCCCTGTCGATGACGCCGGACCAGGTCGAGGCGGTGGCGGCGCAGCTTTATGTCGAGATGCTGGAAGCCGGTTTTTCGCGGGTTGGCGAGTTTCATTACCTGCATCATGATCGCGACGGAAAACCTTACGCCAATATCGCCGAGATGGCGGAGCGGATCGCGGCTGCCGCCGCCGATACCGGCATTGGCCTGACGCTGCTGCCTGTCTTCTACGCCCATTCCGCGTTCGGCGGCGCTGCTCCCAACGAAGGTCAGCGGCGATTCATCAATGATGTCGAACGCTTCGGGCGTCTGCTTGAGAAAGCCCGCGAGGCTGTTCGTCCGCTTGAGCAGGCCGTTGTCGGCGTCGCGCCGCATAGCCTGCGCGCCGCAACGCCGGACGAGCTCAATTCAGTCGCGTCGATGGCGCCGAACGGACCGATCCACATCCATGTCGCCGAGCAGGTGAAGGAAGTCGAGGACTGTATCTCCTGGTCGGGCAAGCGTCCGGTCGAGTTCCTGCTCGCCAATGCCAAGGTGAACGAGCGCTGGTGCCTGATCCACGCCACGCATATGACGGAGGCCGAAACGGTCGACATGGCCAAGGCTGGCGCCATCGCCGGGCTGTGCCCGATCACCGAGGCCAATCTCGGCGACGGCACTTTCGCGGCGCCACTGTTCATCGAGCATGGCGGTCGTTTCGGCGTCGGCTCCGATTCCAACGTGCTGATAGGCCTGCCGGATGAGCTGAGGCAGCTCGAATATTCGCAGCGCCTCGCCCACCGCGCCCGCAACGTGATGGCGCGGGCCGGCGGCTCGACGGGGCGCGCGCTGTTCGATGCCTCGCTCGACGGCGGCAGCCAGGCGCTCGGTGCCGGCCCATCGCGGATTGCCGCCGGCGGTCCGGCCGATCTCGTCTCGCTCGACCAAAACCATCCATCGCTGGCCGGCAAGGCGGGCGACGCGATCCTCGACGCCTGGATCTTTGCCAATGGCAGCAAGGTCGATTGCGTCTGGGTGCATGGCAAGAAGCAGGTCAGCGGCGGCAGGCATGCGAAGCGCGAGGCGGTCACCAAGCGGTTCCGCGAAGTCATGACCGCCCTGTCGAAAAGCTGAACTGGAACATCCGATGAGTCTTGTCGAACCGGATGATATCGATGGCGGCGAGAGCCTCTCGCTGCATCAGCGCATCCTGTCCGACATCCGCGAGAAGATCCTGTCGGGCGCCTGGGCGCCCGGGCATCGCATTCCCTTCGAGCACGAGCTGACGGCTCGATATAATTGCTCGCGCATGACGGTGAACAAGGCGCTGTCGCAGCTTGCCAAGGCCGGGCTGATCGAACGGCGCCGCCGTTCCGGCAGTTTCGTGCGCCAGCCGCAGTCGCAGGCGGCGGTGCTGGAGCTGCACGACATTAGGATCGAAGTCGAGGCGCTCGGCCTGCCCTATCGCTATGAGCGGCTGGAGCGTCTGAAGCGGCGCAGCAGCGCCGAGGACCGCGGGCTGCTCGGGCTTTCCGCATCGGGGCCGGTGCTTGCGCTGGAAAGCCTGCATTTTGCCGGCGAACGGCCGTTCGCGCTCGAGCAGCGGCTGATCAACCTTTCAGCGGTGTCGGAGGCAGCCGACGAAGATTTTCTCGACATCGCGCCGGGCCCCTGGCTGATCGGCCGCGTGCCGTGGAGCGAGGCCGAGCACCGCATCCGCGCCATGGCAGCGGACGAGACGATTGCCGACGCGCTCGACATCGACGCGGGCGCACCCTGCCTGGTGGTCGAACGCCGGACCTGGAGCGCGGAGCACCCGGTGACGCATGTGCGGTTCATCTATCCGGCGGAAAGCCACACGCTGGTGGCAAGGTTTACCCCGTCGCAGGGGTGACTCCCCCTCACCCAGCCTCCGCTTCGCTCGGCTGACCTCTCCCCAAGGGGAGAGGAGTCGGTCAGCGCCGGCGCAAATCTCTTCTCCCCGCCGGGGAGAAGGTGGCCGCGAAGCGGCCGGATGAGGGGGAGTGACGGCTCAGATCGCCGCCGTCACTATGATCTCGACCAGATAGTCCGGTGTGGCCAACTTGGCTTCGCCGGTGGCGCGCGCGGGCGTATGGCCCTGCGGCACCCACTTGTCCCACTCCGAGTTCATCTCGGCGAAGGTGCCCATGTCGGCCAGCCAGATGATCGCCTGCACGATCTTGGTCTTGTCGGTGCCGGCTTTGGCCAGCAATTCGTCGATGGTCTTCAGGATGTCGCGCGTTTGGGAAGCGACGTTGCCGCCGGGCTCGCCGACCTGGCCGGCGAGATAGACGGTGTTGCCGTGAATGACGATCTGGCTCATGCGCGGGCCGACATCGATGCGACGAATGCTCATTCGAGAGGTTCCTTCGTTTCTTGGAGTCGCGCCTGTTTAGAGTCCATGCCGGCTTCGGGCAAGGCCGGCGGAGGCGAAACCAATTGAGCCAATTATCCG
Organism: Mesorhizobium sp. M2E.F.Ca.ET.209.01.1.1; assembly: GCF_004010375.2. Lineage (NCBI taxonomy): Bacteria > Pseudomonadati > Pseudomonadota > Alphaproteobacteria > Hyphomicrobiales > Phyllobacteriaceae > Mesorhizobium > Mesorhizobium sp. M2E.F.Ca.ET.209.01.1.1. Next base: position 164,438 of record NZ_SADP02000005.1, on the reverse strand, counting down.
GTCCCTGCCCTTCCGCCTACACGGCGAGTTGACCGGTTACGACACAATTCCGCCCGGGCGGTGTGTTGACTAATGTAATAACATCACATATCGACGACACACACGATTTCGCGGACCGACGCCTGATGACCAATGCCTGCCTGAGCTTCCGCGACCTGACGCTTGGCTATGGCAGCCATCCGGCGATCCATCATCTCAACGGCATTGTCCGCAAAGGCTCGCTGACGGCGGTGGTTGGCGCCAATGGCTCGGGCAAGTCGACGTTGATGAAGGGCATCGTCGGCGTGCTGAAGCCGATGGAAGGCGCGGTGCTTCGCATGCAAGGCGTGCGCACAGCCTATCTGCCGCAGCAGTCGGAGCTCGACCGCTCCTTTCCGGCGAGGGTCGTCGACCTGGTCTCGCTCGGGCTGTGGCCGAAGCGCGGCATGCTCGGCCGGTATACGAAAGAGGATCGCGAGTCGGTCAGCAAGGCATTGATGGCGGTCGGGCTCGGCGGCTTCGAGAAGCGGCCGATCGATACGCTGTCCGGCGGCCAGTTGCAGCGCACGCTGTTTGCGCGCGTGCTGCTGCAGGACGCCGACCTGATCCTGCTCGACGAGCCGTTCAACGCCGTCGACGCCAAGACCGTCGGCGACCTGATCCAACTCATCAAACGCTGGCATGGCGAGGAACGCACGATCATGGTGGTCGTGCACGACCTCGATCTGGTGCGGCAGAATTTCCCGGAAACGCTGCTGCTTGCCCGCCAGCCGGTCGCCTGGGGCGACACAAAGGAGACGCTGCGGCCGGAAAACCTGCTCAAGGCACGGCGTTTCCATGAGGCGTGGGAGGAAAACGCGCCATGGTGCGAGCCGAGCGAGCATGATCATGGGCACGACCATCATAGTCATACGCATGATCATCATCACGACCACGGCTCCGGACCGAGGGCGGCGTGATGGATTTCCTCTACGGCCTGTTCATCGCACCTTTCGCCGATTTCGCCTTCATGCAGCGGGCGCTGTTCGGCTCGCTGATGCTGTCGCTCGGCGCCTGCCCCGTCGGCGTCTTCCTGATGCTGCGGCGCATGAGCCTGTCGGGCGACGCCATGGCGCATGCCATCCTGCCGGGCGCTGCCGCCGGCTTCCTGCTCTATGGGCTCGAGATCCTGCCGATGACGGTCGGCGGGCTGATCGCCGGCATCATCGTCGCGCTTGGCGCGGGCGCCGTCTCGCGCTTCACCATCCAGCGCGAGGACGCCTCGATGGCGGCCTTCTATCTGATCTCGCTGGCTGTCGGCGTGCTGATGGTGTCGATCCGCGGCTCCAGCGTCGACCTGATGCATGTGCTGTTCGGCACGGTGCTCGCGCTCAACAATGAGGCGCTGACCCTGATCGGCGGCATCGTGGCGGTGACGCTCGCCTGCCTCGCTATTTTCTGGCGCGCGCTGGTCGCCGAATGCCTCGACCCGCTGTTCCTGCGCTCGGTGAGCCGCATGGGTAGCCCGGTGCATTTCATCTTCTTGGGTCTTGTCGTGCTCAATCTCGTCGGCGGCTTCCAGGCGCTTGGCACGCTGCTCTCGGTCGGGCTGATGATGCTGCCTGCCGCCGCCGCCCGCTTCTGGACGGTGCGCGTGGAACCGATGTGCGTGCTCGCCGTGCTGATCGGCTTTGCCTCCTGCATCGCCGGACTGCTGTTGTCCTACCACGCGTCGCTGCCCTCCGGTCCGGCGATCATCCTTTCGGCCGGCGTCGTCTATTTCTGCTCGATCCTGTTCGGCACGCGCGGCGTCCTGCGCGCCCGCATCGTGCATCATCGCCACCGCACCGCCTGACCCCAATCCCCAAGCAAGGAGACTGTCCCCCAATGCTGAAATCCTTCCGAGTCGCCCTGGCGTTGAGCGTTATAACATTAAGCGCTTTCGCAACGTCATCGGCGTTCGCCGCGCCGCTCAAGGTCGTGGCGAGCTTCACGGTGATTGCCGACCTCGCGAAAAATGTCGGCGGCGACCGGGTCAACATCACCACCATCGTCGGACCGGATGGCGACGCGCATGTCTATGAGCCGAGCCCGGCCGACGCGGTGGCGATGGCAGGCGCCGACGTCGTGCTGGTCAACGGGCTGCATTTCGAAGGCTTTCTCCAGCGCCTGGTCGATGCCAGCGCCACCAAGGCCGCGATCGTAACGCTGACCAAGGGTGTCACGCCGATCGACTTCAAGCCGGAATTCGCCGACGCCGATGCCGCCGAAGGCGCCGACACTGGCGGGGGCAAGACGGTCACTGATCCGCACGCGTTCCAGTCGATCGCCAATGCCAAGATCTATGTGAAGAACATCGCCGATGCCTTCTGCGCGGCCGACGGCGAGGGTTGCGACAGCTACAAGGCCAACGCCGCCGTCTACACCACCAAGCTCGATGCGCTCGAAGGCGAAGTGAAGGCCGCGATCCAGTCGATCCCGGAGGCGAAGCGCGTCGTCATCACCTCGCATGACGCTTTCGGCTATTTCGAACACGAATACGGCCTGACCTTCCTCGCGCCGCAGGGCATCTCGACCAATTCCGAGCCTTCGGCCGCCGACGTCGCCAAGCTGGTCGAGCAGGTGAAGCAGGACAAGGCGGCGGCGATCTTCGTCGAAAACATCACCAATCCGCGGCTGATCGAGCAGATTGCCGGCGAGACGGGCATCAAGGTCGGCGGCACGCTCTATTCGGACGCGCTGTCGGGATCGGACGGCCCGGCCTCGACCTATATCGACATGATGCACAACAACATCACGCAGATCAAAGGCGCGATCCTCGGCAGCTGAGCCGGGCTGCGGCCTGCGCAGCGAAACGGCCAACGCCGCCTTTCCAGCCGGACCATTTCCGGCTGGATTCCCATGCGAAAATGCCTATCTGCTGAAAGAGCATCTCCTCATCGACGCGGATTGGCCTTTCCATGACCGACTTCACGCCTTTCCAGTCTCTGCTTGGCGGAGCCCTTATCGGCCTGTCGGCCGTGCTGCTGATGACATTGCATGGCCGCATTGCGGGAATGACCGGGATACTGACCGGCGTTATCCCACCGGCGTCCGCCGACTGGAAGTGGCGCGCTGCCTTTCTCGCCGGCGCGATCGGCGCGCCGTTGCTGATCCAACTCGCCGGCAAGGATATCGAATTCAATGTGCCGGTACCGACGGTGGCCCTCGTCGTCGGTGGCTTTCTCGTCGGTGTCGGCGTGCATTTCGGCGGTGGCTGTCCGAGCGGCCACGGCATTTGCGGCATCGCACGACTGTCACCGCGCTCGTTCGTCGCCGTCGCGACCTTCATGGCCACAGCCTTCGTCACTGTTTTTGTCGCCCGTCATGTGATTGGAGGCTGAACCATGAGCAAGCTCGCCTCGGCCTTCCTGATCGGCGGACTTTTCGGTTTGGGCATCGCTGTGTCGGGGATGATCAATCCGGCGAAGGTGCTGAATTTCTTCGACATCGCCGGAAGCTGGGACCCCAGCCTGATATTCGTGATGGGCGGCGGCCTTGCCGTTGCCTTCGCCGGTTACCGTCTCATATTCGCCCGACGCAAGAGGCCGGTGTTCGAAACGGCTTTCGCCTTGCCGGCCAGGAAGGACATCGACAGCCAGCTCGTCGGCGGCGCCGCTCTGTTCGGCATTGGCTGGGGCATCGCCGGCTTTTGTCCAGGCGGCGCCATTCCGGCGCTCGGCCTTGGCCGCACGGAGACGCTGATCTTCGTCGTCGCGATGGTGGCGGGCATCGCGGTGGCGCGCTTGGCCAGGATCCGGCTTGCCCGCGTGGCGACCACTTAGGAAATCTCCACGGCAGTGGTTGCCCGCCGGTCCGGGGAGTGGCAGAACTGCGCCCAAGCCAACAGGCGCCTAGGATTGCGAGGACGACACCATGGAATACCGCCAGATCAGCGATGACTATTCGGTCTCCGGCCAGATCCAGCCCGAGGATATCGCCGCCATCAAGGACGCCGGCTTCAAGAGCGTGATCTGCAACCGGCCGGACGATGAGCAGCCGGGCCAGCCTTCGGCCGGGAGCGTCCAGGCAGCTGCCGAAGCCGCCGGGCTTGCCTTCCGCTACATCCCGGTCATCAGCGGCCAGATCACCATGGACAATGTCGAGGACCAGGCCGCAGCGCTGGACGAGCTCGAAAGCCCGGTGTTTGCCTATTGTCGCTCAGGCGCACGCTGCACCAACCTTTATGGGCTGATCCAGCAGCAGCGGAGCTAAATAGGCAGCGCGGCGGTTTCCTTCAGCGTCTCTAATACGATCGCCGTCTTCACGTGCTGTACGGATTCGTGCGGCAGAAGAACACCGTTGACGAACTCCGACAGTGATTTGAGGTCGGGCGTCACTACCTTCAGGATATAGTCCATCTCGCCGGTCAGCGCGTGCGCCTCCTGCACCTCGGGCAGGCGGGCCACCAGCTCGCCGAAGCGGCGGGCATTGTCGCGGTTGTGAGTGGCCAGGGTCACCGAGATGACGTTGACCAGCGAAAAGCCCAGGCGATCGCGATCGAGCACGGCGCGATAGCCCTTGATGTAGCCATCGTCCTCAAGTCGCTGGCGGCGGCGCGAGCATTGCGAAGGCGACAGGTTCACGCGCTCCGAAAGATCGTTGTTGGTGAAGCGCGCATCATCCTGCAGAAGCGCCATTATCTTGCGGTCAAATTGGTCCAGGCGCGCGTCATCCATACGTATTCCTCCAATCATGCACAATTTGCGCACATGATGCGCATTTCAAGCGGTTGAATGCAAGCACCGTGCGGCGGCTTCGCGCTATCCTGATGAAAGATGGCCAAGCCCGGCCAAAACACCTTTCGGAGGACTGCCATGGGCCCCTTCCCGCACGACGCACCGCCCGCGAAAATCAGCAAGCAAAATCCCGCTGGCACCGACGGTTTCGAATTCGTTGAATTCGCGCATCCCGAGCCCGCCAAGCTTTCCGAGTTGTTCACCCGCATGGGCTATACTGCGGTGGCCAAGCACCGGACCAAGGACATCACCGTCTGGCGCCAGGGCGACATCAACTATGTCGTCAATGCCGAGCCCGGCTCGCATGCGATGAAGTTCGTCGACAAGCACGGCCCCTGCGCCGCCTCGATGGCCTGGCGCGTGGTCGATGCCAAGCACGCTTTCAACCATGCCGTGTCGAAGGGCGCCACGCCCTATGAAGGCACCGACAAGGCGCTCGACGTGCCGGCCATCGTCGGCATTGGCGGCTCGCTGCTCTATTTCATCGAGGCCTATGGCGAGAAGGGTTCGGCCTATGACGCCGAGTTCGAGTGGCTGGGCGCGCGCGACCCGAAGCCCGAAGGCGTCGGCTTCTACTTCCTCGACCACCTCACCCACAACGTCTATCGCGGCAACATGGACAAATGGTGGGATTTCTATCGTGACCTGTTCGGCTTCAAGCAGATCCATTTCTTCGACATCGACGGCAAGATCACCGGCCTTGTCAGCCGCGCCATCACCTCGCCCTGCGGCAAGATCCGCATTCCGCTGAACGAGTCCAAGGACGAGACCAGCCAGATCGCCGAGTATCTGAAGAAGTACAATGGCGAGGGCATCCAGCACATCGCGGTCGGAACCGACGCCATCTACGAGGCGACCGACAAGCTCGCCGCCAACGGGCTGAAGTTCATGCCCGGCCCGCCCGACACCTATTACGAGATGTCGCATGAACGCGTGCACGGCCTTGACGAGCCGATCGAGCGCATGAAGAAGCACGGCATCCTGATCGACGGCGAAGGCGTGGTCGACGGCGGCATGACCAAGATCCTGCTGCAGATCTTTTCGAAGACGGTCATCGGACCGATCTTCTTCGAGTTCATCCAGCGGAAAGGCGACGAAGGTTTTGGCGAGGGCAATTTCCGCGCTCTGTTCGAGTCGATCGAGCAGGACCAGATCAAGCGCGGCGTTATCAAGCTGGGTGACAAGGCGGCGTAGACCTGCTTGCGGCTCGGCCTCTTATGACCTAAATTCTGGTCATAAGAGGCCGCCCATGAACATTCCAATGGCAAAAGCCAAGGCGCAGCTTTCCGAGTTGGTGAAGCGTGCCCAGGCTGGCGAAAAGATCCATCTGACAAAGCATGGAGAGGTTGTCGCAACCTTGAGCGCTCCCTTTCGGCCTGGCGGAAGCAAAGGCCTGCTTGGAGCGCTGAAGGGCCAAATCTGGATAGCGGACGATTTTGATGAACTCGGTCCCGAATGGGACGAGTATACTAAATGAGCCCCAGATATCTGGTTGATACCCATATTCTGCTTTGGGTGCTCAACGCGGACTCACGTCTTTCGGATCACCATCGCGACATTTTTCTGGCGGGCAAGGATGTGACCGTCAGCGCCATCTCAGTGGCCGAGATTGCCATCAAGAAGTCGCTCGGCAAAATCACACTCACCGGCAACATCGTCGACATTCTGCAATCGAATGGAATTCCAATCCTCGGGGTGAATGAACTGCATGCGGCAAGGCTTGAACACTTGCCGTTCCATCATCGCGATCCCTTTGACCGCCTGCTCATCGCGCAGGCTCAAATTGAGGGCCTGACTCTCGTTACCGCGGATCGGCATTTTTCAGCGTATGATGTCGCGCTGGCTTGATCATTCCAGCCTCAGCCGGTCGACCTCGTCCTTTCTCAGCTTGATAGTCGTAGTCTAGCAGAAATTCGTCCAATTGCGGCGGCGCGACTAAATGTGGCGCGCCGAACCATTGGCGTCGATGCGGTGGTGTTTGAAGCTACTTTTGGAGGCCAGCGGCTTTGCGCAGGATATCGTTGATGCGGCTCTGCCAGCCGGGTCCGCCGGCACGGAAGCGGGCAACCACATCGCTATCGAGGCGCAGCGTCACCTGTTTCTTCGGATTGTCGAGCGCCGGCCGGCCGCGCGAACGGCGAATGCTTTCGGCAAGATCAGGAAACACCTCGGTGAAGGGACGAGCGTTCCGAAAATCCTCCTCGGTCCATTCGGGATTGTCCGAAACGGCGTCCCAATCTTCCTGGGTAAAGCCTTTGCCTGGCTTGAATTCCTTGTCAGGCTTCGTGATGTGAAGCTTAGTTTTCGCCATCGAACAATCTCCTTTCCGTCTGGTTGGCCGGCCGCATCGAAACAATCGAGATGCCTTCGGAGCCAAGCCGGGCAAAGACCACGGCAACCACGCCGCTAACTATCCGGCCAATCGCCATGAAACGACCGGCTTCGGCTGCGCGGATCGTCGACGCAAGGAAAAACTCGTCGTCCAACGCAGCGAAATCCAAGCCGTGTTTGTCGATGTTGGCCAACCGTTTCGGTTCATCCCAAACGATCTTCATCTGAATTTATGTACCTACAATAATTAAGTCAACAATTTTTGTAACTACGATAATTCCCGAAATGGCTTCGCTCGTTCACAACCCCAGCCGCTCGACCTCGTCCTTCCTGAGCTTAATGTCGTAATCGAGCAAAAACTCATCCAATTGCGGCGGCGCTACCGAAGTGCCCGAGAGCATCGCATGCACCTGGCCGCGATGATGGATGTCGTGCAGGAAGACATGCGCGAGGATGTCGCCGATGCGTTCGGGGATCTTGCCGTCCTCGCGTCTGTCGGTGATGACGCGCCGGTCGAGATCGGCTTCCGACAGGCCGTCGCAGAAGGCGACAAGCCTGCGGTCGAAATCTGCCTGCGCCTCGGCAAGGCTTGCCGCGCCGTCGAACGGTACGAAGTCGTCATAGGCGGCGGCGCCGAGACCGCCATCGGTCAGGAAGTCGAAATAAAGAAGGTCGACCGCGAGGATGTGGTTGAGCGTCTCCCGGATCGACGGAAAGAAGCTGACGCGCCCGGCCTCGAACTCGCCGGGCTTCAGCGCGAGCACGGCGCGGTAGAGCCGGTCGTTCGACCACAGATTGTTGCGGGCCATGCGGCGCAGATGCTTGAGCAGAGTCACCGTTTCGGCCTCCTCCCCCGGCCCGCGCCTATTTGACGTATTTCTCGACCTTCTGCTCGATGGCGCCGAAGATCGAATGGCCGGCCTTGTCCTTCATCTCGATGCGCACCGTGTCGCCGAAACGCAGGAACGGCGTCTTCGGCTCGCCACTCTCGATGGTCTCGATCATGCGCAGCTCGGCGATGCAGGAATAGCCGGCGCCGCCGGCCGAGACGGGTTTGCCCGGCCCGCCGTCCAGCTTGTTGGAGACGGTGCCGGAGCCGATGATGGTTCCGGCGGCAAGCGGCCGGGTTTTCGCAGCGTGCGCGATCAATGCCGGAAAGTCGAAGGTCATGTCGATGCCGGCATTGGCGCGTCCGAAGGGCTTGCCGTTGAGATCGGCGAGCAGCGGCAGGCTGACCTTGCCGCCATCCCAGGCATCGTCCAGCTCGTCGGGCGTGACAGCGACAGGTGAGAATGCGGAAGACGGTTTCGACTGGAAGAAGCCGAAGCCTTTGGCCAGCTCCGGGCCGGTGATGGCGCGCAGCGTCACGTCGTTGACCACCATGACGAGGCGGATCGCCTCCCTCGCCTCTTCCAGGCTCGCGCCCATCGGCACGTCGTCGACAATCACGGCGACCTCCGCTTCCATGTCAATGCCGAAGGCCTCGTCCGCCACGCGGATCGGATCGCGCGGCGCAATGAAGGAGTCCGAGCCGCCCTGGTAGATCAGCGGGTCGGTCCAAAAACTTGCCGGCATCTCGGCGCCGCGCGCCTTCCGCACGAGTTCGACGTGGTTCACATAGGCCGAGCCGTCCGCCCACTGATAGGCGCGCGGCAACGGCGAATGCGCGTTGTGTTCGTGGAAACGCTCCGACGGGACGGCGTTGGTCTCGAGCGATTCCGCCAACGTCGCGAGATGAGGGGCAATGCGGCGCCAGTCGTCGAGCGCCGCCTGCAGCGTCGGCACAAGGAAGGAGGCGTCGGTGAACCGCGTCAAATCACGCGAGACCACGACCAGCTTTCCGTCGCGCGTCCCGTTCTTCAAGGTGGCAAGCTTCATCAGTCCTCCCGATCGTTATTCGTAGTATTTGCCGGCATAGATAATTCTCGCCGCCGCCTTCCAGGGATTGTCATCCGCAAGATGCGCTGGATCACCACGACGGCTGTCGTCGGTCCAGGTGGTGGCCCAGGCGACTGCGGCTTCAAGGAAATCTGCTATTGAACCGTTTTCCCACCCATTCCAGCTTGAATGGGATCCGGCGGACCTTCCCGCCTCCTTGCGGTCCGCATCCGCGCGGTCCTTGTGCAGCGCATCGATGAAGCGGACAAAGGACGGTAGGTCCTGCACGCTGTCCAGGAACAGGGAAAGCTGCGCCGACGATGCCGCCCCGGATTTATTAACCTCGTCCCAAAGCTCTACGTCAGCCATTGTCACTCCCTAACCCCACAACAAGGCCGTAGCGGGCAATCGTCAAGTCACCGGCCCAAGATTTCCTGACAGCGGTGACCCAATCGGCTTCGCCGATCGCTGGATCGTCGGCCGGAATGAGGTGGTTGAGCACCAGCCGCCGCACGCCGGCATCGCTGGCGATGCGGCCGGCATCCTCGGCGAGGCTGTGGCTGGCGAAGAGGTGCTCGCGCAGCCGCGCGCCGTTGCCGGTTCGGGCGACGAGCCTTTCCAAACCTTGTTCCAGCATGGCCTCATGGACGAGAATGTCGGCCTCATTGGCAAAGCCGGCCAGCGGCGGAAAGAAGGCCGTGTCGGCGGAAAAAACCACGCTTCTACCGCCATGCTCGAAACGTAGCGCGAAGCATTCGGTCACCGGCGGATGGTCGACGCGCAGCGCCGTCACTGTCAGTCCTTCCTCCTCCAGGATGGCGCCCTCGCCGAATTCCTTGATGGAGACCAGTTCGCGGATATCCGGACGACCCTCGTCGACGATGCGGATCTCGATGTCGAACTCCATCGCCTGGCAGAACCGCTGCCAGTAACGGCCGGTGCCGGGCGGCCCGAAAACGGTCACCGGCGTCGCCAGGCCCGCGGTCCAGGCGGTGTGGATCAGCGGCCCGAGTTCCAGAACATGGTCCGAGTGGAGATGCGTGATGAAGATCAGGTCGAGCGCCTTGAGGCTGATGCCGGCATCGGCCAGGCCGCGCGTGACGCCCAGCCCGCAATCGACGACGATGTTACGCCCACCGAGTTCCAGCAGCGAAGAGCTCGGCCATGGCCCGCCCGGCCGCAACGCCGGACCGCCCTTGGAGCCGAGCAGGACGAGTCGGTCCGCTGCTTCGGCGCTCAAGACCAGTCGCCCTCCGGTGTGCCGTTGAAACGTTTCTTCAGGTCGGCCCAGCAGTCGATATAGTTCTCCTGCAAGGTGCCGAGCTCGGCGGCATAGCGCGTCAGCATCTGCGGGAAACGCGTCTCGAACATGAAGGCCATGGTGTTGTCGAGCTTGACCGGCTTCAAGTCCGCGCGGATCGCCTTCTCGAATCCGGAAGCGTCCGGCCCGTGCGCCAGCATCTGGTTGTGCAGGCTGATGCCGCCGGGGACGAAGCCTTCCTCCTTGGCGTCGTACTGGCCCTGGATCAGTCCCATGAACTCGCTCATGATGTTGCGGTGGTACCAGGGCGGCCGGAACGTGTTTTCCGCCACCAGCCAGCGCGGCGGGAAGATGACGAAGTCGACATTGGCCGTGCCCTCCTCGCCGCTCGGCGCCGTCAGCACGGTGAAGATCGACGGGTCGGGGTGGTCGAACAGGATGGCGCCGACCGGCGAAAACGTCGCCAGATCATATTTGTAGGGCGCGTAGTTACCGTGCCACGCGACGACGTCGAGCGGCGAATGGCCAAGCTCGGTGACGTGGAAAGAGCCGCACCATTTGACGATCAGCCGGCACGGCGTCTCCTTCTCCTCGAACCAGGCGCAGGGCGTCTTGAAGTCGCGCGGATTGGCCAGGCAATTGGCGCCGATCGGGCCGCGGTCGGGCATGGTGAACTTGGCGCCGTAGTTCTCGCAGACATAGCCGCGCGCCTCCTTGTCGGCGAGCTCGACCTTGAAGACCAGGCCGCGCGGCAGCACGGCGATCTCGCCGGGCCGAAGCTCGATCACGCCCATTTCGGTGACGAAGCGCAACGCGCCGACCTGCGGCACGACCAGCAACTCACCGTCGGCGTTGAAGAAATGGTCGTCGGTCATCGAGCGATTGGCGACATAGACATGGGCGGCCATGCCGGACTGGCCGACCGCGTCGCCGGCCGTGGTGAAGGTTCGCATGCCGGAGATGAAGTCCGTCGGCTCGATGGGCATGGGCGTCGGGTTCCAGCGGTATTGGCCGAGCGCCAGTTCATGATCGCCAATGTTGGGGCCCGTCTTCCACAAAAGATAGCTCGCGCCCTTGAAGCGGTCGGTATGTTTGACGCTCGGGCGGATGCGGTAAAGCCAGGAACGCTCATTGGTACCGCGCGGCGCGGTGAAGGGCGAGCCGGAGAGCTGCTCGGCATAGAGGCCGTAGGCTGGCCGCTGCGGCGAGTTGCGGCCCTGCGGCAGCGAGCCAGGCAGCGTCTCGGTCTCGAAATCATTGCCAAAGCCCGGCATGTAGGAAAAGGCCATCCGATCCTCCCTGATCCCGGCTTGCCAGCGTCTCGAGACGCGGCCCTGCCGGCGATGTTGACCAAACTGGTTTCATTTGTAACCATCGAAAATGTAACTATCAACGGCGCGCTGCATCCCGGAGAGCGCTTCATGGAACCTGAAATCCTCGAACTGGAAAGCTTTCTCCCGTACCGTCTCTACCGGCTTGCGGACACCGTCAGCCGCGAGTTCTCCCGCATCTACAAGGAGCGCCACGGCCTGACGCGGCCGGAATGGCGCACGCTCTCAGGCCTCGGCCAACGCGGCACGATGACGGCGACAGAGCTCGGCGAGCAATCGGCCATGCACAAGACCAAGGTATCGCGAGCGGTCGCCGAATTGGAACGCCGGCGCTGGCTTACGCGCACGCCCGATGACAATGATCGGCGCGTGGAACTACTGGCGCTGACCAAGGCGGGGCTCGCCGCCTATCGTGAGATGGTGCCGCTGGCGAAGGCGTTTGAGAGGGAGTTGCTGGAGAGGTTGAGCGAGGCGGAGCGCACCGCGATCGTGACGGGGGTCGCGGCGCTGGAGGAGGCCTTGGAAGAAAAGGGCTGATAGGCTGGCGAAGGAACTCGACGTCTCCGTCGAAGCGCCCCTACCAGTCCATCACCACCTTGCCGGAACTGCCGCTCCGCATTGCATCGAAGCCGATCTGAAAATCATCGATCCCAATCCGGTGCGTGATCAGCCCCGACACATCCAACGGCCCCTGCACCAGCGCGATCATCTTGTACCAGGTCTCGAACATCTCGCGGCCGTAGATGCCCTTGAGATGCAGCATCTTGAAGATGACCTTGTTCCAGTCGATCTCGAAGCCGGTGGGCGCGATGCCGAGGATGGCGATCTTGCCGCCATTGTTCATGGTGTCGATCATGTCGCGGAAGGCGGGGGCGGCGCCCGACATCTCCAGGCCGACGTCAAACCCTTCGCTCATGCCGATCGAGGGCATGACGTCGCGCAGCTTCTCCTTCGAGGCGTCGACGACGTGCTGGACGCCGAGCTTGCGCGCCAGATCCAGCCGGACAGGGTTGATGTCGGTGATGACGACTTTTCGCGCGCCGACGCATTGGGCGACCAGCGCGCCCATGATGCCGATCGGGCCGGCGCCGGTGACCAGCACGTCCTCGCCGACCAGGTCGAAGGACAATGCCGTGTGCACGGCATTGCCCAGCGGATCGAAGATAGCGGCGATCTCGTCCGGAACGTCGTCCGGGATCGGCACGACATTGTGTTGCGGGATGGCCATATATTCACCGAAAGCGCCGGGGCGGTTGACGCCGACGCCCAGCGTGTTGCGGCATAGATGGCCCCTGCCCGCGCGGCAGTTGCGGCAATGGCCGCAGACGATGTGGCCTTCGCCGGAGACGCGCTGGCCGACCTTGTATTCGGTGACCGCCGCGCCGAAATCCGCGACCGTGCCAACGAATTCATGGCCGGTCACCATCGGCACCGGCACAGTCTTCTGCGCCCACTGGTCCCAATTGTAGATGTGGACGTCGGTGCCGCAGATCGCGGTCTTCCTGACCTTGATCAGCACGTCGTTGGGGCCGATCTCCGGCACCGGCACCTCTTCCATCCAGATGCCCGGCTCGGCCTTTGCCTTCACCAGCGCCTTCATCATGTTGGACATTCTTTTGTTCCTTGAATCGCTTGATCCGGTACCTTTTTTCAGCGCCAGCCGTTCACGAAATCACGCCCAGTTCCTTGCCGACCTCGCCGAATGCCTCGACCGCGCGGTCGATATCGGCGCTGGAATGGGCGGCCGACATCTGGGTGCGGATGCGCGCCTGGCCTTTCGGCACCACCGGGAAGGAGAAGCCGATGACGTAGATGCCGCGCTTCAGCATGCGCTGCGCCATCTCCTGCGCCAGTGCGGCATCGCCCAGCATCACCGGGATGATCGGATGGTCGGCTCCGGCAAGCGTAAAGCCGAGCTTACCCATCTTGGAGCGGAAGCGATCCGCATTGGCATATAGGCGCTCGCGCAGCGCGTCGCCACGGCGGATCAGCTCGAACACCTTGATCGAGGCGCCGGCGATGGCCGGCATCAGCGTGTTGGAGAAGAGATAGGGCCGCGAGCGCTGGCGCAGCCAGTCGACCACCTGCCTCTTGCCGGACGTGTAGCCGCCGGAGGCGCCGCCCAGCGCCTTGCCCAGCGTGCCGGTGATGATGTCCACCCTGCCCTCGACACCGCAATGCTCAGCCGAGCCGCGGCCGTTCCTGCCGACGAAGCCGACGGCATGGCTGTCGTCCACCATGACCATAGCGTCGTATTCTTCGGCCAGATCGCACACGCCCTTCAGGTTGGCGATGATGCCGTCCATCGAAAACACGCCGTCGGTGGCGATTAGCCGGAAACGGCAGTCCTTCGCCTCTTTCAGCCGCGCTTCGAGATCGGCCATGTCGTTGTTGGCGTAGCGGAAGCGCTTGGCCTTGGAGAGCCGCACACCGTCGATGATGGAGGCGTGGTTCAAGGCGTCGGAGATGATGGCGTCCTCCTCGCCGAGCAGCGTCTCGAACAGGCCGCCATTGGCGTCGAAGCAGGAAGAATAGAGGATGGTGTCCTCCATGCCGAGGAAGGAGGAGATCGTCGCCTCAAGATCCTTGTGCTCTTCCTGCGTGCCGCAGATGAAGCGCACCGAAGCCATGCCGTAGCCGTAGCGATCCAACGCATGCTTTGCCGCGTCGCGCAGGTCCAGGCTGTCGGCAAGGCCGAGATAGTTGTTGGCGCAGAAGTTCAGCACCTTTTCGCCGCCGACCTCGATCTCGGCGGACTGCATGGAGGAAATCACCCGTTCGGATTTGTAGAGCCCGGCCGATTTCAGGCCCTGGAGCTCGCTGTCGATATGGGAAAGGAATGCTTTGCTCATGGGTCCGGCCCTGTTCGGTTCGAGGCCGGACTGTCGCGCCACGGCTGCAAAAAATCCATCGCAAAAGCGACCGCTTCGGTGGCGTCGTGAAAGCCCGGTCGCAATCCTGTACGAGGATGCATATAAAAATGGAGTGTGCAGGAAAGGACGTGCTAACCATCTTGCGAGCTTTGTCGCGCCGCTGCGATCGCGACTGGCCACACTTGCCGAGCTGTTAACCCTTTCAAGGCAAACGTCTTCCCGCCACGAGTTCCAAGGCAGGAATCCGTCGACCGAAGGGGTCACTCAAGTTATGTCGCAGCAGCCAGTGCATAGCGTTTCACGCAAGCTGATCCTGCTCATCAAGACCGGCTACTGGCTGGCGCTCACGATCATTGCCGCCATGGTGGTGGCCTCCTTCATTCTTCTGCAGCAGCTGATGGCGCAGCAGCAGCATAATGACGCGCTGCTCGATATCGTCTCGACGCAGAAGGCGCTGTCGCAGCGCATCGTCTTCCTGGCAAGCGCCACGGGTGCTGCCTCGCGCGACAAGCAGCCGGCGCTGGTCACCGCACTCAAGCAGGCGACGGGCGAGTTCGAGACCAATTACGACCGGCTGCTCAAGGAGACCGGCGCCGATCCGCTGTCGCCGGCACGCAACGATCCGAAGTCGATCGAGTATGTGCTGTTCAACAAGCCGTTCCACCTCGATTATTTCTCGGTCGGCCTCGTCGCCAATGGCGACAGACTTATCTCGTCCCTCGCGTCGCAGCTCGGCATGCAGAGCGACGGCTACAAGGCCGGCGGAGAACGCGCCGGGCTCGACGCTTCCGTCGCCAATGCGACGATGTCCGGCTATGCCGCTCTCGCCCAGCGCATTAGCGCCTTCGCCGACGAAAAATCCAGCAGCATCCTCGACCTGCACCGCACGCTGTTCTTCGCTACCCTCGGCGTCATTGTGCTGGTAGCGCTGTTCATCTTCCGGCCGATGTCCAACGCTATCCTGCGCAAGACGCGCGAGCTGGTCGATGCGCGCAACTCCATGGCCTTTATCGCCGTGCATGACGGCTTGACCGGCCTTCATAACCGCACCTTCCTGACCGACCATTTCGACACCCTGATCAAGGGGGCGCACCGGCGCCGCGAACGCCTGGCGGTGGTCCAGTTCGATCTCGACCGCTTCAAGCAGATCAATGATACGCTCGGACACGCCGCCGGCGACTATGTGCTGGTGGTGACGGCGCAGCGCATGCGCGATTCCTGCCGCGCGTCGGACCTGTGCGCGCGGCTTGGCGGCGACGAGTTCGTCATGATCCTCAACGGGGCCGGCACCACCGAGGACATCCATGCGCTGGCCAAGCGCATCCTTGGCGACATCAACGAGCCGATCACCTTCCAGGGCACGACCATCATGCCTGGCGCCAGCGCCGGCATCGCCGTCTATCCAATCGACGCCGACAATGCGCAGGACCTGCTCGTCCATGCCGACCTCGCCCTCTATTCCGCCAAGAAGCTCGGCGGCGGCAACTTCTCCTTCTTCTCGGAGGAGCTGCGGCGCGAGCTCGACTACCGCAAGCAGCTCGAACAGGACATCCGCACGGCGATCGCCGACAAGAGCTTCGAGGTCTATTTCCAGCCGCAGGTGTCGCTGACCAGCGGCAAGATCAGCGGCATCGAGGCGCTGGTGCGCTGGAAGCACGCCACGCGCGGCATGATCTCGCCCGGCGAGTTCATTCCCGTCGCCGAGAAATGCGGGTTCATGCCGGATATCGGCCGGATCGTCATCGGCAAGGCGATCAACGAGGCCGCCGAATGGGACCGCGCCGGGATCGATTTCGGGCGCATCGCCGTCAATGTCTCCGGCACCGAGCTTCGCGAGCCCGATTTCGACACGTTCCTGTTCGGCACGCTGGAGCGCGCCGGGCTGGCGCCGCAGAAGCTTTCGCTGGAGATCGTCGAATCCGTCATCCTCGACGACGAGAAGACCGGGATCGCCTCGAAGCTCCGCCACATCCGCGCCGCCGGCGTGCATCTGGAGTTGGACGATTTCGGCACCGGCTACGCTTCACTGAGCCACGTCAACCCCAACGAGATCGACCGGCTGAAGATCGACCGCCGCTTCGTCCAGAACATCAACGAGAACGGCGACAACACCAAGATCGTGCGCGCCATCACCGAGCTTGCCAGGGGGCTGGGCATCTCGATCGTCGCGGAGGGCGCCGAGACCGAGGCCGAACTCGACTCGCTGATGGCGATCGGCTGCGACCAGGTGCAGGGCTATTCGATCGCCTTCCCGATGCCGCAGGACAAGGCGCGCGAATGGCTGGCGGCGCGCAGCCCGAAGAAGACGAAGCTCAAAGTGCTGCAGGGCAGTTTGGGCTAACGCTTTCGCCGACAAGCTTGACACAACCGTGCGTTATGGCGGCCTATCGGGATCGCAAATGGGTTTTGCGAATGCCGTTTCGTTATATCCTGCCATTCCTGCTGCTTGTCGCATCGCCCGCCTTGGCCGCCGATCGGACCATTTATCTGACGTTCGACGACGGCCCGCTGAACGGCACCAGCAACATCCTCGACGTGCTGCAGGCCCAGCAGGTGCCGGCGACTTTGTTCATGGTCGGCATGCATGCCGAGGCCAACGCCACCAGCCGGGCGCAGCTGCGGCGGGCGAAATCGATGCCGCTGGTGACGATCGGCAACCACAGCTACAGCCATGCCTATAATCACTACCGGCATTTCTACGGCGACACGGAGGGCGTGGTCGCCGACATGCTGCGGGCCAATGTCGTGCTCGGGCTGACACCGGCCGTGCACGCACGCCTGCCCGGACGCGATGTGTTCCGGCTGCCAAGCTACTCCAAAGACGACAATTCACTCGGACTGGCCGAGGCCGGACGCGAGGATCCGGATTACGAATTCGTCGCGGCGTCGGGCTTCTCTATATGGCTGGGACCACGAATGGGTGCATGAGGACAGCGGCAAGCCGGTGCAGAGCGTCGACCATCTGGTGAGCGAGATCGACCATCTGTTCGGCTACGGCCATTTCGCCAGGCCGAACAAGCTGATCCTGCTCATGCATGACGAGATGTTCCAGGACGTCTTCGACGGCAAGGCGAATCTCACCGCATTGATCGCTGCGCTCAAGCTGCGCCACTACGCCTTCGGCGCGATACCGGGGTACGACTGAAGCGGTTCGGCATTCCGTCTCAGCATCGCCAGCACCTCGGCGAATTCCGCCAGCCTGTCATCGGGAATACCAGCCCGCAGCCGCCTGTCGAAGGCGACCGCCGCGAGGCGCAATTTTTCGAACAGCGCCTCGCCGGCTTCCGTCAGCGCCACCTGATGGACCCTACGGTTTTCCGGATCGCGGCGGCGCGTCAGCAACCCTTGCGCCTCCATGGCGTTGAGGTGATGCGTCAGCGTCGCGCCCTGGATGCCGATCATGCCGGCAAGCTCGCGCTGGTTGGCGAGTTCCTTCGACTTGACCGACAGCAAGGTCAGCCAGACCGGCAGGGTGCCGCCGGCCTCGACCAGCGCGGCATCGAAGGCCTGCGCCACCACTTTCGAGGTGCGGGCGAGATTCATGCCGACAGGCGGGCGGTCAAACGGTGTCATGACGTGACAGTAGAGCAAGCAATGGGCACGTGAAACTCGGCTTCATGAGTTGACATCTAATCGTTAGATATCTAACTTTGTCTTATTGATGGCGTCGTGACAGGGCAGCGACGCGTGCGGCGGGCGATAGAGAGGAATGCGGTCATGCAATATGTCTATATCGTCGTCATCGGCCTGCACGTCATGGCCGGCGTGTTCTGGGCCGGCACGACCATTGCGGTCGCCCGCGATCCGGAGATAAAGGCGGAGCGCTTCATCCGGCCCCAACTCGGCGCCTCCGGTCTGGTTTTCCTGACCGGCATACTGCTCTGGTATTTCTTCCATGAGGGCGCGTTCGGCCCAATGGAGAAGGCGCTGGCGCTCGGCATCTTGACCGCGCTGATCGCCGCCGGCGTGCAGGGCGCGCTCGTCGCCTCCGCCAGCAGGCAGCTGACTGGCGCCGATCAAGCGACGCAGACCCAACTTCGGGCGAAAATGACCAGAGGCGACCGCATTGCGGGCGGATTGCTGGTCATCACCGTGTTTTGCATGGCGACCGCCAAGCTGTTTTGAAATCGCACGGCCGGCGAAACCGACCGGGCGCGGCGCGCAACGGACCAGAGCGGCAGGTGGCTCTCCTTGCAAAGGTCCGTTGCGCGCTACAGGTTGGTTGACCGCACGACACGCGCCTAAGCCATTTCGGGGCGCCTGGAGGCTTCGCGAATGGCCTTGTGGACATTGCGCTGCAGGTCCATGAAAGCGGGGCTCTCCATGACCTCTTCGCGGCGCGGGCGCTCGATGTCGACGTCAAAAGTCCGCATGATGCGCCCCGGGCCGATGCCCATCACGACAATGCGGTCGGACAGGTAGACGGCCTCTTCGACGTCGTGGGTGACGAAGAGCACGGTCAGCCTGTGCTCTTCCCAGATCTGGGTCAGGAGTTCCTGCATCTGATGCCTGGTCAGGGCATCGAGCGCACCGAAGGGCTCGTCCATCAAGAGCATCTTGGGGCGGTAGGAAAGCGCGCGCGCAATGGCGACGCGCTGCTTCATGCCGCCCGAAAGCTCGGATGGATAGAGATTGGCCGAGTGCGGCAGCTTGACCAGGTCGAGATGCTCAAGCGCGATCCTGCGGCATGTGGCGCGGTCGTGGCCGGCGGCCTTGAGAGCGAATTCGATGTTCTGCTGCGCCGTAAGCCAGGGCAGCAGCGTATAGGACTGGAAGACAACGCCGCGATCGAGACCCGGCTTCAGGATCGGCGACCCGTCGATGTCGAGTTCGCCCGAGTCGAAATCCTGCAGTCCGGCGACGATCGACAGCAGCGTGCTCTTGCCGCAGCCGGACGTGCCGACCAGCGACACAAATTCATTGTCGGCGAGGTTGAGGTTGATGTCGCGCAGCACTTCGGTGCGCCGCGCTCCGGTGCCGAAACTCTTGTGGAGGCCCTTGATCCGCAATTTGGGGGAATTCATCGGCCGGACCTCGTCATGAACGGCTGTCCTGGCGGAACAGCACCTTGCCCAGCGCCTTCATGACCTGGTCGGTGATCAGGCCGAGAATGCCGAGCAGAAGGATGTAGCCGATGATGGTGTTGGTCTGGAAATAGCGCTGCGAGACGGTGATGCGATAGCCGAGGCCTGACGTCGCGGCGACGAGCTCGGCCAGCACGAGCCAGGTCCAGGCCCAGCCCAGGCTGATGCGAAGCGTATCCCAGATGCCCGGCAAGGCGCTGGGCACCACGATGCGCGTCAGGATCTTGCGATCCGGCAGGCCGAGCGTCCTGCCGAGACCGACGAAGTCGGCCGGCACGCGCTTGACGTTGTCCATGATCATCAGCACCTGCTGGAAGAAAGTGCCGATGAAGATGATCAGGAATTTCTGCGAGTCGCTCGTGCCCGCCCACAGAATGGAGAGCGGCACGAAGGCGACCACCGGCATGTAGCGGATGAAATCGACCAGCGGCTCGATGGCCGCTTCCCAGGTCCGGAAGCTGCCGATCAGCACGCCGATCGGAATAGCGAGCGCCGAGGCGATGAGAAAGCCGACCGAAATGCGGTAGATCGAGGCCTTGAGATCGGTGAGCAGCGTGCCGTCGGTCCAGAGCTTGCCGAGCTGTGTCGCCACGCTGGCGGGCGACGGCAGGAAGATAGGCTTGACCAGGTCGAGGCCCGTCGCCGCCCACCATGCCAGGCCGAGGCCGGCAAAGACCGCCACTGCGATGATCAGGAAGCGGGAGCGCGCGATCGGCGCGCCGATCCCGGAGGATCGGCGGCGGCGCATCGCCTGCCTGGCGGCGGGTCCCGTCGCCGGGCCAGGCGGGCTCGCTTTGCCGGCAGGCTTGTCGGACATCTCGGCGGCCGTCACGGCCCGGCCTACTGCGCGGCTTTGACGAAGGCCGGGTCGATCATCTGCTCCGGCGTCACGTCGGCCTGAAGCAGGCCGGCATTCTTGGCGGCGGCCTCGACGTCGGCGAAGGTCTTGGTGGAAAAATCGCCGGTCAGGGCGTCCTTGTTCTCGGCCAGCGAATAGTAACGCACGCCGTCGAAGGCGGTGTTGAGGTCCTCGACGCTCGAACCGACCGCCTTGGAGATGATGGCGCGGCCGCCGGGCGTGTCGGCTTTGTAGTCCGCGAGCGCGGCATCCCAGGCCTTGATCATGGCAAGCACCTGGCCGGGCCGCGACTTGATGACCTCGTCGCGCACCACCAGCACGTCGCTGATCAGGCCGGGATCCTCGCCGGCGGTGAAGAGAAGCTTGACGTCCTTGTTCTGCGCCCTGGCCGTGGTGAGATAAGGCTCATAGGTGACCGCGACCGGGACGCGGCCGGCAATCAGCGCGCTGCCGGCATCCGCCGCCGGCATGGGCACCGGCTGGACGTCGGCGATCGACATGCCGTTCTTGGCGAGCGCGTATTTCAGCAGGATGTCGCTGGTCGTGCCTTCCTCGAAGGCGACCTGCTTGCCCTTGAGATCGGCGACGGAGTTGACGTCCTTGCCGGCGATCATGGCGTCGGCCGCCATCGAGACGTCGAGCAGCAGCACGATCTTAACCGGCAGGCCCGCCGCAACCATGCCCATCGCGGTGTGGGTGGCGATGTTCGCCGCGTCGAGCTGGCCGCTTGCCAGGGCGGCGTTGATGTCCTTGTCCTCGGTGAAGTTGACGATCTGGACGTCCGACAGACCGCTCGCCTTGAACAGGCCCTTTGCTTCGGCGACATGCCACTGGCCGTAGCCCAGCCATGGCTCGATGCCGATCTTGAACGATCCAGCCTCGGGCGTCGCGGGAATGGCCGTATCGGCGGCGTGGGCCGGCGGGGCGAAGCCGACGGTGGCCGCCACCACGAGCGCACGGAATTGTGCTGTGAGGTTACGCATCATCTTTGTTCCCCTTTGATGATTCAGAGCGCTTTTTTGAACCAAACTTCCTGTCTGGCGAGAATGCGGCTTCTGCTTCTTGCGGCACTGTGCCTCGGCGTCTTACCTGCCACGTCGACGGAAGCGAAACGATATTCAACGTCGGCGACGATGGATGTCAAGGCTAAAATACATACATGCATATACAAGTTGGAGAGGCTAATTTCCGCGCTCTTGGCGGCATTTGGGCGGGCTCCACTCATAACTGGCGCCAAGGGGAATAGTCCCGGCCGTCTCACGTCTTGCGCGATGGAGAATAGCGGCTGCCGAGCGAGTAGCGGCTGCCGACATAGGTCAACTTGCTGATTGTGGCGACGACCGCGCCCGTCCATGTCCGGCGATGCAGGAGAAGGCAGCAGGCGCCGATGTCGATGGCGAGGTGCCGCGCCGTCTCGGCATCGGCGGGAACCGCGGAAATGATATGCTCGACCTCGGTCACCGGCGTCTTCTGCATCAGGTAATCGTAGGTCGCCGTCTTCGAGAAATCCTGCTTGTCATAGTCCGGGATCAGGCTCGGATTGACGAAGCGCTCTTCCAGTTGCACGGGCAGGTCGTTCTCGAAGTTGACGACCACCGAATGATAAAGCGCCGCGCGCTTGGCGAATTCGAAGGACAGCGAGAGCTCCTTGGTCGGCGTAATCCCTTCGAGGACGAGAACCTCCGAGCGATGCCTGTTGCCGCGCGCGACGATCTCGGCCGCGATGTTGTTGATCTCGATCAGCGTTGATTGTGGCTTGGGCGGCGCGATGAATGTCCCCACGCCCTGCAGCCGGATCAGAAAGCCGGCCGAGGTCAATTCGCGCAAGGCGCGATGGACGGTCATGCGCGACACACCGAGCGCGGCGACGAATTCATTCTCGGACGGCAGCTTGCGGTCCTTGCTCCACTTGCCGGTTCCGATGTTGGTCAGGATATAGTCCTTGACCTTCTCGTAGAGGGGGCTGGCCGTATCGGGCAAAGCACTCATTTTTCAAAAGTCCTTTCCGGCAAGCATCGGAAATCAAGTGCCGGCAGGCTGCCGCAGCCGGATAATGGTTTTCAAGCCGTCGCCCTGCCCCGCCAAAAGACGCTCATAAGCGGCGGGAACATCGTCCAGGCCGATCTCGCGATCGATCAGGCTGATCAGCGGTCCGGACAGCTCGGCCAGCATCCCGATGGCGTCGGGCAGCTCATCGGCAAAGGCGTGGCATCCGAGCAAGGCGATCTCGCGCTCGACCAGCATGTTGGGGTCGATGTCGAGGCGGCCGTGGAAAATGCCGACCAGCGCGACGGTCGCGCCGGAGCCCAGAACACCCAGCAACTGGTTGAGCGCGGCGATGCTGCCGGTCGCCTCGACGGCCGCAAGCAAAGGCGCATCGGCGGTCGCAGCAGCGATGGCCTCGCGGTCGAGGTCGACGATGGTGGCGCCGGTCACCCGGGCGACACGCTCGCAGCGGGCCTTGTTGCGGTCGGCGATCAGCACCCCGCCCGGGAACGTCCGCGACAGGAGCAGCGCCGCCAGGCCGCCGATGGTGCCGCAGCCGACGACAAGCACCGAACCTACCGTCCTGGGCAGGCGCCGCACAGCATGCAGCCCGACGGCGAGCGGCTCGGCCATGACCGCAACTCTTTCATCCAGCGCGGCGTCGATGACATGCAGCAGGCGCGCCGGCAGCACCGTCTCCTCGGCAAAGCCGCCGTCGCATACTTCGCCGACGAAGCCCAGCGAAGCGCACAGATGCCGCCTGCCCGCCCGGCATTGCGCGCATTCTCCGCACCAGAAACGGGAATCGGCGACCACCCGGTCGCCCACGGCGACGGTGCCGACGCCCTCGCCGACCGCCACCACCGTGCCGGTCAGTTCGTGGCCGGCCGTCGACGGCGCGCGGCTTATCCATTGTCCGGTGCGGAAATTGTGGAGGTCGGAACCGCAGATGCCGGCGGCGTCGACATTGAGCTTCACCCAGCCCGCCTCGGGAGTACCTGGCGCGGCGATGTCCTCGACACGCAGGTCGCCGGGTCCATGGAGTCTGGCGGCCTTCATCGCGCCGGCCCGTCAGGCGCCGAGATAGCGGTCGCGGATTTCCGAGACCGCGTTCTCATGCGAGCTGAAGCCTTCGTAGCGCGCGAGCCTGCGGGCATGGCCGGCAAGCTCCGGATAGGCCGCCGAGGTCACATAGCCGACCGATGAACGCTTGAGGAAATCCGTCACCGAAAGCGGCCCGTAGGTGCGTGCCCAGCGGCTGGTCGGCAGCACCGCATTCGGCCCGAGGACGAAATTGGCGAGCGTCACCGGCGTGTGCGGGCCCATGAGGATCTCGGCCGCCTCGGTGATGTGGCCGAGATGCGCGAACGGCTCCCTGGACAGGATCTCGAGGTGCTCGGGCGCATAGTCGTTGATGAAGCGGTAGCTGTCCTCCAGAGTTGCGGTCAGCACGATGCCGCCGCGCTTGCCGGTCAGCACCGCGCGCGAAAACTCGACCCGCTGCTCGGTCATACGGGACCAGTGCTCCGGAAGTGCTGCCAGGGCAGCGTCGACGACCTTGCGGCTGTGCGTCACGAGATAGGCGGAGGAATCCGGTCCGTGCTCGGCCTCGATCAGAAGGTCGAGCGCGGCGAGGCCGCCGTCGACGCTGTCGTCGGCGAAGATGATCGCTTCCGACGGACCGGCCGGAAGGCCGGTGTCGATAATCGAGGAGAGCAGGCTCTTGGCCGCCACCACCCAGGGGCTGCCAGGCCCGACGATCTTGAGCGCGGGCTTCACCGTCTCGGTGCCGTAGGCGACGGCCGCGACCGCATGCGCACCGCCGCATTTGTAGACGGTCTCGATCCCGGCGAGGCGGGCGGCGACGAGGGTCGCGGCATCGACGGAACCGTCCGCTGTCGGCGGGGTCACGATGGCGATCTGCGGCACGCCGGCGATGACCGCCGGAACCGAGGTCATCATGGTCACCGACGGGAAGGCGCCCTTGCCGCGCGGAACGTAGAGCGCGACGGAAGCGATCGGCGTGTAGCGGTCGCCGGCATAGGCGCCCGGGCGGACCTCCTTGAGCCACATCGTCTCGGGACGCTGTTCCTCATGGAAATGCCTGATGTTTGCGATGCCGAAGCGGATGCTGTCGATGACATCCTTGTCGACCTTGCCGAAGGCCGCGTCGAACTCCGCCTCCGAGACCTTCAGATTGCCCGCGGCCACATCGGCCTTGTCCAGGTCCCTGACGAAGCGGAGCAGGGCCGCGTCGCCATCCGTCCTGACCGCCTCGAGGATCGGGCGAACCTTCTCGACGAAGACCGAGAGGTCGGCTTCGGCGCGCTTCAGCAGGCTCGCCCGCTGTTCGGCGCTGGCGGATGAGAGGTCGTGGAAGCTGATCTCGGACATGGCTGCTCCTCAGAAACGCGGGAAAAGTATATACATGTATGTATAATGGTCGCCAGTATTTTTCTGTGCCTTGCCGCCAGGCTGGCCACCGCACGGCGCCTCAGATCGAGGCAAGGAAGCCCCCATCCACCGGAAAGGACTGACCGGTGATGTAGGCCGAGGCGTCCGAGGCCAGGAACACCGCAATGCCATGCAGATCAGACAGGTCGCCGAAACGGTGCTGCGGTATCTTGGCGAGCATCGATTGCTGCCACGCCTCGTCGGCGTAGAACACTTCCGTCATCGCCGTCCTGAAGTAGCCGGGCGCGATGGCGTTGACCCTGATCCCGAGACCCGCCCATTCCGCCGCCAGCGCCCGCGTCATGCCGAGCAGGCCCGACTTCGACGAGCCATAGGGCACGGCTGTGGGGATGCCGACCTCGGAGGTCAGCGAACACAAATTGATGATGGCGCCGGGCCGTCCGGCATCGCGCATGTGGCGGGCGGCGGCCTGGGCGCAGAAGAAGGCGCCCTTGAGATTGGTGTCGACGATCCGGTCCCAGAGCGCTTCATCGACATCGAGCGAAGGCCTGACCTCTTCCATGCCGGCATTGTTGACCAGGATATCAAGACCGCCAAGCAGGTTGGCAGCCTCGGCGGTGGCGGCGCGGCAACGGGCGACGTCGGTGACATCCAGGGCAACGGCATGCGCAAGCCCGCCGGCGGCCCTGATCGCCGCCGTTGTCTCTTCCAGCGAGGCAAGGCTGCGCGCCGTGACGGCGACAGCGGCGCCGGCCGCGCTCAGCGCCTCGGCGATGCCGCGCCCGATGCCGCGGCTGGCGCCGGTGACGAGCGCCTTCCTGCCCGACAGGTCGAAGAGGGAAGCATTGCGCATGTCGATCCTCCTTGGCCTTGCCGGCCCGCCCTCGCCCGCGAGACTAGCCGATCATTGGTTATACATACAAGCATATACAAATGAATTTTGAGCACCGGCAGCGAGACAGGCTGACCGCAAAGAGCTACCTCCAGCGATACAGCGATCCTGTCCGGCGCTGTTCCTGCCGCCGCGATTTCGCGCCGCGGCCTGTCAGTCAGATCCTGATGCCGAACCGGATGCCGTCATAAATGGCGGCGTGAATGTTGCGCGAAGCGACCGCGTCGCCGATGCGAAACACCACAAAGCTGCCTTCGGCATTGCGCGCGGGGAAAATGTCGCCGCCATTCACCAGACGCTCATAGTCGACGGCGCCGCCATTTTTCGACAGCGGCTTCAGCGCAAGGTAGAGATCGTCGAGTGGTGCCGTGCCATGCTCGACCACCACCTGGTCGACGCGCCGTTCGGCGCGCCAGCCGTCGGCGAAGTCCGACGACAGCTCGGCGATGAGCTGGTTGCCCTCGCGCCGCACCGAACGCAGCCTCGTGTTGATGGTGACGGTGACGCCTTTCTCGTGGAAGGCGCGCATATAGGGCACGTGGTTCATGCCGCCCATTTCCGGCGCGAAGAACCGCTCCGGCGAAACCAGTTCCAGCTTCGAGCCGCCGTTGGCGATGAGTTCGGCAGCGCCCATGCCCTGATGGCCGCCATTGTCGTCATAGAGCAGCACGTTCTCGGCCGGCTTGACGCTGCCGGCCATGATGTCCCAGCTCGAGGTCACAAGATTGTCGCCGGCCGTCAGCGGCGGGTTCTGCGGCATGCCGCCCGTCGCCACGATCACCACGTCCGGCGCCAGCGCCAGCACATCGTCCTTCTCGGCCCAGGTGTCGTAGCGGATCTCGACGCCAAGACGCTCGAGTTCCGCGAGGCGCCAGTCGATGATGCCGATCAGTTCCTTGCGGCGCGGGTTCTGGGTGGCGAGCCTCACCTGCCCGCCTGCCTGGCTGGAGGCTTCGAGCACCGTCACCTGGTGGCCGCGTTCGGCCGCGACGCGCGCGGCTTCCAGGCCACCGGCGCCCGCCCCAACCACCACGACTTTCTTCTTCGGTCCTTCGCTCTTGGCGATAATGTGCGGAATGGTCGCCTCGCGACCGGTCGCGGCGTTGTGGACGCAAAGCGCCTCGCCGCCCTCATAGATGCGGTCGAGGCAATAGGTGGCGCCGACGCATGGGCGGATCTCGTGCTCGCGGCCTTCCATCACCTTGCGAATGATGTGCGGATCGGCGATGTGGGCGCGCGTCATGCCGACCATGTCGAGCTTGCCGGTGGCGATGGCGTGGCGCGCCGTGGCGACATCGGAGATGCGCGCGGCATGGAAGGTCGGGAACTTCGTCGCCGCCCTCACCTCGCCGGCGAACTCGAGATGCGGGGATGAGCGCATGCCGGTGACCGGGATGACCTTGGTCAGCGACGCATCGGTTTCGATCGTGCCGCGGATGATGTTGAGAAAATCGACCTTGCCGGAGTTGGCCAAACGCCTGGCGATCTCGATGCCGACCTCCTTCGAGATGCCGTTTTCGAAATCCTCGTCAGCGACCATGCGGATGCCGACGACGAATTTCTCGCCGACGGCGGCGCGAACCGCGTCGAGCACCATGTCGGTGAAACGCAGGCGATTGTCGAGCGAGCCACCGAACTCGTCGT
The DNA here is from genome assembly GCF_004010375.2 of Mesorhizobium sp. M2E.F.Ca.ET.209.01.1.1. Classification (NCBI taxonomy): domain Bacteria; kingdom Pseudomonadati; phylum Pseudomonadota; class Alphaproteobacteria; order Hyphomicrobiales; family Phyllobacteriaceae; genus Mesorhizobium; species Mesorhizobium sp. M2E.F.Ca.ET.209.01.1.1. Next base: position 137,148 of record NZ_SADP02000005.1, on the reverse strand, counting down.
CGCGATGATTGGTCAAAGGCGACCAGAAGCCGTCCATCAGATGGCCGTAGGATTCGAACTCGATGCCGTCGAGGCCGGCCGCCTGGCAGCGCTGCGCGGCCGAAGCGTAGTCGGCGACGATGCGCTCGATATCCCACTCCTCGATGGTCTTGGGGAAAGCGCGGTGCGCCGGCTCGCGCACCGGCGAGGCCGACAGCACCGGCAGCCAGTCGGCCTTGTTCCAGCCGGTGCGGCGGCCGAGATGGGTGATCTGGATCATCACCTTGCAGTCGTGCTCGTGGCAGGCATCCGCCAGTTCGGCCAGCCACGGCACGATCCCGTCGTCATAGACATGCAGGTTGCCGAAGGCTGCCGGACTGTCGCGCGAGACGATCGCCGAGCCCGCCGTCATCGTCAGCGCCATGCCGCCCTTGGCCTTCTCGGCATGGTAGAGCCGGTAGCGTTCCTTCGGCATGCCGTCCTCGGAATAGGCCGGCTCATGGCTAGTCGACATCACCCGGTTCTTCAGCGTCAGGTGCTTGAGCTGGTAAGGTTGGAGAAGCGGATCGCTACTGGTCATCGTCTTCCTGCCGTTTCAAATTGTGCTAATGAGCGCGCCAAATGTGCCGCGCCCGAAAGAATTGCGGTGCCTTCTTCGTTCTTCGTTTACGCCCGCTACCTTCGAACTGTGGTTCGGACCGGCGGTAAGGAGCCATTGATGACCGACGCCAAGAACCTCACCCAGCTCGGCAAGCACGTCGAGACGCCACAAAGCCCCGAACAGGCGGTCCTGGAGACCGTGCCGTTCCAGCGCGGCGACGGGCCGCCGGCGATCGTGCGCTTCACCTGCCCGGAATTCACCTCGCTGTGCCCGGTCACCGGCCAGCCCGACTTCGCCCACATCGTCATCGACTACGCGCCCGATCGGACGCTGGTGGAATCGAAGTCGCTGAAGCTGTTCATGACCTCGTTCCGCAACCACGGCGCCTTCCATGAGGAATGCACCGTGATGATCGGCCGCCGTATCGTCGAGGCCACGAAGCCGCTCTGGCTGCGCGTCGGCGGCTACTGGTTCCCGCGCGGCGGCATCCCGATCGACGTCTTCTGGCAGACCGGCGCGCCCCCCAAGGATGTATGGCTGCCCGACACCGGCGTTGCGCCCTATCGCGGGAGGGGTTGAGCGCTCAGACATGGCCGGCCTGGCAGAGATTCTTTGACAGGAACGGCAGAACCGCATCGCGATAACGCGGCGTATCGTAGCGCAGCAGGTCGACATGGCCGGCGCCTTCGAACCAGACGAGCTGCGATGCGGGTGCGGCATCATGCAAGGCCGCCACCTGCCCGCGATCGATGAAGGGATCGGCACGGCCTGCCAGCAGGATCAGCGGTTTGCCGATCTTGCCGATACGGTCGACAGGCCTGACGTCGTCGGCGCCGAAGCCGAGCCGCACGGACATCTGTGCCAGCAGGATATCGGCCTGCAGGCTGCGCAAGGCATGGAATGGCATGCGCCAGGCCGTTGTCTCGCGCAAGGTCGCGTAGAGCTGCTCGAGCACATAGGCGTCGGCCAGTGCCTGCGGCGTCGCAAAGACAAACGACGCGGCACCCAGCGACGAGCCAAGCGCGCCGATTTTCTGGCCGGGAAAGCGCTGCCTTGCATAGGCCAGGATTCGGGCGGCGTCCTGCCCTTCGCTGTAGCCAAAGCCCTGGACGGTGCCGCCGCTCTCGCCATGACCCGACAGGTCGAAGAGGACCACGGAATAGCCGGCATCGAACAGCATTTTCGCCCTTTGCACATTCGCCAACCGGTTGGCGCCGCGCCCATGCAACAGGACGATCGCGCCGCAGCTGCCCTTGCGCTCGGCCACCCAGCCGACAAGCTCGGGCGTGCCAGGCTGATCGAGCGCGACGCGCTCGACAGGCAAATCGCCGGGCGCCGTCAAGGCCTGACGAGGCTCCCGGGCAATCAGCATCGTTCCAGCACGCCATGTGCCGATGCCGCCAACGATGCACACCGCAGCCAGCGCGAGCCCGAGCAAAGCGCGAATCCTCATCGGCAATGACCCAGCGGCGCATTCATCGGCAGCTCACTCGCACTGATACTGGCTGAGCGCCCATTCGCCGGTCACCGACAGGAGATCCGACACTTTCCAGGCGCCGCCGACCTTCTTCAGCTTCCATTCCAGCCGGTGCTGGTGGCCTTCGACGACGAAAGCGACGACCACCTTGGCCTCGTCGCCATTGACGGCCTCGATGGTGCGCAGACTCCGGTCTATCGCCAGCTTGTCGTAGTCGGCATTGTCGAGCGCCATGTTGGGATCCAGGCACTCGCCCTGCCCTGAGGCGCGCAGCGCATCGCTCTTGTCGAGCACGGTTTTCGCCGGATCGGTGAAGTTCTTGCGCTGGGACGGATCGAGCTCCAGCCCGAGATGCTCGTAGAAGGGCTTCACCACCGCGGTCGGCGATCCGGGCAGGACGGGCGCGGCAGGTGCCGGTTCGGCCGGCTTGCTTTCCGGGGCCGTGGCCGCAGGCGGCGAGGTGTCGACCGCAGGCGGCGACTTGTCGCCCGATGAGGCTTTCGGCGGCGGCGCGCCGAAGAGCCCCTGCGCAGAGGCGCCGCCGTTCAGCTCCGCGGCCAGCATCGACAAGCTCGACAGCGCGAGGACAAGACGGCGAAGCACGGCATCACTCCGTCGAGGCGCCGCATTCCAGCGCGCTGAGCGTCCAGTTGCTGGTCTTGGAGCTGATGTCGGCGATCTTCCACTTGCCGTCCATTTTCTTCAGCGACCACACCATTTCGCGTTTGGAGTCATCGCCTTCCGGGAAAAGATTGAAGTTTGCCGTCACCTCGGCGGTGTCGCCATTGACGGCCTCGGTGAGCTTCAACGTCTTGGACAGGGTCTTCTGATCGAAATCCTGCGCGTCGAGCCCGGGATCGAAGTCGAGGCAGGACACCTCGTCGGGCTTCTCCTTCTGCGCCTTGTCGTTGGCTTCGAACAGCTTGGTGACCGGCTCGGTGAAACGGTCGCGGTATTTGGCGTCTCCCTCGAACTTCACCGAAGGCACATAGAAGAACTTCACGGCGTTGGAGGCCGGCCCGGCAAGCACGGCGCCGGGCAAGGCAATCGAGAAGACAGCGGCAAGCACTATCGGCTTCATGCAGGATCTCCGGGGTTCGGTGCGTGGCGGCACGCTTGCCACCACGCATCCTGCATATCGCCTTTTTTGCGGCTCATGAAGGCCAGGCGCGCTCAGGCATCCAGCCAGACGTTCTGGAAGTCCATTTCATAGGTCTGGTGCATCGAATAGTTCTTCACCTTCTTGTTCATGTGGCAGTAGAGCTTCTGCCAGAAAGGCTGGATGATGACGCCGGAGTCCTGCAGGATCTGCTCGACGTCCTTCATCACCTCCTTGCGCTTGGCGACGTCGATCTGCGACAGCGCGTCCTTGAGCTTGGCGTCGAAGTCCGGGTTGGAAAAGGCCGTCTCGTTCCAGGCTTCGCCCGAGCGGTAGCCCAGCGCCAGCACCTGGACGCCCAGCGGGCGCATGTACCAGATGGTCATGGAATAGGGATACTTCGTCCAGTCGTTCCAGAAGGTCGAGCCGGGCAGCACGGTGCGCTTCACCTTGATGCCGGCATCGCGCAGCTGTCCGGCGATGGCGTCGCCGGTGTTCTTCTGCCACTCGTCCTCGACCGTGATCAGCTCGTGCTCGAAATCGGCCTGGCCGGCTTCCGCCATCAGCTTCTTGGCGCCGGCGGCGTCGCGCTCCTTCTTGGGCAGCGGGTAGTATTCGGGATGGATCGGGGCGACGTGGTGGTTCTCGCCGACCGTACCGCGGCCGTTGTATCCGAGCTGCATGACCTGGTTGTTGTCGACCGCCATCTGCAGCGCGTTGCGCACCCGCTTGTCGTCATAGGGCTTATGCGTGACGTTGGTGCGGGCGACGAGCGTGGTTGCCGTCGCGACCTCCGACTTCACCAGCCCCATCTTGTCCAGCGGGTCGATATAATCGGCCGGCGTTTCGAAATCGAGGTCGACCTCGCCGGAATCGAAGGCGTTCAGCGTGGCGTTGAAGTCGGTGCCGTAGTCGATGAACTCGACGCCATCGAGCGGCGCTTCGCCGCCCCACCATTTGCCGTTCTCGCGGCGCTTGACGACCGCTTTCTGGCCGACATCGTAGGAGACCAGCTCGAAGGCTCCGGTGCCGATCGGCTTCTTGATCGGATCGGCGCCGTCCTTGTCGAAGTCGCGATGCACGACCAGCGCCGGATAGTCGGTGAGGCCGGGTATGATGGCGATATCGGCTTCGTTGAGCTTCAGCTTGACCGTGTGGTCGTCGACCTTGGTTATCGCGCCATCCTTCGCCTTGCCGGTCTTGGCGTCGATCAGCGCGCCAACGCGGGCGGCCATGGAGTTGCCGGAAGCCCCCTTCTCGCACCAGCGGTTTAGATTGGCGACCACGTCGTCGGCGTTGAAGGCATCGCCATTGTTCCAGGTCACGCCCTTGCGCAGATGCAGCGTGTATTCGGTGGCATCGTCATTGACGTCCCAGCTTTCAAGCAGGACCGGCTCGAAGGTGAACTGGTGCGTGTAGCGCACCAAGGGCTCCAGCCAGCAGCGGGTGACGTTCGCCATCTCCGTCCAGTCATAAGTGCGCGGATCCTTCTGCGCCTTGACCGACATGGCGACATGCAGCGTGCCGCCCTTCTTCGGCTCGTCGGCCAGCGCCTTGGTCGGCACGGCCAGGCCAAGCATGCCATAGGCGAAAGCCGTCGATGCGCCGAAGGCGCTTGCCAGCGCCAGGAATTCGCGCCGGTCGACACGCCCCGCGCGCGCCTCTTCGGCCATCGCTTCGATCGCGGCCGGGACCCGGTCACCATTGCTTCTGAAAATTGTCATTGTCGTTCTCCCATTCTTATCGGGTCTTCGCCCGTTTTTGGTTCAACTAACGCCGTGTCTATCAACTAACGCTGTCGGGCAGCTTTTCCTCACGCCGCGCGATCAAATCCGCGAGACCCTCGGCAATGCCCTCGTCGAGCTTCGGCTCCTGGTAGTCGGCCAGCATGGCGCGCGCCTTTTCGCGGCCGCGCGCGTCGTGGTCCTTCGCGCCTTCGGCGCTCCATTGCTCGAAGGAATTGAAGTCCATGATGTTGGGCATGAAGAAGGCGCTCTCGAAATGCGCGAGCGTGTGCTGCGTGCCGAGGAAATGCCCTTGCGGGCCGACCTCGCGGATCGCCGCCATCGCGTCCTTGAAATCGTCGAAGGACACGCCGCCGGCATATTTGTACCAGCCAATGAGCTGCTCGCAGTCGGTGGCGAATTTCGAGTAGCCGCAGGTCAGCCCCGCCTCCAGCCAGCCAGCCGAATGCCAGATGTAGTTGGCGCCGGACAGGATCGCGGCATGCATCAGCATGTTCGCCTCGTAGCCGGCCTGGGCATCGTTGAGCTTCGAGCCGACATGGAAGCCGGAGGTGCGCCAGGGCATCTTGTATTTCCTGGCCAGCGCGCCCATCAGATACATCATCTGGGCTGCCTCCGGCGTGCCGCCCATTGGCGCGCCGGTCTTCATGTCGACGGTCACCATGAACTGGCCGTAGAGCTGCGGCGAGCCGGGCCGGATGAGCTGGGTCAAAGCCACGCCCGCAAGCGCCTCGGCGTTGACCTGCGCCACCGCGCCGACGGCCGAGGCCGAGGTCGAGGCGCCGCACAGCGCGAAAGGCGCAAGGATCAGCGGCTGGTTGTGGCTGGCATAGACGCGCATGGCGTCGATCATGGTCGCGTCCCATACCAGCGGCGAATTGCAGTTGGTGATCGCCACCAGCACGGGATTGTCGCGCACGAAATCCTCGCCGAAGACGATGCCAGCCATCGCCATCGTGTCCTCGGCGCGCTCCTTGGACGTCACGATGCCCATGAACGGCTTGTCGGAATGCTTCAGCGCCGAATGGATGATGTGGAGGTGGCGCTTCGGCACCGCGATTTCCATCGGCTCGCAGATGACCGAGCTCGAGGAATGCAGCGCTGGCGCCATGTAGGCCATCTTGTGGAAATTGTTGAGGTCAGCGAGCGTGCCGTAGCGGCGCTTGTTGTCGAGGTCGCGGATATAGGGCGCGCCATACATCGGCACGAAAATCGAGTTCTTGCCGCCGACGCGCACGGTGCGCTCGGGGTTGCGTGCATGCAGCGTGAACTCCGCTGGAACTTTCGAGACCAGCTCCATCAGCAGCGCGCGGTCGATGCGCACGCGCGTTTGCCTGACATCGGCGCCCGCCGCCTTCCAGAGCTCGATCGCCCCGTCGTCGCGGAATTCGCACCCCACCTCCTCGAGGATCTTCAGCGATTCCTCGTGGATCAGCTCCACGGCCTCGTCGGGCACGATCTCGTAGGCGGGGATCTTGCGCACAAGGGTCGGGAAGGACGCTATCGGCGCGCTTCTCAGCGCCTTGCGGCCAAGGCGGCCGCCGCCGCGGCGGTGGGTCTGTTCGGTCAGTTCGACGGCCGGTGCGTTCATGGAGCCTCCTTCTTCCCGCCACCCACGTTAGCGAGACGAAATATGGATGTGACGCTGGAAAATCCTGATCTCTTGTATAAGCTCACCTTATGCGAAGCCTACGCCACCTCCTGCCCTCGGCCGGCAGCCTGATCGTGTTCGAAGCCGCGGGCCGACTGTCCAGCTTCACCGCCGCCGGGCGCGAGCTCGGCATGACGCAGGCGGCCGTCTCCTATGCGGTGCGCGGACTGGAGGAACAGCTCGGCGCCAAGCTCTTCCAGCGGCGCCACCGCCAGGTGGTTCTTACGGAAGCCGGCGAACGTTTCCACGCCGACGTGTCGCTGGGCCTGTCGCATATCCGCAAATCGGCGGAAGACCTTCGCTTGCAGGCGACCGGCGGGCATGTGACCTTGGCCGCCTCGACCGCCTTCGGCTCGTTCTGGATGATGCCACGCCTGCAGCAGTTCCGCGACGAATTGCCGGGCGTCGACCTGCGCATCCAGACCGCCGACCGCGACCTCGACATCATCGCCGAGGGGATTCCGCTCGGGGTGCGCGGCGGCGTGCCGCGCGACTGGCCGGACTATCATTCGCTGTCGCTGTCCGACGAAGAAATCTTCCCGGTCGCCGGCCCCAGCTATCTCGGCAGGTTCGGCATGCCCAAGACGGTCGAGGAACTGGCCACGCACCGGCTGATCCATCTCGAAGAACCCTATCGCGAGGCCCCGACCTGGGACGAATGGTTCGCCTCAGCCGGCACCAGCCTGCGCAATGCCGAGCGCGGCCTGCGCATCAACGACTATGCGCTGGTGATCCAGGCGGTGATGGAAGGGCAAGGCATCTCCCTCGGCTGGCGGCACCTGGTCGAGCGCCTCGTGGCCTCAGGGCTGCTGGTGCCGGTGACCGATCATGTGATGCGGACCGGCATCGGCTTCCATGTCATCTGGCCGAAGAACCGCGATCTCAGCGACAACGCGCGCAGGGTCAGGGACTGGCTGGTGGCGCAGGCGTGAACTTGCCCCTCCCCCACGACGTTCGAATCCGCCTATAATCGCCGCATGCCCATTCGCCAGCTTTCCGAAACGATGATCAACCAGATCGCCGCCGGCGAGGTCATCGAGCGTCCGGCGAGCGTGGTGAAGGAGCTGGTCGAGAATGCGCTCGATGCCGGCGCGTCGCGCGTCGAAATCGTCACCGCCGGCGGCGGGCTGAACCTCATCCGCGTCACCGATGACGGCTCGGGTATCCCCGAGCGGGAACTGGCGCTGGCGGTTGCACGGCATTGCACTTCGAAGCTTTCCGACGACATCCATGACATCCGCTCGCTCGGCTTTCGCGGCGAGGCGCTGCCCTCGATCGGTTCTGTCGCGCGGCTGTCGATCCGCTCGCGCACGGCGAGCGGCGACAGCGCGGCCGAGATTGGCATCGACGGCGGCCGTGTCTCGGCGGTGAAGCCGGCGGCGGCGAATCGCGGCACCACGGTCGAGGTGCGCGACCTCTTCTTCGCCACCCCGGCCAGGCTCAAATTCATGAAGGGCGAACGCGCCGAAAGCTCGGCCACCAGCGACGTGGTCAAGCGCATCGCCATCGCCTTCCCGGCCGTGCGCTTCACGCTGGCCGGCGCCGACCGCTCGACCTTGGAACTGCCGGCGACGGACGACACACCGGAAGGTCGGCTAGCCCGCGTCGCGCAAGTGATGGGCAAGGATTTCCCCGACAACGCCATCGCCATCGATGCCATGCGCGACGGCGTGCATCTGGCCGGCCACGTCTCGATCCCGTCCTACACGCGCGCCAACGCGTTGCAGCAATATGCCTATGTCAACGGACGGCCGGTGCGCGACAAGCTGATCGCCGGCGCTATCCGTGGCGCCTTCGCCGATGTGCTGCCGCGCGACCGCCATGCCGTCACCGTGCTCTTCCTGTCGCTCGATCCCTCGACGGTCGACGTCAACGTGCATCCGGCCAAGGCCGATGTGCGCTTCCGCGATCCGGGCCTGGTGCGCGGGCTGATCGTCGGCGCCATCCGCGAAGCGCTGGCCGGCGCCGGCATCCGCGCGGCGACCACGGACGCCGCTGGCATGATGGCGGCATTCCGGCCGGGCGCGACGCCCTATGCGCATCCCGGCCCGACCGGCGGTCACCGCAGCTACGAGGCGGCCTATCACGCTTCCGGCTCCAGCGGCTTCGACCCGTTGCGCTCGGCGCAGCGACCGCTCGACATGGGTTACGGCGCAGCAAGGCCGCGAGCGAACGGCTTTGCGGAAAGCGAGCAAGCGGCTTTCGACACCGGACCGGTCGCCAGCGCCGATACCCGTGCCGGCGCGGCCGAGCCGGCCGAGGCGCTGCTCGGCATGGTGCTGGGCGCGGCGCGCGCGCAGGTGCATGAGAACTATATCGTCGCTCAGACCCGGGATTCACTCGTCATCGTCGACCAGCATGCCGCGCATGAGCGACTGGTCTATGAGGCGTTGAAGAACGCGCTGCATTCGCGCGCGGTGCCCTCGCAGATGCTTCTGCTGCCCGAGATCGTCGACCTGCCGGAGGAAGACGCCGAGCGGCTGGCGATGCATTCCGACACGCTCGCCAAATTCGGCCTCGGCCTGGAGCGGTTCGGCCCCGGCGCGGTGGCGGTGCGCGAGACGCCGTCGATGCTCGGCGAAACCAATGTGCAGCAATTGGTGCGCGACCTCGCCGACGAGATCGCCGACAACGACACGGTCGAGACGCTCGAAGAGCGGCTCGACAAGATCGCCGCCACCATGGCCTGTCACGGTTCCGTCCGCTCGGGGCGGCTGCTCAAGGCCGAGGAGATGAACGCGCTGCTGCGCCAGATGGAGGCGACGCCAGGATCCGGCACCTGCAACCATGGTAGGCCGACCTATATCGAGCTCAAGCTTGCCGATATCGAAAGGCTGTTCGGGCGGCGGTGAGTGCGCCACGGCCCCTCACCCAGCCTCCGCTTCGCTCGGCTGACCTCTCCCCGGTGGGGAGAGGAGATTGTCGGCGCCGGCGCCAATCTCTTCTCCCCATGGGGAGAAGGTGGCCGCGAAGCGGCCGGATGAGGGGGCAAGAAAAGAGCCGCTCGATGCGGCTCTTTTCTTGAATCAGGAAACGACTTCAACCCACTGATCTACCGCTTCAAATTCACCACGATCACGCCACCCAGCGCCAGTGCGCCGCCAAGGATACCGAGCAGCGACGGCACTTCGCCCAGCCAGAAGAAGCCGATCAGCGCGGAGGTAGGCGAAACCAGGTAGAGGAAGTTCGAGGCGCGGGCGGCAGGCAGGCGCGAGAGCGCGGTTGCCCAGGCGGCATAGGCGATCAACGAGGGCACGATGCCGAGATAGATGACGGCGCCAAGGCCGGCATGGTCAGCGACGGCGGCCTGCCGGAATGCCTCGGGCAGGAACGGCGACAGGCAGAGCGCGCCGAGCACCATGTTGGAGGCGGAGATCGTCAGCGGATGGTGGCGGGCAAAGAGCGGCTTCTGCACGATGGTATTGACGGCTGAACAGAGTGCCGAGCCCAGCACCAGCAGCGCACCGGTGTTGAAATGCAGGCCGTGTCCGTCGGCGACCGCGATGATGCCGATGCCGGCAAAGGAGATCACCGTGCCCAGCCAGGCGATGCCGGAAAAGCGCTCGCCGAGCAGCGCCATCGCCATGATTGCGGTGAAGATCGGGCTGACATTGATGATGAAGCCGGCGGCGCCCGCCGAGACGGTGAGCTCGCCGAAATTGAGCATGGCGGTGTAGAGCGCGACGAAGATGGCGCCGCCGAAGGCGAAGCGCCAAAGCTCGTCGATCCTGGGCAGCGCCGGGCGTTTCACGGCGAGGAATATGGCGGCCGGAACCGCCGCGATGGCAAAGCGCAACGCACCGAGCTCCAGCGGCTGGAAGGCGGCGAGGCCGGCGCGGATCGCGGGGAAAGCCGAGGCCCAGCCAAGCACCGTCAGCGCCACCGCGATGACCGCCGTGCCGTCCATGCGCTGTGTCTCATTCAACGTACCGGTGTAAGCGCTCATTGCCGTAACCTCGTCTTTTTGTGTCATGGATGCAGAAAACGCTATTGCCGGCCAATTGACAAACGAGCAAATCGAGGGTCAGCTGTGAGCATGGATCACAGCTCGGACCAGATATTGCCGTTGGAAACCTTGCGCGCCTTCGATGCCGCGGCGCGCACGGGGAGCTTTTCTGCGGCGGCCGAAAAACTCAATCTCACCCATGGCGCGGTGAGCCGGCAGATCGCCAAGCTTGAAGACTGGCTGGGGCTGAAAGTCTTCGAGCGCAATGCGCGCGGCGTGACACTGACCATCGAGGGCAATCGCCTGCATCTTCGCACCACGGAGGCCTTCGCGCTGATCTCGGTCAATTCCGACCGCTGGGTCGAGCCGCGCGGCTCAGCCGTGGTGCGGCTTGCCTCGATCCCCTCGGTGAGCGGGCTGTGGCTGATGCCGCGCATGGCCGCATTGGAAAACCATCCGACCAAGTTGCGTATCGTGCTCGATGTCGACAATCGCCAGGCCGACCTTGCCGACGAAGGCATCGATCTTTCGGTGCGCTGCGGCCGCGGCCGCATTCCCGGCCGCGTCTCGGTGCAGCTTTTCGAGGAGCAGATTTTCCCGATCGCCTCGCCGGAACTCGCCAAGGAGATCGGACGGGGCGACCCTGCGCGGCTGCTGAAGTACCCGCTGATCAACGATTCCGATGCATCCGGATGGCGCGCATGGCTCGCCGCGCAAGACATCGATTACCGCCCCCGTCCGCAGGACAGGCGTTTCGAGGATTACAATCTGGTGCTGGACGCGGCGGCGCATGGGCTGGGCATCGCGCTGGCGCGGCCGCCGCTGACCGCGGACCAGCTCCAATCGGGCCGTATCGTTGCCGTCGACGAGCGCGTTGCGCTCAATCCGGTGTCTTACTGGATGGACCGCCCGGTCGGCCGGCCGCGCGCGGCTGCGGCAGATCTTGCCGGGCGCATTGCCGAACAGGCGGGGCTTGCCCCGGAAAAGCTCGAGGCTTTCCTTCAGGATGATGCCTAAGGACTGGCTTAGCGAAGCAACAGAACCATGATGGTTGCCGTCACCGCCGAGACGATGGCCGTGACGACCGAGATCGTCCAAAGGGAGATCGGCGCGGATTCCGATCGCGGCGCGTGACCAGCCGAGCGGACCGCGGCGCTACGAGGCTGCGGCGCGTTGGCGTTGGCCGCAACCAGCACCGCGGCGGAAGCAACGGCCGGCGAAAAAGTGGACGGCGCCGGCGCAACCACGGGCCTGGACACATTGTCTGCAGCCGCTGCCTGCGGTGAGGCGAAGCCGCGCGGCGCCTGGTCGGCATCCGCCGCCGCCCTTCCCGTCGAGGGTCTTGCCGGCGCTCCGTCGGTGACGGCATCGGGCTCCATCACGGCCCGGTAAGCGTCCTCGACCTCGGAGGACGACAGGCGTTGCGGTGCCTGGGCGGCAGGGCGCGGTTGCGCGCTTTGCAGCGACTGGGCCGCGATCTGCGCCGCCTGCCCCGTCGAGGGCGCCGGCGGCTGGATCAGCGTCTTGATCAAAGCCGCCGCGGCCGGATCGGCCTTGGGCAACGGCACCGGCTGCGGGGTGAGCGCTTCACCGATCAGTGCGTTCAAGCGGGTCAAGGGGATGTCCATGCCGGCTTCCGGAAACCATTTCTCTACTTGAGCCATACCGCATGAGCATTGCGTCAAGCTTGACGTTGCCGGCAATTTGTGGCGATTGAAACCCGATGAACGCAAGCGTCCTTTCATGATGAACCGTTTCGAAGGCCCGGGCGGCAGGGAAGCCCGGATCCGCTATCTCGACGGCGACTTCCAGGTCACCAGCCCAGGCGCGTTCGTGCGCTGCGCGGTGACGGGCGAGAACATTCCGCTCGACGAGCTCAAATATTGGAGCGTCGCCCGGCAGGAACCCTATGTGAACGCCGCGGTCTCGCTTGCCCGCGAGATCGAGATGCATCCGGAACTGCGCAAGCGGGGATAGGCCAGGCTCTGCTTAGAATGCCTCACGATCCGGCGTCCTCCTCTTGTGGAATCGAGCCCATGCAGGTTCGCAGCCAAATGTCGCCGGTGGCCGATCACCAGCGGCAAAAACCCTTTTCCGATACGCGTGACAGGCTCGTGACTCTGCGGCTATAGACAATGCCGTGGGTATTGGGGATTTGCTGTGAAGGCTCTGGTGACCGGCGGCGCCGGCTTTATTGGTTCGCATCTGTGCGACCTGTTGCTGGCAAGAGGCCATGAAGTAGTATGTCTCGACAATTTCTCGACTGGTTCGGATGAGAACATCCGGCACCTTCTCGGCAATGTACGGTTCAGCCTGCTGAGGCACGACGTCACCGTGCCGCTTCAGGCCGAGGCCGATGAGATCTTCAATCTCGCTTGCCCCGCATCGCCTGTTCACTATCAGCGCATTCCGATCGAGACGACAAAGGCCTGCGTCTATGGCGCCATCAACATGCTCGATCTTGCATGTGCTTCGGGCGCGAGAATCCTTCAGGCGTCGACGTCCGAGGTCTATGGCGATCCGCAAGTCCATCCTCAGACCGAGGCCTATTGGGGCCATGTCAACCCGATCGGCCCGCGCAGCTGCTACGATGAAGGCAAAAGATGCGCCGAAGCGCTGTTCTTCGACTATCGGCGCCGGTCGCAACTGCCGATCAAGGTGGTGCGCATCTTCAATACATACGGGCCTCGCATGCATCCTTCGGATGGGCGCGTGGTCAGCAATTTCATCGTCCAGGCGTTGCGCAACGACCCCATAACCATCTACGGCGACGGAAGCCACACGCGCAGCTTCTGCTACGTCGACGACCTGGTGGAAGCCATGGCCGGGATGATGGCCACGTCCGACGATTTCGTCGGCCCCGTCAACATCGGAAACCCGATGGAAGTCACGATCCTCGAGCTGGCCGAACTGGTGCTGGGCATCGTCGGCGGCAGGTCCAAGATTGAGTTCAAACCCCTCCCGGAAGACGATCCGCAACAGCGCCAACCCGATATAGGCCTGGCGCGTTCGGCGTTGGGCTGGTCTCCTCGTGTTGCCCTCGAAGACGGGCTTGGCGAGACCGTTCGCTATTTCCGTGGGCTTATCAACTGACGGCGGGGCACCGGATCGACCAGGCGCACCGGAAGCTCAGCCACGCATCTTGCGCTGACGCCAGGCGTCGAGCGTCTCGTCTATGATGCGTTCGGGCACGTGATCAAGCTCGAAGACGGCCTCGATATCGAGCACGTCCAGTTGATCGAGGAAACCGGCGGGCACCTCGCCGTGGCGCAGCCGCGCGGCGTCCTTCGCCGTGGTGACGAGGCGCAGCCCTTCCTGGCGGGCAAGCGCCAGAAGGTCGGCAAGCTCGTCCTGGGCGTAGAAATGATGGTCGGGAAAGGCACGTGACTGGGCCACTTCGCCGCCCGCGCCGCGCACCGTGTCGAAGAATTTCTCCGGATGACCGATGCCGGCGAAGGCAAGGAAGCGGCCGCCTGCGAAGCGCGACGGGTCCGCCGGCTCGACATGCGCCAGGAAGATCGGCCGGCCGGCGCGCGCCGCCTGGCGCACGACGCCGTCGGCGGCAGCTCCCTCGCCCATCTTCAGCAGGCCGCTGGTGAAGACCAGTTGGTCGACGATCTTGGCGCGAAGCGGTCCGCCCGGAATGACGCGGCCGTTGCCGACGCCGAAGCGGGCGTCGACCACGACCAGCGCATAGTCGACATGGATGCGCGCCGACTGGAAGCCGTCATCCATGATCAGGAAGTCGCAGCCATGTCCCTCGATGAGCAGTTTCGCGCCGGCGGCGCGGTTCGCCGTCACCGCCACCGGCGCATGTTCGGCCAGAAGCAGCGGCTCGTCGCCGACATGCTTGGCGGCGTCGTGATGCGCATCGACGACATGCGGCCTGGCGAACGAGCCGCCATGGCCACGCGAGAGGAAGCCTGGCGTGAGCTGCATGCGCTTGGCTTGCTTGGCCAGGGCAATGGCGACCGGCGTCTTGCCGCTGCCGCCGACGGTCAGATTGCCGACGCACAGCACGGGCGCCGCGACCTTCTCGCGAGGAGCGTGGCGCATACGGCGACCGGCGACCAGCCCATAGACCGCGGAGGCCGGCGACAGCGCGAAGACGCGCCAGTCCGGCTTTTCCCACCAGAAGGGCGGCGCTTCGCTGGTCATCGCGCGGCTTTCGCGCGTGGCGCCTTCGCGCATGACCCTATCCAAAAACCGGGTCCGATTTTTGGCGTCATACGTTCTACCCCTCGTTTCACGCAATTCCGAACGGAAAACCGTTACACACTTTTCCTGGAATTGCTTTAGCGCCCGTTAGCGCCTTTCAGGCGCGCCTTGACGACCAGCGGCTGGATATAGGGCTCCAGCGATCTCAGCGTGCGGGCAAGCGCGCCGCGCATCTCGTCGACGGTGGCGGCACCCGCCGCGATCATTTCGTGGCGCGCCACTTCGTTGGTCAGAAGGAAGTTGACGGCGCCGGTCAGCATGTCGCGGTCGCGCACCAGCTTGGCGCCGCCGCTGTCGAGCAGGCGCTGGTAGGCCTCGCGGAAATTCTGCACGTTGCGGCCGGCAAGCACCGCGGTTTCGAGCATTGCGGGCTCAAGCGGATTCTGGCCGCCTTCCGAGGTCAGCGAACGGCCGACGAAAGCGATCTCGGTCAGCCTCAGGTAAAGCCCCATCTCGCCGATCGTGTCGCCCAGAAGGATATCGGTGTCGGGCGAGATGCGGTCGCCCTTGCTGCGCCTTGCTACGGTCAGGCCCATGCCGGAAATCTGCGCGGCAAGCGCGTCGGCACGATCGGGATGACGCGGCACGATGATGGTCAGAAGCCCATGATGGCGCCTGTGCAGGCTGGCATGGACCTCGGCGGCCACGACCTCCTCGCCGTCATGGGTCGATATCGCCGCCCAGGTCGGGCGGTTGCCGATCTGGCGCTGCAGGGTGGCCAGGGCCCGCTCGTCGACCGGCGGCGGATTGGTGTCGACCTTGAGGTTGCCGGAAACCGTGACCGGCCGAGCACCGAGCGCGCGAAACCGTTCGCCGTCTACATCCGATTGGGCGATGACATGGGCGAGGTTCTCGAACAGCGCCTCGGCGACGCCGGCGCGCTTCTTCCAGGAGGTGAAGGAGCGGTCCGACAGCCGGCCATTGACCAGGACCTGCGGCACGTTGCGGGCGCCGAGTTCCAGGATGGTCATCGGCCAGATCTCCGATTCGGCGATGATCGCCAGTTCCGGCCGCCAGTGGTCGAGGAAGCGGCTGACGGCGGGCTTGAGGTCAAGCGGCACATATTGGTGGATGATGCGCTCGCCGAGGCGCTCGTCGGCGACCTTGGCAGAGGTCACGGTGCCGGTGGTCAGGACGATGTTGACGCCGTAGTCGAGGATGCTCTCGACCAACGGCACCACAGCGATCGTCTCGCCGACGCTTGCCGCATGGATCCAGATCACCGGCCCTTCCGGCCGGGGCCGGCCGGCGACGCCATAGCGCTCGCGGCGCCGGGCGCGATCCTCCTTGCCGCGCGAGGCGCGCCAGGCGACATAAGGACCGATCAACGGATAAGCGGCCGCCCCCGCATAGCGGTAGGCGGTCAGGGCCGCACGCGCCCAGCGCTCGCTCATTTGCCGCCATCCACGAGGCGATAGGCCTCGGCCATTGCGGCGTTGAGGGAGGCGGTGACCTCCTGGCGCTTGCGCTCCATCTCGGCATCGTCGGCATCGGCCGGCACGAAGACCGGGGGTCCCACGATAACCGCGGAGCGCCCGAAAGGCAGGTTGATGGTTGTCTTGTCCCAGCTCTTCTCAAGCACCTTGCGGCGGCTGGTGGCGATGGCCGACGGGAGGATCGGCCGGCCGGAAAGCCTTGCCAGAAGAACGATGCCAAGCCCGGCGTCGCGCGGCTTACCGTTCGGAATGTCGGCGATCATGGCGACATTCTTGCCGGCGATGAGCGACTTCCTGAGCGCGATCAAGGCCTTGGCGCCACCCTTGTCGAGATGTTTCGAACTGTTGCGGCCGCCGGAACCGCGCACCGCCTCGATGCCGAATTTCTCGATCATCAGCGCCTGGAGCTCAGCGTCGGCGCTGCGCGAAACCATGGCGACCAGCGGCCGGCCCTTGGGGTAATAGGCAGGCGTCAGAAGATGCTGGCCATGCCAGAGCGCGATGATGCCGGGCTCAAGATGCGCATAAGCGCCGCCGGCCACCTTCGTCGAGCCTTCGACGAGCGGGCTGGTGAGGCGAATCAGCCGCAGGAACCAGGCGAACAGGCTGGCGATGAAATTCTTGACGAAGCTCGACTGCGCCAACGGCTCGCGGATGCGCCGCCACAGCGTGCGCGTTCCGCCGCGTCTGGCGGCGCGCCGCCGCCTGGTCGCCCCTTTCACCGCTTCATGCTCCATCGACGTCAACCGCCGACCTTCGATTCTGGGTCGAGCAGACGGTGCAGATGCACAACGAAATAACGCATATGGGCATTGTCAACACTGGCTTGCGCCTTCGCCTTCCAAGCAGCGTGCGCCGATTGATAGTCGGGGTAGATGCCGACGATGTCGAGCGCGTCCAAGTCACGAAACTCGGTTCCACCCAGCTTTTTCAGCTCTCCACCGAAAACCAGGTGCAAAAGCTGTTTCTTTCCGTCTTCCACGGCCATGCCGATCCTTCGCAGATTCATGAATTTTGTGAAACGTTTAGCCCAAAGAGACCGATTTTGGAACTGCGGGCCGACTCACCCTTGATCAATCTCCGCGATGACCCTGGCGAGGACGCTAAGCAATTCACCGCTGCCGGCGGCGAGCGCGCCGTGATTGATCACCTCGCCGGCGTAGCGCGGCGGCTTGCCGCCGCGATCAAGCAGTGCGCCGCCGGCCTCGGTGAGGATGAGATCGGCGGCAGCGATGTCCCAGTCATGCGCATTCGGCTTGACGAAGGTCGCATCGAGCTTGCCGGCGGCAATCATCGCCAGCCGGTAGGCGAGCGACGGAATGTAGGCCGTCCGCCGCAACCGGTCGTGCCAGCCTTGCGGCATCCGATCGACCAGCGGCTTGGGGCCGCCGATATCGACGCTCTCACCCAGCGGACGCACATGGATGCGCTTGTCGTTGAGATAGGCGCCCTCGCCCGGCAGCGCCCAGTAGGTCTCATGCTTGGCCGGGCATTCGAGCACGCCGGCGAGCGAGCGGCCGTCCTCGACCACGGCGACGCTGACGCACCAGGAATGCAGGCCGTCGAGAAAGCCGCGCGTGCCGTCGATCGGGTCGACGACGAAGGTGCGGCGGGCCGACAGCCTGGCGTGGTCATCGGCGGTCTCTTCCGACAGCCAGCCATAATCCGGACGCGCCTTGAGCAAGGTCTCGCGCAGATAGGCGTCGGCAGCATGGTCTGCCTCGCTCACCGGCGAGGTGCCGCCCTTCATCCACACCTGGGGGTTGTTGCCGAAATAGCGCAACGCGATAAGACCGGCCTCGCGGGCCGCCTCGCGCAGCAGAGCAAGATCTTCTGCGGCCTCGCTCGATGTCAGCTCGTCAAGCACCGGCAAGGGTCATCCCTTCGATCAGGAGCGTCGGCGCAGCCGTGCCGAAATTGCGGTCGAGATCGCTCGCCGGCACCATGTTGAGGAACATGGTCTTCAGGTTGGAGGCAATCGTCACCTCGGCCACCGGATAGGCCAGCGCGCCGTTCTCGATCCAGTAGCCGGAGGCGCCGCGGCTGTATTCGCCGGTCACCATGTCGACGCCCTGGCCGAACACCTCGGTGACGTAGAAGCCGCGCTTCAGCGACGCGATCAGGTCGTCCGGCGAACGCTCGCCGGGCTCGATGGCAAGGTTGGTCGAGGACGGCGAGACCGAGGAACCGCTGCGCGAGCCGCGGCCGTTGGTGACGAGACCAAGCTCGCGCGCGGCCGAGGTCGACAGGAACCAGTGATTGAGCACGCCCTTCTCGACCATCAGCAGCTTGTCGCCCTCGACGCCTTCGCCGTCGAAGGGGCGCGAGGCCTGGCCACGCCGGCGCAAGGGCTCGTCGGTGACGGTGATCGCGGCCGACGCAACTTGCTTGCCCATCATGTCGCGCAGGAAGCTGGTCTTGCGGGCGACCGCCGCGCCGTTGATGGCGCCGGCGAGATGGCCGGCAATGCCGCGCGCGACGCGCGGATCGCACACCACATCGACCGGGCCGGTCGCCGCCTTGCGGGCGCCGAGCCGACGCACCGCGCGTTCGCCGGCCTTGCGGCCGATGTCTTCCGGCGCGTCGAGATCGGCGAAATGCTGGCGCGATGAAAATTCGTAGTCGCGCTCCATCGCCGTGCCCTCGCCGGCGATGACGCTGGTCGAGCGCGAGAAGCGCGAGGCGACATATTGGCCGACAAAGCCATGCGAGGTGGCGAGCACGAGCCCACCCAGTCCGGCGCCGGCGCTGCTGCCCGAGGAATTGGTGACGCCCTTGACGGCCAATGCGGCTGCTTCGGCGGCAAGGGCCGCCTCTTTCAACTGGTCGGCCGACACCTCGGTCGGGTCGAAGAGATCGAGATTGCGCAAATTGCGGGCAAGCAGCGCGGGATCGGCAAGACCCTGGAACGGATCCTGCGGGGAGACCTTAGCCATGGCCACCGCGCGCTCGGCAAGCGATTTCGGATCGGAAGCGGCGGTGGCCGAGACGCTCGCCACACGCTGGCCGACGAAGACGCGTAGCGACACATCCTCGCTCTCCGACGATTCGGTGCCCTCGACCTTGCCCAGCCGCACCGAGACGCCGGCAGAGCGGCCGCGAACCGCCACCGCATCGGCCGCGTCGGCGCCGGCACGCCTGGCGGCCTCGACGAGCGCCGTCACGCGATCGGTCAATTTCGCCGCGTCGAGCTGGTTGGTCATACAGTTATTCCTGTTTGTTCGAGCAGTCCGTTAAGGCGTCATTCCGTCGAAGGCCAGCAGGATCGTCCCTGCCGCACCGTCGTGGGTGCAGTGCAACATCCATGAATACCTTGCACCATCTATTGTTCCGCCGGCGCTTGCGCAATGGGCGAGGGCCGATCCAGGCGCCGCGACCAAATCGCCCAAGGGCCGGCAGGACGTCCGCGGTCCATCCTCGTTCCGGAGTTTTCGCATAACGCCCCTTCAACTTCCCGGTCCGTGATCCTGACGAAATCCGCGCTTTCTATGACGAGCGCCCGTTTAATTCGCGGCTCATCCGGCACCCGGGCCAGTTCGACCTCCATCGTCAGATTTCGGCGCAGTCCCGTCGATGGAGGGACTTCGGCGCGGCCCCACGCACAAGTCTGTCGTCGACGGGGCGGAGCGACCGATGGTACGCTGCAGGCTTGCCTGTGATTTTCGGGCAATGGGTTGGAATTAAAGAGGTGCCGATCACCGGGGCAGGGTGTTCGCGCACCGGCAATTGGAACTGGTCACGTTGCTCGCTTCGGGCACCGGACCTCATGGGGGAAGAATGGATTATTTCGCAGGTGGACGGTTTACCTATGACTGGACCTCCCATCACCTGAACCTTTGGGAGGAATTCCTCCGCGACAGGATCGACACCGCGACCGCAGTGCTGGAAATCGGCTCATTCGAGGGCCGCTCCGCGCTGTTTTTCCTGCAATTCCTGCCAAAATCCCGCATCACCTGCGTGGATACCTTTCAGGGCAGCGAAGAGCATGTGGAGCGCGGCTCGGAATATGGATCCGACATGGCCGAGGTCGAAAGACGTTTCGACCAGAACCTCATGCCCTTCGCCGACCGGGTCGAGAAGCGCAAGGGCTGCTCGGTGGTGGTCCTGCCGGCACTCGCCGCCGAACAGCGACTGTACGACGTGATCTATGTCGATGGCGATCATTCCGCCGTATCCACCTACACCGATGCCAGACTGGGTTGGGACCTGCTCGACAAGGACGGCCTGATGATCCTGGACGACTATCGGTGGGGAAGAGACCGGCCGGCGGCAAAACGTCCCGCGGTGGGAATGGAAGCCTTCCTGCAGCAGATCGCCGGCGAATATGAGCTGCTGCACCAGGACCAGCAGATCGTCATACGCAAAATCAAGATCGGCGGGGCATCGATCGGCGCAACCAAGTCATTCACGATCGCTGGGCGCGATATCGGCGAGCTTGCGGGCGGCGCGTTGTCGCCGCCGCTCGTCAGCTTCGTTGTCATCAACTGGAACTACGGCCGCTATGTCGGCGCGACAATCGACTCCATACGCAGGCAGGACTATCCGCATTTCGAGTGCATCGTCATCAACAACGGGTCGACCGACGACAGCGCGGAGGTGATTGCCCGGCATATCGAAGGCGATCCGCGTTTCCGGATGGAAACGCTGGCGCAAAACCATGGCCAGCTCGGCGCCGCCCTGTGGTCGCTGGACAAGGTGAATGGCGGATTCGTGACCTTCGTGGACGCGGATGACGTGCTGTTCGACAATTACGCCTCGATGCACATCCAGGTGCATATGGCGCTGCGGCGAAGCGTCGGCTTCACCTCGGCCAACGTCGCCGAGATGGATTCGACGGGCAAGACCCTTACCGCCTCGTATTTGCACCACCGGCTGGACAAGACGGACGCGCAGCGCGGCCTTCGCGGAGAGCAGACGGTCCTGCGGCTGCCTACGGTTTCTCCGTCGCAGTATCGGTTTCTCGACGCCAACACGGCGACTATACCGCGGTGGCACACAGGCTGGCTCTGGGCGCCCGGCAGCGCCAACATGTTCCGCACCTCGGTGCTGCGTCTGTTGCGGCTGGATGATGGCAGCAAGCCGCGGATGACAGCGGCGGACGGGTATTTCAACACAATATGCCATGCAGTTGCCGGCAGCGCGCTGATCGACATGCCGCTGTCGGGCTATCGCCTGCACTCGAGCAACTATTTTGCGGCCGGAGAAAGCATCGAGGGCATGCGCGGCGGAACGAGAAGCTACGCGGCCAAGTCGCAGCAATTCACATATGAGAGCGTGCGGTTCCTGGTAGAACAGAGCGATCGTTTCGACTGGCTGCTCGGACCGGAATTCTGGCCGATTGTCGACAGGGTCACGCGTGAGAGCGGGAGAGAGTTGCGCGACTATTTCAGGAATGAGCTCGCGGTTGAAATTTTCAGACAAAACGCACCGCAACTAAGGTCCGTTTTCGGCGACGAGAAATTCCGCAGAGAGATCACGAACCGCTTCCCCGGCGCACAAGCCAGGTCAATCCTGCGAGCCGGTTTCGGAGGCCGAATTCCGATAAGCCATCTGCACAAGTCGCTGTTCCGCGATTTCCGCGCATTCCTGGGGTGGACTCGGAAACGGTGATAACCCGGTCGGGATGCTCCAGCGTGGCTGACGGGATTCCATTGGATGCATATTTCAACGACCACCTGCAGTACCGGAGAAATCCCGGCGGGCTGAAGGGCTGACGCAGCCGGGATCACGCCACCGGCGCCCAGATCACGTCCTCGATCCTCGTTGCCCCCGTCGCCAGCATCACCAGCCGGTCGAAGCCCAGCGCCGAGCCGCTTGCCTGCGGCATGATGGCCAGGGCCGCCAGGAAATCCTCGTCCAGCGGATAGCGCTCGCCATAGACGCGCTCCTTCTCGTCCATCTCGGCGAGGAAGCGGCGGCGCTGCTCTGCCGGGTCGGTGAGCTCGCCAAAGGCATTGGCGAGTTCGACGCCACAGCAATAGAGCTCGAAGCGCTCGGCGACGCGCGGATCCCGCGCGTTCGGCCGCGCTAGTGCCGCCTCGGAAATCGGGTAGCCATAGAGAATGGTCGCCCGCCCCTGCCCCAGCACGGGCTCGATCTTTTCCACCATCACACGGCTGAACAGGTCGGCCCAATTGTCGTCGGGCGCGGTGCGCAGGCCAGCCTGGACCAGCGCGGCATGAAGTCCGTCGCGATCCGTGATCCCGTCAGCCGCGATGGTCGCCAGAAGATCGATGCCGGCATATCGAGTGAAGGCCTCCGCCACGCTCAGCCGCTCCGGCTCGGCGAAGGGGTCGGCCTCGCGTCCGCGAAAACGGAAACTCCTGGCGCCGGCCTTCTCCGCCGCGAGCGCCAGGAATTCGGCGCAGTCGTCCATCAGGCGTTCATAGCTCTCCCCGACGCGGTACCATTCGAGCATGGTGAACTCGGGATGATGCAGTGGCCCGCGCTCGCGATTGCGCCAGACCGGGCCGAGGCTGAAGATGCGCTCCTCGCCGGCGGCGAGCAGCTTCTTGCAGGCGAATTCGGGCGAGGTGTGGAGATAGAGCGGGAGGCGCGACGCGTCCGGCCCGATCGCCTCGGTGGCGAAGGCGGAAAGATGCGCCTCGTTGCCCGGCGACACCTGCAGCGCCGAGGTCGTCACCTCGACGAAATCGCGTGTCGAGAACCAGCCGCGAAGCGCGGCTGCGATGGCATTGCGCGCCATCAGCCGTGGCCGGCGATCGGCATGGATATCGGGCGTCCACCAGGGCGAAGTGGCGGTCATAGGCAGGAAAATCGCGCGGAAGACTGGCGGTTCGGCGCAAGATGCGCTAGGGCGCACGCGATGGCCGCCGCCGCCGCTTCGCGGAAATCGACGCTTGCAGGCCGAAAAACTCGAACGGGATCGAATATCGTGGTCAAGGTCATCGCCAGCTCCTTACGCAAAGGCAACGTCGTCGATAAGGACGGCAAGCTCTATGTCATCCTCTTTGCCGAAAACATCCACCCTGGCAAGGGCACGCCCGTGACGCAGCTCGACATGCGCCGCATCGGCGACGGGGTGAAGGTGTCGGAACGCTACCGCACGACCGAGATGGTCGAGCGCGCCTATGTCGAGGAGCGCGAGCACACCTTCCTCTATTCCGACGGCGAAGGTTTTCACTTCATGAACCCGGAAAGCTACGACCAGGTCGTGGCCTCGGAAGCCGTGGTCGGCGACTTCGCGCCTTATCTGCAGGAAGGCATGGCCGTGCAGCTGGCGCAGTTCAACGGCGTGCCGATCTCGCTGGTGCTGCCGCAGCGCGCCACCTTCGAAGTGGTCGAGACCGAGCCGGTCACCAAGGGCCAGACGGCGTCTTCATCCTACAAGCCCGCCGTGCTCTCCAACGGCGTGCGCACCGCCGTGCCGCCGCACATCTCCGCCGGCACGCGCATCGTGGTGATGACCGCCGACGGTTCCTACGTCGAGC
The DNA here is from genome assembly GCF_004010375.2 of Mesorhizobium sp. M2E.F.Ca.ET.209.01.1.1. Taxonomy (NCBI): domain Bacteria; kingdom Pseudomonadati; phylum Pseudomonadota; class Alphaproteobacteria; order Hyphomicrobiales; family Phyllobacteriaceae; genus Mesorhizobium; species Mesorhizobium sp. M2E.F.Ca.ET.209.01.1.1. Next base: position 113,545 of record NZ_SADP02000005.1, on the reverse strand, counting down.
GCGCCAAGGACTGATATTTTACGGCGGCACGAGCCCCACAGCTCGCCCGCAAGGGCGGGCTACGTCGCGAGCGCGCCCGCCGACTTCCGCAACTGTGTCCCTGTGGGCCTTCTCCGCTGGAAGCTCGGCTGACCTACTCTCCCGTAGACGACGATATCAGCACATACCCGCGGGTTTTGTTCTCGTTGTCGCTGTCGACCGTGTTCATCGCTCCAAACAAGTCGGTCGTTTTCACCCATACCGGTGGGTATTTGTAGCGGGCGACATCGAGGATCAGGAACCTGTCCGCTTTCTCGTCGTAAGCGGCCAGCGGCGATATATGCCCGCCCCTCTCCTGGCCCATCGCCTTGCGCAGATAGTTGACGATGACGAAGTGCCCGGGTTTGGCAAGAAACGAACTGGCCTGGGTGCGGAACTGCTCAACGCTGGCATCCGAGGCGTGGCGGACCTCGGCCTTGACCGGCTGGGTGGATAGAATGGACCCGATCTGGTCGAGCGTCATTCCCTGCTTGTCCAGGACCTGGCGAGGAAGAATGGTCTCGGTGCGCTCATTCAGGACATTATCCTGCGTGAACGTTTTATAGGGTTCGTATTCGGGCACAGCCGGCGCCGGAACGTTGAGCGCGTTCAGCACCATGACGATGCTGGCCACGCCGCAATAGGACTGAGTCTTTTGCGTAAGAAAATTGCTCGCGAGAGGGAAATAGGCTTCCTTCGCCATGCTCTCGGCAAGAAAGCTCTCGCCGGCAGGGGAACTGAACCCCGTCAGATTGTCCGGAAGCTTCAGCGTCTCAGAGAAGGCGCTGGGTGCAATCAGGAGAAACGCAAGCAGCAGCAAATACAAGCGAGCAGACATGGTGATCCTCAGCCCGATTAAGAGGTATCGAGGAATGTATCAGCTTGTCGATGCCGTGGCACGTTCCAGTTCGATCCCGCCGGCACGGGGCTCCCAAGCATAGCAACCCAATCCCGATGCCTGAACCGCTGCAGATTATCGACGGGGCCTTCTCAGGGCTTCACCCGTGCCCCCCGCGGGAGGGCCAATGTCGTGAAGTTCAAGTCCGAAAGAGACTACATAGGCCAAGCCGCAGCCGAGGGCGATCGACAGGCGGCTCGGCGCCCGTATCGCTGCATGCTGGCTCGCTGGGCAGCAGCAGATAGAGCCAGGCAAGCATCTCATTGACCTCGCCGCAGCAGGGCCCCGCAGTGCCGGCCGAAAGGATGTTCAGCGCTTCCCCACGCGAAAATGTCGTGGGTGCAATCGGCGTATCAGCCCTCACATGCATGATTGCCCTCCATTGTTGGCGGTGGCAGCGACGCGCAGGTTTTCGAGCGACGTGAGATGGGTGGCGAACCTCATCTCATCGACATCAGGTCCGTCATGAGCCCCACCCTGACGGCGAACTTCGGCGCAGAGAGTTCCAGACAACCGATATCCCTCAACTCATGGGGCGTCAGATCCGCTAACGCCCTGCGTCCTGCAATGGCGCGCCGCCATGCCACGAAGGCAGCGACCGCCGCTGCCACGCTTCTCGACACTGCCCCAAGCGGCCAAGGGTTCGATGCGTGGGTCTTCGCATGAGTTTCCGTGTTAGCCATTTCGCTCTCCCGTTCCAGGTTACGGCAGGAGCTTGTCATGGGGGCGATTTGCGGCTGTTCAGCCAGGCGTGAACCGGCAAGGAAATGCCGGCGTGGCGCCGTTAAATCCGCATTAAATCGACCGGCGAAGATGCTATTCTGTCGCCGCGTTCGAAATTCGGAGGGGCGGCGTGCGCATCCGGTTGCTTGGCGGTCTCGAAGTAACTTCCGCAGAGGGTCAGCCTGTCCGCTTCGCAACGCGCAAGTCCGCGCTGCTTTTTGCCGCCCTGGTTCTGGCGGGTCGCCGCGGCCACCATCGCGAACGGCTTTGCGAAGGATTTTGGTCGGGACGAGGCGATGCGCAGTCGCGAAACAGCTTGCGCCAGGCCCTTGCAGACATCAGGCGGTGGTTTCCCTCAGCCGGCAACGCGGCCATTTCTATCGAGGGCGACCAGGAAACGGTCGCGCTGACGGCCGGTCCGGACGAGACCGATATCTGGCTCTTCGAGCGCAAGCTCGCTGAAGGCGGGACAGCGGAACTCGCCTTTGCCGCCGACCTCTACGGCGGCGATGTGCTTGCCGGTGAAGTCATTCCCGACGGTCTGGATGAATGGTTCGGCCCGTATCAGATCAGATACCGGCAGAAGGCGCTGCAGCTGGTGGAGCGCCTGAGCCTCGCGCTGGCTGAAGCCGGGACCGCGGATGAAGCGGCCTGCGAACGGCTCGCGGAAAGACTGCTCGCCTCGGATCCGACCGCGGAGGCGGCGCATCGGGCGCTGATGCGGATCCACACCGCCAGGGGCCACGAAAATGCGGCGCTGCGCCAGTTCGAGACCTGCCGCGCGCTGCTGAAGAAGCATCTGGGCGTGGAACCCGAGGCGCAGACGCAGTCACTCATGGCGTCGCTGCAAATGCGGGGCGGAGATCGCCAGACTACGTCGACGCACGACACCGTCCAGCCGGCCGAGCCTGCCTCCATCCCCGCGAGGCCACATGACCAGCCGTCGGTGGCGGTGATGCCCTTCGACAATCTTGGCGGGGCGGACGACGAGTATTTTGCCGACGGCGTCGTCGAGGAGATAACGGCCGCGCTTTCGCGCGTGCGCGACTTCTTCGTCATCGCGCGCCAGTCCGCCTTCACCTACAAGGGACGTTTCGTCGACGTGCGTCAGATCGGCAAGGAGCTCGGCGTGAATTACGTCGTCGAAGGCACGGTGCGGCGGGGCGGTGACCGGCTGCGCATTTCCGTGCAACTGGTCGATGCCGAGACTCGGGCACAACTATGGTCCGAGCGCTACGAGGGCGCGGTCGAGGACGTTTTCGAATTCCAGGACAGGATCGCGGCGCAAGTGGCCGGCGCCATCCATCCGGCCATCCGCGGTGCCGAGATCGAGCTGGCCAGGCGCAAGCCGCCGACCAGCCTGCGAGCCTACGATATCGTCATGCGTGCCTATCCGAGCATCTGGGGCCGCCGCAAAGACGCTAACGGCCAGGCGGTAGAATTGCTCAAGAAAGCGATCGCCATCGATCCGGCCTATGGCCGCGCCCATGCGCTCCTGGCGTGGTGCCACGCCTCGAACGCCTCGTATCTGTGGGTCGAGCACCCGGAAAACGAGTTGGAAAAGGCGCGCGCGGCGGTGGAAGCCGCGGGCTCGATCGGCGATGATCCGACCGCTTTGGCCGCCGCCGGTTCGGCATTGAGCATGTGCGGCGACCAGGAGCGCGCCGCCACCTTCATCGAAAGGGCGCTCGCGCTCGATCCGAACAATGCGTGGGCCTGGGCGCGCCAGGGCTGGATAGCGACCTACACGGGCGAGGCTGCCCGCGCGCCGGAGCACTTCCGGCAGGCGATGGCGCTCAGTCCGAGGGATCCGTTCGCATTCAGCATGAGGCTGGGAATGGCCACCGCCATGGCCAAGACAGGGTCCCTTCCCCAGGCTGTCGCGATTGCCCGTGAGGTCATCGCCGCCCATCCCGACATCATCATGTCCTATCGGTACCTCGCCGCATGGTCGGCGATGAGCGGCGACCTGGAGACCGCACGCTGGGCTGCGCAAAAACTGCTTACTGCCCAGCCGGACTTCACGATCGAACGATACCGATCTCTACCTATTCTTCGTAGCACACCGGAATGGGCGGACCAGGTGGTTGAAGCCTTGAAATTGGCAGGATTGCCCGAGCGCTGATCACTTCCACTGGCAGGCCGGCGGCTTTCCCTTCCGGCATACCGTCCTCGAGTCGGCGCGCGGAATGCCCGAGCGAGCGTAGCCATCGCCGGACAACCCGTGGGCTGAGGCATCGAAGTACTTGAACCCTTTTCCGAAAACTTTCGAAACGCTTAGTATGCCCAACATGCAGGGGACTCGCGTCGCTTTCGGTCCGTTCGTGTTCGATCCCGACATCGGGGCGCTCCTAAAAGAGGAGATCCCGATCGCCGTTGGGCATCGTGGGCTGATGCTGCTCGCCGCGCTTACGGCACGGCCCGGTGATATCCTGACCAAAGCCGAACTGATGGACGCTGCCTGGCCGGGCGCCGCCGTTGAGGAGGGCAACCTTACGGTCCAAATTGCGATACTAAGAAAAGCTCTTGGTCCCGCCGACAACGGCGGTGAGTGGATAGCCACGGTGCCGCGCGTCGGCTATCGCTTCACCGGAACTGTCGAGCCGGTGGCGAGCGCATCCAGCAAACCGATACTGCGGTCCGGCAAACCATCGATCGCAGTGCTGCCTTTTACCAATTTGAGCGGCGATCAGGACCAGCAGTATCTCAGCGATGGCATAACCGAGGACATAATTACGGAACTGGCCAGGTTTCGCTCTCTCCTTGTCATCGCGCGTAATTCATCTTTTCAGTTTCGCCATCCGACAGTGGACAATGGTGAAGTCCATCGCAAACTTGGAGTTCGCTACCTCGTCGAAGGCAGTGTAAGAAAGCTCGGCGACCGCATTCGGATCACTACACAATTGATCGACGCGGCCACCGGCACCCACCTGTGGGCCCAACGGTACGACCGGGCCGCCGACGACATCTTTGCTTTACAAGACGAGATTGCGGCTCTTATCGCCTCGATTGTCGAAGGCCAGGCCGAGGCCGATTCGACGAGCCGCACCAGACGCAAGCCTCCAGCCGATTGGGATGCCTACGATTACTACCTGCAGGGGCGCGCGCACTTCCACCAATATGAACTGGACAAGTCCGAGCCGCTGTTCGTTCGGTGTGTCGAGCTCGATTCGACCTTCGCTCAGGGCCACGCCTTCCTCGCCCAGGCCCTTGTCGGCAGGTTCTGGTACGACAATGATCCGCGGACGCTGCAAAAGGCCTGGGATTCAGCGCGAACGGCGCTCGCTCTCGACAGGAGCGATGGCGTCTGCCACCAAAGCATGGGGCTGGTGCTAACTCACATGCGCCAGCATAGCGATGCGGGAATGCATTTCGAGCGAGCACGCGCGCTGAACCCGCTAGACGTCAACATCGCAGGGGATTACGCAAGCTGGCTAAACTACGGCGGACGGGCCGAGACGGCGCTCAACGTGCTCGAAAGTGCCCTACTGCGCGACCCGTTACCTCCGATATGGTTTTGGGAGGTGAAGGGCAGCTCCCTTTTCCTGCTTGGAAGGTACTCGGAAGCCGTCGGATCGTACCAGAAGGCCGGCGACCACTTCTTCGTTCACGCATTCCTCGCAGCGTCATACGCACATTTGGGCGAGATGGAGAAGGCGCGTGCTGAAGTCGAGGAAACGCAGTCAAGGAAACACGACGTGACTGTTCGACTGATTTCAGGTCTCCCGTTCGCCGATCAAGGCGCTCTTGAGCTTTTCGCGTCAGGCTTCAGAAAGGCCGGCTTTTCGGCGTGAACGCCACCGCCGTCGCGCTCGGCCTCAAGGCCAACTGGAAGCAGTTTTCGCTGCTGGCGCTCGGCATCACAGCCCGTAGTCAGGCGGCCACCTCCACCGGTAGGCCGGCGGCTTTCCATTCCGGCATGCCGTCCTCGAGTCGGCGCGCGGAATGCCCGAGCGAGCGAAGCGCCGCGACAGCCTCGAAGGACATCACGCACCACGGGCCGCGGCAGTAGGCGATGACTTCCCTGCTGGCATCGGTGCCGGCCGACCACGCCTTGATTTCGCCGAGCGGAACGTTGATCGCGCCGGGCACATGGCCGAGCGCGAACTCGTCCGCCGGGCGCACGTCGATCAGCGTCACCAGCCCGTCGCGCATCAGCGCCTGAAGCTCGTCGCGCGTGACCGGCCGCATGTCGTCGCGCGCATCGAAATAGCCGCGAACGATGCGATCGACCTCGGCAAGCCGGCGTTCGGCAACGCCGCGCACCGAAGCGAAGGCGGAAAGCACGCTGTCATCGGCCAGCGAATAATGCACGAACTTGCCGTCGCGCTCGGCCAAAACGATGCCGGCACGGCGCAGCGACTGGAGATGCTGCGAGATGTTGGCGACCGGCTGGCCGAGCTTCGCGGCGAGCGCGTCGACGCTGCGCGCGCCTTGCGCCAGATGCTCGATCATCTCCAGGCGCAACGGATGCCCGAGCGCCTTGGCGACGATCGCGAACTGTTCGTAGAGCGCCTGCTTCGGATTGCGGATTGACATCGGCCTTTCAGAGACGCATCGTCATTCAACAGAACGATTGAATGACGATTTCGACCTGCTGTCAAGCGAAGCGGCTTGCCCGCCGCTCGGTTGCTCGCTCGGAGGAGAAAGCGATGATTCTCAGGCAGTTCCTGCACACCGATCCGGTCGCCGCTTCCTATCTGTTCGGCTGCGGCGGCAAGGCGTCCGCGGCGGTCGTCGATCCGGTCGGCGACATCGCGCCCTATGTCGAGGCGGCGCGCGCGACCGGTATGCGCATCCTCTATGTTGTCGACACGCATATTCATGCCGACCACATTTCGGCGGGACGCGCGCTCGCCGAGGCGACCGGCGCCGAATACGTGTTGTTCGAGGGCGCGGAGGCGGACTTCCTGTTCCGGCGCGTCAAGGACGGCGAGGTGCTCGGGCTCGGCAATGTCACGGCGACGGTGATACACACGCCGGGTCACACGCCGGAGCATCTGAGCCTTCTCGTCACCGACCGGACACGGTCGGCCGAACCCTGGTTCGTGCTCACCGGGCACACGCTGATGGTCGGCGATCTCGGCCGCACCGAGCTTGCTTCCAGTGCCGAGGATGGAGCGCGCGCGCTTTTTGCCAGCGTGCGCCGGCTGAAGGAACTGCCCGACCATATCGAAGTGCTGCCCGGCGCCTATTCCGGCTCGGTCTGCGGCCGCTCGCTGAGCGGCAAGCCTACATCGACGATCGGCTTCGAGCGGCGTTTCAACAAGGCGTTCCGCATCGAGGACGAGGGTGAGTTCATCGCCACCATGACCGCCGACATCCCTCCCCCGCCGCCGGAGGCCGCCCGGACCCGGGCGCTCAACGCCGGAGCTAAATCTTGAGCGCAGCGGCGCCCGCCGTCGCGCTCGGCCTCAAGGCCAACTGGAAGCAGTTCGCGCTGCTGGTGCTGATCAACGCCTTCGTCGGCGGCATGGTCGGCATCGAACGGACCGTCGTGCCGCTGATCGGTGCGGAGGAATTCGGCGTCGCGTCCACCACTCTCGTCACCTCCTTCATCGTCAGCTTCGGCGTGGTCAAGGCCTGCGCCAATCTCGTCTCCGGCCAGCTCGCCGACATATGGGGCCGCAAGCGCGTGCTGATCCTCGGCTGGCTGTTCGGCCTGCCGGTGCCCTTCATCATCATCTCAGCGCCGAGCTGGGGATGGATCGTCGCGGCCAATGCGCTGCTCGGTATCAACCAGGGTCTCGCGTGGTCGATGACGGTGATCATGAAGGTCGATCTGGTCGGGCCGAAATCGCGCGGGCTTGCCGTCGGCCTCAATGAATTCGCCGGCTACCTCGCCGTCGGCGTCACCGCCTTCCTCACCGGCTATCTCGCCAGCCGCTACGGGCTGCGGCCGGTGCCGATCTATCTCGGCGTCGGCTATGCGATCCTGGGTGCGACGCTGTCCATCCTGCTCGTGCGCGACACGCGCGAGCATGTGCGGCTGGAACTGGCCAACCACCCAAAACAGGCTTCACCGCTCAGCTTCCGCGAGATCTTCATGCTGACCTCGTTCGGGGACCGCAACCTGTTCGCCGCTTCGCAAGCCGGCCTGGTGAACAATCTGAACGACGGCATGAGCTGGGGGCTGTTCCCGCTCTTCTTCGTCGCCAACGGGCTGGGCATCGAGCGGATTGGCATCCTCAAGGCCGTCTATCCGGCGGTATGGGGCATCCTGCAGGTCGCGACCGGGCCGCTGAGCGACCGGTGGGGCCGCAAGGGGCTTATCGTCGCCGGCATGTGGGTGCAGGCGGCGGGACTTCTCTTGACCGCCATGACGCGCGATTTTGGCTGGTGGCTGCTGGCGAGCCTGCTGCTCGGCCTCGGCACGGCGATGGTCTATCCAAGCCTGATTGCGGCAGTTTCAGACGCCTCTCATCCTTCGTGGCGTGCACGCTCGCTCAGCGTCTACCGGTTCTGGCGCGATCTCGGCTACGCGATCGGTGCGCTGTCGGCCGGACTGATCGCCGACTTCTTCGGCTTCGCAACGGCGATCGCGGCAATCGCGGCGCTGACGTTCCTGTCGGGCGTAGTCGTCGCGCTAGCGATGCGCGGAACGCGTGCCGCCGTCCAGTCTCCGTAAGGCAATGGTTAACGCAGGCCCCAAACAAGGTTTCCGTTTACGATATCGTAAGCTTGTTGCTGCGGGGCATTCGCCGGTCCGCTACAATCTTGGCAGTTGAATTTTCCTCGAGATCGCGCATGAGCAACCCCAACCGCATGCCGTGGGTGGACACGGCAAAAGGCCTTTCCATCATCCTGGTGGTGATGATGTACTCGGCCTACAACACCGGTGAATACACCGGCGGGGTCGGCTTCCTGCATTATGTCATCGGCTTCGCAACGCCCTTCCGCATGCCGGAATTCTTCCTGATCTCGGGCCTGTTCCTGTCGCAGGTCATCGACCGGCCGTGGCGGCGTTATGTCGACCGCCGCGTCATCCACTATCTCTATTTCTACGTGCTTTGGGCGCTCATCTCGATCGGGCTGAAGATCGGCCTCTTCAGCCGCGACCCCGCCGGCATGCTGCACGACCTCGCAATGGCCGTCGTCCAGCCCTATGGCGTGCTGTGGTTCATCTATATGCTGGCGGTCTTCGGGATCGTCATCCGCGTGCTGCGCGAATTCAGAGTGCCGCACTGGGTCGTCATCCCGATCGCCGCCGCGCTGCAGATGTGGGCGCCGAAGCCGGACAGCTACGCGCTCGAGCAGCTCGCGGCCTATTTCGTGTTCTTCTATCTCGGCTTCGTGCTGGCGCCGCTGATCTTCCGGCTGGTGGCGTGGACACAGGATCGCCCGGCCCTGGCTGTGGCCGGTCTGCTTGCCTGGGCGCTCGTCAACGGCCTGCTCGTCTATTCGCCTGGCTATGCCATGCAGCCGGTCGGCATGCAGATGGGCCTGGCGGCATGGCCGCCGCTGCATCTTACGCTGGCAGTCGCCGGCGGGGTGGCGCTCTGCGTCGCCGGCGGCTTCCTGTCGAAGTTCGCCTCGATGGAATGGCTGCGCTGGCTCGGCGAGCATTCGCTGGTCGTCTATGTCGCCTTCACCATCCCGATGTCGATCTTCCGCGGTGTCATGCTGGCGAGCGGCCTCCTGACCGACACCGGCATGCTGAGCCTTGCCGTGCTGCTCGTCTCGGTCGTCAGCCCGGTGGTACTCTATTTCATCGTCAAGCGCATCGGCTTCGGCACCTTCCTGTTCGAGCGGCCGGCCTGGGCGCATGTCGACCAGCCGAACGCCGCGAAGGCGACCAGCAAGCCCATGCCGCGGCCAGCGCGCGAAGCGGCCTGACCGAGCCGCCCCTTCCACCGGTCCGTTACTTGCCGCGCTAGAGCGTTTCACCGTTTCGCGGAAACGGCGAACCGCTCTATCTCCTCGTTTTTACGCAATTCCGGACGGAAAACCGCTCACACTTTTCCTGGAATTGCTTTATGTCCCGGACGTTTTGCGGCCTTGATCTTGCCGCTGCTGCCGCCACCACAGAAGAAGCAGCCGCCGCCATCGGATTCCAGGCCTGACACGCCGGAGGGCATCGCCAGTTCCTGCAGCACGTCGCCCGTGTCGGGATCGACGCGCACCAGGTCGCCCTCCTCACCCTCCCAAGTGGCATGCCAGAGCTCGCCGTCGACCCAGGTGACCCCAGTGACGACGCGCTTCGATTCGATCGTGCGGATCACCTTGCCCGTTTCAGGATCGATCTGATGGATCTTATGCGCCCGGTATTCGCCGACCCAGAGCGAGCCCTCGGCCCAGGCCATCCCTGAATCACCCCCGTTGCCGGGGGCAGGAATGGTTGCAACGACCTTGCCGATCTTCGGGTCGACCTTGTGGATGCGATCCTCGGCGATCTGGTAGAGATACTCGCCGTCGAAGGCAGTCCCGGCATGCGAGGCGACATCGATCGAACGCACGATCTTGCCGCTGTCGGGATCGAGCGCGTTCAGCTTGTCGCCGCTGGCGAACCAGACATGTTTGCCGTCATAGGTCACGCCGTTGACGCGGTCGATGCCGGGGAACGGTCCGTATTCGCGCAGGATCTCGGCAGCGGCTCGTTTCATTTTCGATCTCCATTCCAATAATGGCGGCAGACTAGTCGGTCGGCAGCGGACCCGGGAGTAACAAGACAGTCGGGAATCCAGTCACCGGCGGCATCATCCAACGGCGCGCCCGGCCGCGGCCGACCGCCTGCACCTTGTCCTGCGTCGACAGCTCTTCCAGCGCCCGCTGCACGGTGCGCGCGCTGGCGCCAAGCGCGATCGCCAGGGCCGAGCTCGACCAAGCCTCGCCATCGGTCAGGAAGGCGAGCACCGCGCCGTGCTCTTCCTCGACAGGCGGCGCCAGCACGACGACTTCAGTAGCGTCGAACGGCGTGAGCGTGAATCCGGCTGTCGTGGCGTTGATTTCCGCGAGGGCGGACAGCTCGGCACGCAGCCGCCCCATCTCGACCCTCAGCCGCGCGCGATGCGATTCATCGGCGTGTCTTGCCCGGAAGGCGCGCCTCAGCAGCGCCTCGCGTGAGGCATCCGCCGGCCATGCTTCGGCAAGCGTGCGCGCCAGCGCGAACAGCACCGGCCTTGTCGCCAGCGAAACGACCGCGTCGGCCACCCGGACGACGTTGCGCGAAGCATCGACGACGAGCGCACCCGAGGTCAGCAACGCTTCGACCTCGTCAAGCAGCAGCTCTTTCTCGGTGCCTCGCGCGATCAGCCGGCCGACCGGCGTATTCATAACCAGGGACGCCGCTTCAACCTCCGCCTTCAAGGCCGGGATGTTGGCTTCGTAAGCGGCCAGCGATGCCCGGCCGAACGCCGAGCGCGCCGCCTTTGTCCTCAGGCGCCGGACCGCGATGCCGGCCGCGGCCAGTTCATGCGCGACGCGCGCGACCGGCGGCAGCGGCGCCGGATCGAAGTCCGAGAGCAGCCGCTCGGCCTCGTCGAGCCGGCCGATCAGGATGAGGCGGCGCGCCTCGAGGCTGCCAGCATAGGCGGCGTTCAGCCGGTCGCCATGCGCGGCAAGCGTGGCGCGCGCGGATCGCAAAGCCTTCTCCGGCCAGCCGAGGTCGCGCGAGACCAGCGCGATCTCGGCCTCGGCGACGACGCAGCGCGCGCGGGCGACGGTTTCCCTCGAACTGAAGGCCCTCGCCGCGTCCTTCAGCAACGCCTTGGCCTTGGCGAAATCGCCGAGCTGCGCCATCGCGATGCCACGCAGCGCCAGCGCCGGCGCGTCGTCGCGCAGGGCGACGCGCTTCAAGGCGCCGAGCGGATCGCCCGCGGCAAGAGCGCGCCCAGCGGCGTTGATCAGCGAGTCCATGCCGCCGTCTCAGGGTGCGCCGGAGCAAATCGCGTCACACTTGTAACTCTCACCATCGAACCATGCGGCCTATGTCTGTCCCTGTCACCCCCAACCAAACCCAAGAACGGGACAAGAGCAATGACCCAACACATGAAGACACCGCCGGTTGTTTCGCAGGAAGCATGGGAAGGCGCGTATGAAGAGATGCTGGTGAAGGAAAAGACCCTCACTCGCGCCCGCGATGCTTTGGCCGCCGAACGCCGCCGCATGCCGTGGATGGAAGTCAAGAAGGACTATGTCTTCGAAGGCCCGAACGGCAAGGCGAGCCTGCTCGACCTCTTCGAAGGCCGCCGCCAGCTCGTCATCTACCGCGCCTTCTTCGAGCCGGGCGTCTATGGCTGGCCGGAACATGCCTGCCGCGGCTGCTCGCTCGGCGCCGACATGGTCGGCAACCTCGCCCATCTCAACGCCCGCGACACCACGCTTGCCTATGCCTCGCGCGCGCCGCAGGCCGACATCCAGCGGTTGAAGCGACAGATGGACTGGAAAATGCCCTGGTACAGCATCACCGACAGCTGGGATAAGGATTTCGGCGTCGATCAATGGCACGGCCACAACGTCTTCATCCATGACGGCAAGCGCATCTTCCGCACCTATTTCGTCAACAACCGCGGCGACGAGGCTTTCGGCACCGTGTGGAGCTATCTCGACGTTACCCCGCTCGGCCGCCAGGAGGTGTGGGAGGATTCGCCCGAGGGCTACCCGCAGACCCAGACCTACAAGTGGTGGAACTGGCACGACAATTACGAAGCGGGCGCCGCCCCCGATCAGAGATGGGTCGAGGTCTCGGATGCCGGCGAAGCGGCGTTCCGCAACAAGAGCGCCTGAACGTGAAGCGACTCCGGCGGCGCGAACCGCGCCGCCGGAGCCGATCACTTCGCCCTATTCCTATGAGCTTGAAAACCTGCCCTCAGAAGGTGGCTATCATGAGCATTGACTCCCCTCGCCCGACCGGCCTGAGCGGCTTTGGCCTCGCCGACTGGCTGTGCCTCGCCGCGGCGCCAACCTTCGCCATGATGGCGCTGCTGACGGCCGTCTATGACGCCCACGACATGATGTGCATGTCGGGCGCCCCGGTGCTCGGCGGCATGACGCCAATGTATCTGTTGATGGCCGGCTTCCATCTGGCGCCATGGCTGCGGCTGGTGGCCAGGCGCGGGTGAGACTGACGAGATCGCCCGATTCGATTTCAGGTCCGGCCACGCGTCTGTTTGGCCTGCAGGATGGACTCGACAAGCTCCTCGTCCTTGAAAGGTTTCGCGAGCAAAGGAACATCGGCCGGCAGATCGCCGATCGCCTTGGTGTCGGCATAGCCGGTAATGATGACTGCGGGCCAGTCTGCCTTGAGGTTGCGCGCAAATCGGATCACGTCCAAACCTGACACGAGTGGCATGGCGAAATCAGTGACGATCACCTCGAAATCCTGCGGAGCCTTCTCGATCCTGGCCAGTGCCTCTGCCCCGCCGGCGGCGCATGTCACCTCGAAGCCGCTTTGCCTCAATGACGCAGCCGTCAGATCGCGAAGAGCATCGCTGTCGTCGACCAACAGAACAGACGGCTGGGCGCCAGTGCCGTCAACGCGAGGCTGGCTGACCTGTCCCTGTTCGATCAATCGGGCCGGATGCTTCAACGATCGCGGCAGCCACAGCTGCATCGCAGTGCCTCGCCCGACAACACTCTCGATCCGAAGCGTGCCCCCTGACTGCTTTGCAAAGCCGTAGACGGTGCTCAAGCCAAGGCCGGTGCCCTTGCCAACGGGTTTCGTCGTGAAAAAGGGCTCTATGACCTTCGCCAGGAGATCGGCCGGAATGCCGGAACCGGTATCGATGACCGAGATGACGACATAGTCTCCGGCGCCTAGTTCGTCGGAACGATCGGCGATGGCGCGGTTTTCAGCGCGGACCGTGATCGAACCGCCCGTGGGCATTGCGTCGCGCGCATTGAAAACCAGGTTCATGAGCGCGAGTTCGAGTTGGCCTGCGTCCACCAGCACAGGCCAGATTGAGTCGTCGATTTTCCATTCGAAACGAACCAGACCTCCAAGCACTGGCGCGACGAGCCCGTTCAGCGGCTCGACGAGTGCAGCCAGTTGCAAAGGTTCGGGCTTCAGATGTTGACGCCGGGAGAAGGCGAGCATGCGATTAACGAGATCGGCGCCCTGCTTAGCCGAGCGCCTTGTTAGGTCGAGCACTTTCTTCGCCTGCTCATCGAGCGCGGTGCTGCGCTCGAGCAGGCCGAGCCCGCTGAGGATCGTCGCGAGCAGATTGTTGAAGTCATGGGCAAGTCCGCCGGTAAGCTTGCCGATCGCGTCAAGACGCTGCGCCTTGAGCAACCTGTCTTCGAGCTCGCGCCGCTCGGTGATGTCGAGCAGCGTGCCGACAATCTCGTCCGTGTTGTCCATTGGATTATGCGAGATGACGCCCTGGTCGAGGAAGCTTCGGTATTTGCCGTCCGCGCACTGCCAGCGGAACTCGCAGCTATAGGACCCGGCCACCTTGGCCCCACGAAGAGCGGCTTCGACATCGGACAAGTCGTCCGGATGTACACGGCTCAGGCCGAAGCCAGGCTCAGACGTCAGCCGCTCGGGAGAAAATCCTGTCAACCGCTCGATCCCGCTGGTGACAAAGCGGGAGTCAAAAGGCGGATCTAGTGACCGGGCATGAAAGCAGACCGGGATCGATTGCAGTATGGCTTCCTGACGCTGCTCCGCGGCACGCAGCGCTCGCTCCGCCTCGAGCCTCGACTTTTGCGACTCCAGCGCCTGCTCCAGCAGCGTCTGCTCCACGATCGCCTTACGCTGGATTTCCAGGGTCTTCTCGTGCAATTCGACGAAGACGGCCACCTTCGAACGCAGCATAACGGAATCGAAGGGCTTGAAGACGAAATCGACCGCACCGGCGTCGTAGCCGCGCAGCATATGCGCTTCTTCCTTGTTGATCGCGCTCAGGAAGATGATCGGGGTGCGTCTCGACTGCTCTCTTTGGCGGATCAATGAGGCCGTCTCATATCCGTCCAATCCCGGCATCAGCACGTCCAGGAGGATAACGGCGAACTCTTCCTTCAAAAGGAAGCGCAACGCCTCCTCGCCGGACTGGGCGCAGACAACCTCGCCCACTCCTGCCAAGACTTCGCTGATCGCCAGGAGATTGCGATCGTCATCATCCACGGCGAGGATTCGCGCGCCTTGCGCCACCTCTGACGGGACTGCGCGCTGCTCGGCCTTGGTGTTCACCGTGCTTTGCATTGGCAACCCATCACATGGCCGCCACGAGCTTCTCTGCCGGCTGCGCGTGCTGTCTCGATCGCCCTATCCAGACCCGGAGCAGCGCCAGCAGAAGGTCAAGATCCACAGGCTTGGCTATGTAATCCGAAGCACCCGCATCAAGGCACTTCTGCCGATCGCCCTTCATCGCCTTGGCAGTCACCGAGATTAGGGGGACACGCGCGATTGGCGGCGTGCCGCGTATTTGTCGCATCGTCTCATAGCCGTCCATCTCAGGCATCATGATGTCGATGAGCGCGACGTCCATGTCTGGATTTTGCTGAAGCAACTCGATGCCGTCGCGACCTCGCTCGGCGTGCAGAACCTGAATACCATATGTTTCGAGCACGCTGGTCAGCGAATAGATGTTGCGAATGTCGTCGTCGACGATGAGTACTTTGGCGCCGGCAAGATCAGTCTTATCCGATCCTTGGGAGGGCACAGCCCCATCGGTATGATCGTCCCGCGGCACTGTCGCCGACATCAGCAGCGCCAACTGGTCAAGATTCTCGGCACGGGCAACATCCGCCAACTGCGGTTTGAGCCCGATCAGTTGCTCCAGGGCCTCCGGATGTGGTGCGAAGAACACGAGCTTGGCTGACAGGCTCTCAAGCGACGCCGCGATCTCCTCAATCATCTTCGCGTTGTCCTTGCCCGACCTGCCAAAACCCAGCACGATCGCGTCATAGATATCGAAGTCTATTCCCCGACCGTTTGCGGCGATCCTACCGACAGGCGTTACGGAAGTGACGCCGTCGCGGGTCGCTTCGACCAGGGAAAGCCGCCGCTCGGGATCGGCATCCACGATCAGGACATTGCGCTGGAGGCGCAACTTGCTCGAATGAATGTCCTCGAATACCTTCATAAGGTCGTCCGACGATACCGGCTTGGTCGAGACGCTGGCGGCGCCACTGCGCAACAGGCCAGCCGTATCTTCCGCACCCGAGATGACATGTATCGGGATGCCCGCGGTCTTGCGGTCGTGCCGCAGAAGATCGAACAGCACCCAGCCATCTATGTCCGAAAGGCCGAGGTCCAGCGTGATTGCATCCGGAACCAGCTTCCTCGCCAGCGCCACCGTCCCGGAGCCCGCGGTGGACAACACGCCTTTGAGGCCCGCCGAACGCGCCATACCCAGCAACAGTCCCGCAAAGGTAGGATCGTCCTCAACAATCAGCACTACCCTGTCTTCGGGCGAGAGGACATCGCGATCATCGACGAGTTCCGGAACGGAAACACCGGCCGCGGGAGCCAACATCTCCTGTCCGGCAATCCCGGGCTGCGGAACGGCTCTCGGACCTTCGACGGGGATGACGAGCGTGAATGTCGAGCCCCTGCCTGGCGTGCTTTCCACCCTCAGCTCGCCTCCGAGCAGCCGGGCGATTTCACGACTGATCGACAGGCCGAGCCCTGTGCCACCGTATTTGCGGCTGGTGGTACCATCGGCCTGCTGGAAAGCTTCGAAGATCAGCTTCTGCTTGTCCTCGGGAATGCCGATGCCGGTATCGGTGACCGCGATAGCGAGCGCCTTCGGCGCCTGAGCGCCGTTCCGCCGCGCGGTCTTCTCCGGCCTGAGTGTGAGGCTGACCTTACCGCTCGACGTGAATTTGAATGCGTTCGACAACAGGTTGAGGACGATTTGCTGCAGCCGCTTTTCGTCGGTGCGCACCGTCTCCGGAAGTCCCGGGTCAAGCTCTATTGTGAAGCCCAATCCCTTGTCGGCGGCCAACTGGCGGAAAGTGCGCTCCATGTGCTGGCGCAGATGCGCCAAGGGCATATCGTTGATCTCGACGGAGACGGTGCCGGACTCGATCTTCGATAGATCGAGAATGTCGTTGATAAGGCTGAGCAGGTCGGTCCCCGCCGAATTGATGGTCCGGGCAAACTCGACCTGCTTGTCGTTGAGATTTCCCTGTTGGTTGCTGGCCAGGAGATTCGAGAGAATGAGCAGCGAGTTCAACGGCGTGCGGAGCTCGTGGCTCATATTGGCCAAAAATTCGGATTTGTATTTGGAGGTCAGGGCGAGCTGTTCGGCTTTCTCCTCAAGAGCCCGCCGAGCCATTTCGATTTCGAGATTCTTGTTCTCCACCTGCTTCTTTTCGTTTTCGAGCAACTGAGCCTTTTCCTGCAGCTCCTCGTTGGTGGCGTGCAGCTCTTCCTGCTTCTTGGTCAGTTCCGCCTGGCGCGCCTGTAATTCCGAAGTCAGCAATTGCGACTGTTTCAGCAGCCCTTCGGTGCGCATCGTCGCCGCTATCGTGTTGAGCACGATGCCCACAGACTCCATCAGCTGGTTGAGGAACGACTGGTGCGTGTCGCGGAATTCGCTGAAGGAGGCAAGTTCGATCACCGCCTTGACTTCGTCTTCGAAGAGCGCGGGCAGGATGATGACGTTGGCCGGCGTGGCGTTGCCGAGGCCCGATGTGATGCGCAGGAAGTTCGGCGGCACATTGTCGAGGACGATCGCGCGCTTGTCGGCGGCGCTTTGGCCGACTAGGCCCTCGGGCCAATCAAGGCGCTGTTTCATCGCCGACTTGCTTTCTGCGCCGTAGGACGCCGCGAGCTCGAGATAGGACTCGTCTTCTTCCCGGTTGGTCACATAGAACACGCCGTATTGCGCATTCACCAGCGGTGCCAGCTCCGACATAATCAGACGCGACACCGTCGCCAGATCGCGCTCGCCCTGCAGCATGCGCGAGAACCGCGCCAGATTTGTCTTCAGCCAGTCCTGTTCCGCATTCTTCAGCGTCTGATCCTTGAGGTTGCGGATCATCTCGTTGATGTTGTCCTTGAGCGCCGCCACCTCGCCTGAGGCCTGGACGCTGATGGAGCGCGTAAGATCACCCTTCGTCACCGCGGTCGAGACTTCCGCGATGGCCCGCACCTGGGTGGTAAGGTTGGCTGCCAGCTGATTGACATTGTCGGTCAGGTCGCGCCAGAGCCCTGCCGCGCCCGGCACGCGAGCCTGGCCGCCGAGCTTGCCTTCGATGCCGACCTCGCGCGCGACGTTGGTCACCTGGTCGGCAAAGGTGGCGAGGGTCTCGATCATGCCGTTTATGGTATCGGCCAGCGAAGCGATCTCGCCCTTGGCGTCGACCGTGAGCTTGCGGCGCAAATTTCCTTGCGCCACCGCGGTCACGACATCCGCGATGCCGCGCACCTGATTGGTAAGGTTGGTGGCCATCAGGTTGACATTGTCGGTCAGATCTTTCCAGGTGCCGGCAACGCCCTCGACGCGGGCCTGGCCGCCAAGCTTGCCTTCGGTGCCCACCTCGCGCGCCACGCGCGTCACCTCCCCGGCAAAGGAGTTCAGCTGATCGACCATGGTGTTGATCGTCGACTTCAGCTCCAGAATCTCGCCCTTGACGTCCACGGTGATCTTTTTCGACAGATCGCCGCGTGCGACGGCGGTGGTCACTTCGGCGATGTTGCGCACCTGACCGGTTAGGTTCTCCGCCATCGAGTTGACGTTGTCGGTGAGGTCTTTCCAAGTGCCCGCGACGCCGCGCACCTGGGCCTGGCCGCCCAATTTGCCCTCGGTGCCGACCTCTCGGGCGACACGCGTCACCTCGCCGGCGAAGGAGTTGAGCTGGTCGACCATGGTATTGATGGTGGATTTCAGCTCCAGGATCTCGCCTTTGACGTCGACCGTGATCTTCTTGGAAAGATCACCGAGCGCGACAGCGGTCGTCACCTCGGCGATATTGCGGACCTGGCCCGTCAAATTCGCGGCCATGGCATTGACATTGTCGGTCAAGTCCTTCCACGTGCCCGCCACACCGCGCACCTGCGCCTGCCCGCCCAGCTTGCCGTCCGAACCTACCTCGCGCGCGACGCGCGTCACTTCCGAGGCAAACGAGTTGAGCTGGTCGACCATCGTGTTGATGACGTCCTTGATCTGCAGAATCTCGCCCAGAGCATCGACCGTGATCTTCTGGGTAAGGTCGCCGGTCGCGATTGCCGTCGCGACCTTGGAGACGTCACGCAGCTGCACCGTGAGATTGCCGGCCATTGCGTTCACGTTGTCGGTCAAATCCTTCCAGGTGCCGCCGACGCCTTCGACATGGGCCTGACCGCCGAGCTTGCCTTCCGAGCCGACCTCGCGGGCCACGCGCGTCACCTCCGAGGCGAAAGAGTTGAGCTGATCCACCATCGTGTTGACGGTGTCCTTCAGTTCCAGGATTTCGCCCTTGACGTCGACCGTGATCTTCTTCGACAGATCACCGCGCGCGACGGCCGTGGTTACCTCGGCGATATTGCGCACCTGGCCGGTGAGGTTTGCCGCCATCAGGTTGACGCTGTCCGTCAGGTCCTTCCAGGTGCCGCCGACGCCCTTCACATCGGCCTGGCCGCCAAGCTTGCCCTCGGTGCCGACTTCGCGGGCAACGCGCGTTACCTCCGACGCAAAGGAATTGAGCTGGTCCACCATCGTGTTGATGGTGTCCTTTAGCTCCAGGATTTCGCCCTGGACGGCCACGGTGATCTTCTTCGACAGATCGCCAGACGCGACCGCCGTCGTCACTTCGGCGATATTGCGAACCTGCCCGGTCAGGTTCTCGGCCATCGAGTTCACATTGTCCGTCAGATCCTTCCAGGTGCCCGCGACACCACGCACTTGAGCCTGGCCTCCCAGCTTGCCCTCGGAACCGACCTCGCGCGCCACGCGGGTCACCTCGGAGGCGAACGAGTTGAGCTGGTCCACCATCGTGTTGATGGTGTTCTTCAGTTCGAGTATCTCGCCCTTCACATCGACGGTGATCTTCTTCGAAAGGTCGCCGAGCGCGACGGCCGTTGTCACCTCGGCGATGTTGCGGACCTGGCCCGTAAGGTTCTCGGCCATCGAATTGACGTTGTCGGTTAGGTCTTTCCAGGTGCCCCCGACGCCTTCGACGCGCGCCTGACCACCGAGCTTGCCTTCGGTGCCGACCTCGCGCGCCACGCGCGTCACTTCCGAGGCGAATGAATTTAGCTGGTCCACCATCGTGTTGATGGTGTTCTTGAGCTCCAGGATCTCGCCTTTCACATCGACGGTGATTTTCTTCGACAGGTCGCCTGAGGCGACGGCCGTGGTGACTTCGGCGATGTTGCGGACTTGCCCGGTGAGATTGGTCGCCATGGCATTGACGTTGTCGGTCAGGTCTTTCCAGGTGCCGGCCACGCCCTTCACCCGCGCCTGGCCGCCGAGCTTGCCTTCGGTGCCCACTTCGCGGGCGACGCGCGTCACCTCCGAAGCAAAGGACCCCAACTGTCCGACCATCGTGTTGACGACCTTGCCGATACGGAGGAACTCGCCTCGCAGAGGCCTGCCGTCGATCTCCACCATCATCGTTTGCGACAGGTCGCCCTTGGCAACTGCACCGATGACACGAGCCACCTCCGTGGTCGGTTGGACCATGTCCTCGATCAGATCATTGACGGAGCGGACGCTTGTTTCCCAGCTGCCCGTGGCATTGCGTACGTGGCCGCGCTCGCCGATCCGCCCGTCCTTGCCGACCACCCGGCTCAGCCGATCGAACTCGCGCGTGACCTGATCGTTAATCTCCACGATCTGGTTGAAGGTGTCTGCGATATCTGAGTCGAGGCCTTCATAGACATTGTCGATGCGGACAGAGAAATCACCGCGCCGGAAGGCCTTGAGCGCGTTCAAAATCTGGCGGCGGTCCAATTGCGACTTGGATCTCAGCGTACTCACAGCGCCCCCTCACAGCCCCGGCTGACAACGACGGTCGTGAATGAAAATGCCCCTCGCGGCCAAATTCCCGCGAGAGGCAGAACGCGCGACCCGTGGTTCGGTTCCATTGTAACGGGCGGCGGATCTTTGTGGGTGCATGGCGAACAGTCGGGCGCCATCCCCTCAATCCGAAAGGGAGACCGCCGCCCGGTGGGGGCCATTGCGCGCCAAGCTGACGTCGGCCAGGGCGACACCCTCACTTTACCACGGAATAACCCACCGCATTGCCTTCCGCGCCAGCCATGATGGCGCTGCTGACGGCCGTCTATGACGGCCACGACATGATGTGCATGTCGGGCGCCTCGGTGCTCGGCGGCATGACGCCAATGTATCTGTTGATGGCCGGCTTCCATCTGGCGCCATGGCTGCGGCTGGTGGCCAGGCGCACCAACGGGATTTGACGCAAGCGCTCAGCGTTCCCGTTACGTTGCGTTTAGCTCTGCCATGTAGAGAATTCGGCATGCGGAGGCGGCGTCTGAATGCTGGACAACTATGAGGCGGACGAATTCGGCGTGATCCACCAGATCGACTTCACGCCGATCAAATACGACAAGAAATACATTTCCTACTACGAGGACCTGAGCGACCGGACCATCAAGCTCGGCTATCAGCGGCTTGGCTGGGTGCTTGGCATCACCGGCGACATTCCGCGCTCGGTGCTCGAAATCGGATACGGCACCGGCACATTCATCGAAGCCGCGAAGATCACCGGCGTTGCCGATTGCGCCGGCTGCGACATCGCCGAGTTTCCGCTGCCCCAGGGTGTCCGCTTTGTCGATTGGGACGAGGCGCTCGCCGGCTCGTGGGATCTCGTCGCCATGTTCGACGTGCTCGAACACATCCCGGATCTGAGCTTCCTCGCCCGCCTGAAGACCCGGCACCTCGCCGTCGCCGTCCCTTATTGCCGCTGGCGTGAGCTCGGCGCCGATGGCGACGCCTGGTTCAGGACCTGGCGCATGCGCCTACCCAACGAGCACCTGCACCATTTCGACCGAGAGTCGCTGGTGGCGCTGCTCGCGCATAACGGCTTCGACTGCGTGACCCTGAACGGATTCGAGGACGGGATCAGGCTGCGGCCCGGAGAAGCCGGCCCGAATATCTTGTCAGGCTTCTTTCGAAAACTGTAGAACGGCGGTTAGCCGACTGGTCCGCCTCGCAGCGACACCGACCTTGGCGGGTGATGGCGTTGGTTACGGCCGCTTCGGCGGCCATGACATGATGTGCATGTCGGGTGCATTGTTGCTGGCCAGGATGGATGGCAGGACGGGGCGCCGTTCAGCTGCCCCCGCCAATTCGGAGAAAAACGGTCGACGGTCGCTGGTTACCCCACGTTGCTTAGACGGAACCCATCGGTAAGCATGCTCTCGTTGGGATCGATCGGACCCAAATTCTTCACGACCCGGAATCGACCGCTCTGCGCCTCAGCAATGTACATGTTCATGCGAACATGGTGCTGTCCGGGAACCATCTCGGCCGGACCGCCAGGGCCTTCGCTGATCCGGACGTGGTCAAGTGCCCGGATAACCGTATCGCGCTCGACACTGCCCGCTTCCTTAACCGCTGCTTCCCACATCTTGATTGCCCGGTAGTGGCCGGTGCACCCGCTGCCCGCCGTCAAGGTGGCGCCTCCAGGGAACCGTTCGCTGTAACGGCGCAAGAGCGCGCGGCCGAACGGTTCGTCGAGTTCCTGGTAGTAGTCGAGGCAGCTGTAGAGGCCCTCGATCTGCTCGGACGGCACCAGATTGAAGAAGTTCTCGTCGAAGTAAGTGCAGACGATCCTGCCGCCGCGTTTGCCGAAACCGGCCTTGTGCAGTTCTTCGAGAAACGGCGTCAGGCCCGGCGGCACGATGGTGTTGAAAACCACGTCGGCGCCGCTCGCCATGATCTGCTGCACCGTGCGCCGGAAATCGACGGTGTCCAGCGGAAAATACTCCTCGCCGACGATCTCGCCGCCATTGGCGCGCACCGCCCGGCTCGCGGCTTTGTTCAGCAAATGGGGCCAGATGTAATCGGCCGACGGCAAATAGAATTTCCTGGCTCCGGTGGACTGCATAAGCCACGGGATCAGAGGCTCGACCTGCTGCGCGGGCACGGGACCTGTGCAGAAGATCAGCGGATCGTTTTCCTGTCCCTCATACTGCTCGGTATAGATGTAGAGCGTCCTGCCACGGGTGACCGCCTCGCTCTTGATGGCCAGCCGGGTCGAACTGTAGATGCCGCCGACAACCACATCGACCTTGTCGACATCGACCAGTTTCGCTGCCTTTGCCTTGGCGACGCTGTCGATCGTTTCTCCATCCTCGATGACGAGTTCCACCGGCCGGCCGAGCAGCCCGCCTTTGGCGTTGATATCGTCAACGAGCATTGCGGTAAGGTTCGCGTTTGCGATGCCCATGAAAGACAATGGGCCTGTCAGCTCGGCGATGAGGCCGATCTTGATGGGTTTCGGATCCATTTGAAATCTCCGATTGCGGGTTTCGTGTTCTGGATTTTGTCGAGCGCGCCGCCCCCGCCGACGGCAGGCGACGCGCGGCGTTGATGTCAGGCCTCGTAGTGGCCGAGCAGCAGCGCCGCCTGCGGCTTGCCGACATGGCCGGCTTCCTGAAGGATCGCCGGCACCTCCGGATCCGACACGAAATTCTTCCAGCCCTCGGCGTCCCAGTCGAAGATCGCCCAGACGCGGTCGGGTTCGCTCGGGTCGCGGAACACGGTCGCGCCGTTCGAGCCGTGCAGCCGGCGCTTGTCGGCGCCCTTGGTTGAAAAGATACGGATGAAGTGGTCGACGTCCGCCACCTTGGTCGTTGCAAGAAGCATCGGATTTCCTCCTGTCGGTCGCGGCCGCCATTGGTCCGTCGACAGGATCACGATGCGCTCCCCGCAGCGGGCGCACATGGGGTGGATTCCCTATGCCGGCATTTCGCTTGGCCGGACAAGGCCGTGCTCGACCGCATAGAGCGCGGCGGCGGCGCGGGTTCCAACGCCGATCTTGGAGTAAACGCTCTGGATATGGTGGTCGGCGGTCTTGGGCGAGATATCGAGTTTGCGAGCCGTCTCCTTCGCGGTCAGGCCGGCGGCGATGAGGCGCAGCACCTCGATTTCGCGCGGCGTCAGGCCGGCCAATGCCTGCGGCAAGGCCCGGCGCGACTGCTGCCCGGCGAACGACAGCACGGCCTCGGCAGCCTCCGGGCAGATACAGCCGTCACGAACAGCCGCGCGCAGCTGTGCGGCCGCAGCCTCGCTGGACAGCGCCTTGCGATGCGGACGCTCCTCGCGCGACGTCTGGAATGCCTCGGCGGCGGCCAGGATCCTGGCTGCCGGAGACAGGTCGGAGCCGCCAACCTTGCGGTGATATCCCGAACCGTCCAGGCGTTCGTGATGACGCAGCACGAGCGCGCCCATCGCCTCGCCGTCCTGGCCGAAGGACGCCAGCGCCCGCTCGCCGTAATAGGCATGCAGCTGCGCGGCGTCGCGCTCGCGCACCGACAGCGGGCCGTTGCGCATCCAGGTCGCCACGGGCACCACGAGTTCGCCGATGTCATGGATGCAGCCCGACCAGCGCAGCGCGCGGACGTCAGGATCAGGCAAGCCGATGCGCTTCCCAGCGCCCGCGGCCAGCTCCGACACCATCCGCGAATGGCCCTGCGTAAATGGCATGCGCATGTCGATCATGTCCGCGATGGCGAGGAACGCCTCGTCGCAGGCCGCCTCATCCAGCGTTACCGGCGGATCGGGTTCCAGCGCCAGGATGGTCTCGCGATCGACCGTGGCGCCGATACCCCGCATCAGCGTCGCCGCATTGGCCGAGACGAGCCGGGCCAGATCGGCCTCGTACGGGCCGTCGGCGCGACCGGCGATGGTCTCGGCCATCCCGTCGATGCCGACTGCATCACTGAGCGTTATCGCGTCCTGCGCCAGCGTGATCAGGCGCACGGCCGGCAGGACATCCTCGCCGCTCAAGCCACGCGGCAGGCCCTTGCCGTCCCAGCGTTCGTAGATTTGTCCGAGATTTCGCCGAATCTCGTCGGAGAGACCGAGTCGTTCGCCGATCCGCTGCGCCACCTCACAATGGGCCGTCAGAACCGGGCGGGCCACGGCGAGCGCCTGCGACATCGCGGCCTCGATGGCCTTGGCCTGCGCGTCAGGCTCGAGATCGTAATAGAACCGCTTGAAGGCCTGCACGAAGACCCTGCCCAGTTCCGCACGGTTGCCCATGTCGAGCCCGACAAGATCCTGACGAAGCGCGATTTCGTCGCCGAAGAGGCCCGAGAGAAGGTCGGTGTCGGCGTTGCAGCCGACATAGCGCAGCATGGACTGGTGGTAGGCATTGCGCCGAACCTGCTCCGAAACGCCGGCAAGCTCGGCGATCCGCATTGCCAGCACGCAGGATTTCAGCGCGAAATCGCGCGAATGGCCGGTGGCGAGGTCCGAAGCATAGGCAAGGACCATCATGAAGTCCGCCCGGCGTATCGAGACGTCCATCATCGCACACCCCCCGTTGAGCCCTATCGTAGTCCCACATACCGCTGATACCTAGGAAAAAGTCCAAAGCCTGACGAAGACCGTCCGCATTGCCTTCCGCGCCGGCTCGCACAATAGTCGGGTCGATGTTCGAGGCGATTGCGAGTCACTGGTCGACGCTTATCCTGATCCTCTCGCTGGCGATGGCGGCGGTCGGCATCGTGCACGCCATCATGACCAAGGAGGACGTGCGCGCCGCCACCGGCTGGGTGGGCGTGATGCTGCTCTCGCCCTTTCTCGGCGCGATCATCTACGCCATCGCCGGCATCAACCGCATCCGCCGCGCGACGATCAGCGCGATGCGGCCGGTCTCACCCGAGGCGGCCGCTGCCAGGCATGACCGCGACGTCGCGCTGGAGGCCTTGATCAACGCCGAATACGGCCAGCGTTTCACCGGGCTGAAGACGCTTGGCGACCGGGTGGCGCGGCGTCCGCTGACCTCCGGAAACACCATCGCCGTGCTCAAGACCGGCGACGAGGCCTATACGGCGATGTGCCGGGCAATCGACGCGGCGCAAAGAAGCGTCCTTCTGGAAACCTATATTTTCGACAATGATGCGGTTGGGGCGCTTTTCGTCCAGTCGCTCGGCAACGCCGTCAAGCGCGGCGTCACCGTGCGGGTGCTGATCGACGCCGTCGGCGTGCGCTATTCGGTGCCCAGCATCCTGAAACAGCTCAGGGAGGCCGACGTCACCGTCGACCTCTTCAACGGCAATATCGTCATGGGCCTGAGACTTCCCTATGCCAATCTGAGGACCCACAGGAAGATCCTGATCGTCGACGGCGTGGTGGCGTTCACGGGAGGCATGAATATCCGGAAAGGATTCTCGGCCGAATTCGCCGGTTCCGAAAGTTCGCGCGACACGCATTTCGAGGTCAGCGGGCCTGTCGTGGCCGATCTGTTCGCGGTTGCCGCCGAAGACTGGCGCTTTGCCGGCAACGAAGTCTTGAAGGACGGTCCCTGGCAAGTCGAGCGGACGATACCGCCGCCCGGGCAGGCGATGCTGGTGCGCGCGGTGGCGAGCGGGCCCGACGCGTCAAACGAGACCAACCTGAAGCTGCTGATGGGCGCATTCTCAGTGGCCCGCAAATCGATCCGCATCATGTCGCCCTATTTCCTGCCGGATCGCGAATTCATCAGCGCGCTGACCACCGCCGCCCGGCGCGGCGTCGAAATCGACATCGTGGTGCCGGCGGTGAACAATCTCTTCCTCGTCGATCATGCGATGACGGCGCAGTTCGACCAGGTGCTGAAGCACTATTGCCGGGTCTGGCGCCACGACGGCTCGTTCGACCATTCCAAGCTGATGGCGATCGACGGCGTGTGGGCCTATGTCGGCTCTTCCAACCTGGACGCACGCTCGCTGAGGCTGAATTTCGAGATCGACATGGAAGTCCTGGATGAAAACTTCGCCGCCGAGATCGACGCCCGCATCGTGGCCGCCATCTCAAGCGCGCAGCCGGTAACGCTGCAGACGCTGAATGCAAGGCCATTCGTAATCCGCGTCTTCGACCGTTTGCTGTGGCTGGGATCACCCTATCTTTAGAACGGAAACGAGCATCGGGACCATGGAGACAAACGACATAAAAGGACGCAGCCTCCCGGAGACCGTGCTGCTTACGATCCGCGCCAGGAACGCGCGCAAAGCGAAGGCGACGCCGCGCAAGCGAGTCAACGACACTGAAATCGTCGTCGCCTCCTACAACGTCCACAAATGCATCGGCACGGACCGCAGGTTCGACCCTGACAGGACTGCCCGCGTCATCCGCGAAATCAGCCCCGACGTGATCGCCCTGCAGGAAGCCGACAACCGTTTTGGCGACCGCGCCGGGCTGCTCGACCTTGCCCGCCTCGAACATGATACCGGGCTGGTGCCGGTGCCGGTCATCGGCAACGGCAAGGGGCATGGCTGGCGCGGCAATGTGCTGCTGTTCAAACGCGGAACCGTGCGCGACGTCCACCAGCTCAAGCTGCCGGGGCTGGAGCCGCGCGGCGCGCTGGTTGCCGAAATCGATCTTGACGAGAAACGCAGCCTGCGCGTCATCGCCGCCCATCTCGGCCTTTTGCGCCGCTCGCGCTCCGAGCAGGCCCGCGTCGTGCTCGACATCATGAGCAGCGCCGACGAAAGGCCGACGCTGCTGCTTGGCGACCTCAACGAATGGCGGCTCGGCAACCGCTCGGCGCTGAACACGCTGCACACAACCTTCGGCCCGACGCCGCCGGCGGTGCCGACCTTCCCGTCCGGCCTGCCGGTGCTGGCGCTCGACCGCATCATGGGCAACCGGCACGATCTGGTTTCGAACGTCGAGGCGCATGACACGCCGCTGTCGCGCGTCGCCTCCGATCACCTGCCGCTGACGGCTTTCGTGCATCTTTAGCGAAGACTAAGCCGCGGCATGACTTGCCGAAGACCGGGCCGTCGGTGCCATTGGCGGCCCGATGATCTCGGCCTCATAGCGGGCGCTGACACGTTTCAGGGCTTCGATATCCGGCGGCGATGCCGGAGGCAGTCCTTCCCCCTCCGCCGGACGTCCGGCGTCTATGAAAACGCCCTCGCCGCCACCTGGGGTCAGCAGCGTCAGCATCCGCGCCGGCTTGTCTCCCTCGACCACGAAAGTGTGGGGAACGTTTCGTGGCAGGAACACGAACGACCCGGCGGGGGCCCGGAAGATGCGATCGCCGCACTTCATCGTCAATTCCCCTTCGAGCACGTAGAAGGACTCGTCCTCCCGGCGATGCACATGCAGCGGCGGCGAGAAACCCGGCGCGATAAGGGATTCCAGCAAGCCGAAGCCGCCTCCGGTGCTGGCCTCGGTGGCCTTCACCGTCATGCGGTTCCTCAGAAACCAGATTGCTTCCCCCTCACCCGGTCCCAGGAACCGTGCGTCATCGGCGGTATGGCTGGAGATCGTCATTAAAGCCCCCTTTCAGATGTGCGATATCTATATTGCACTCTTGTGCAATTAATGCACTCCGGTATACTTAGCTCGCATGAATGTCAATCCACACCCCCGCACCGCGCAGAAACGCCGCACCCGCAAGGCGATCGTCGACGCGGCGATCGCACTGCTCGCCCGCGGCGAGACGCCGACCGTCAACGACGTGGCCGCCGCGGCCGACGTCTCGCGGCGAACCGTCTACCTCTACTTCCCGAGTTTCGATCAGTTGCTGCTCGATGCAACGGTCGGCGCGCTTAGCCAGGCCTCGGTCGATCGTGCCATCGAGCAGGCCACCGACGATGGCGAAGCGCGCGTGGAGCACCTGGTCCGTGCGCTGCATCACGTCAGTCCCGAGGTTGAGCGCCTCGGGCGCTCGCTGATCCGCCTGACCGTAGACGGCGCGCCGGCCGAGCAAGGCGTGCCGCGTCGCGGCTACCGGCGGATCGAATGGATCGAACAGGCGTTGTCGCCATTGCGGGACCGGCTGGAACCGGACCGCTGGAACCGGCTCGTCCGCGCGCTGGCCATGGTGATCGGCTGGGAGGCCCTGATCGTCCATCGCGACATCTGCGGCCTCAGCGCGGCCGAGGGCGAGGACCTGTCGGTGTGGGCCGCCAACGCGCTGGTCAAGGCAGCGCTGGAGGAGGAGCAAAAGGCTGGCGCTCCGGTATCAGGGAGGCGAAGGAAGAAGGATAAGCTGGCAAAGTAGCGTTCCTTTACGTGTCCGGCAGGACAGAGGAGGCGCTGTCCCGCCAGCGTCTCAAGTTCCGCGACAAAAGCCTACTCTTCCCGTAGCCAGACCAGCATCTCGCCGGGGTCGCGATTGTCCCAGGCGAAATAGGGAACCGCCTTCAGTGTCATCGCCTCAGTCGCCGGCGGTTCGGGACGATAGAGATCGGCGCCCCAGTTTCCCGTCTCGGCCCGGCTGCCGATGGCTGAAAGGGTGACGATGCCGCCGAGCAGGTTCGGCTCCCTGTGGGCCTCCAACCTTGCCTCGCGCGGCAGGGCGATGCGATGCAGCCCGCCGCCATTGTCGGTTTCCTCAACGCAGTAGACCAGCGGGCCCCGCGCCAGCGCCACGCGACCAATGTCCTGGCGCACCTGCGGGTTGGCGAAGAGGCGCGCCATCGACATTTCGAGGTCGAGCTCGACCTTGTCGCCCTGGCGCCACTCGCGCCGGATCGCGGCATAGCCGTCGACCGTAGCGGCCTCGAGATCGACCAGCTTGCCGTTGACCCGCAGCGCCGCCTTGCGGCACCAGGCGGGGAAGCGGAGATAGAGCGTGAACTCCACCGGCGCTTCCGGTCCGACCTCGATCGCGACCGCGCCGTCCCAGGGATAGTTGCTGGTCTGGACCAGGGTGACCTGGCGGCCGGCGATCTCGAAGCGGGCTGTCGAGTCGCCGTAGAGATGGACGGCCAGCGCATCGTCGGCGAGGCCGTAGAAATAGCTCCCGATCGACGCCACCATGCGGCCGATATTGGGCGGGCAGCAGGGGCAGCGGTGCCATTTCCAGCGATGGTGCCCTCCCCGGCTCTCCAGCGGGTTCTCATAGAAGAACAGCGAGCCGTCGAGCGACAGGCCCGAGATCGAGCCGTTGTAGAGCGCGCGCTCCATCATGTCCGCATAGCGAGCGTTCGGCCCCATGCCGAGCATACGGCTTGCCCAGAACACCAGGCCGACCGAAGCGCAGGTCTCGGCATAGGCCGTCTCGTTGGGCAGGTCGTAATCGCTGGTAAAGCCCTCATTGTGCGCCGACGGCCCGAGGCCGCCGGTGACATAGAGGCTCTTGGTCATCAGATCGTCCCAGAGCCGGTCGAGCGCCACGCGCAGCGTGTCGTCGCCATATTCCGTCGCGATATCGGCCATGCCGGAATAGAGATACATGGCTCTCACCGCATGGCCGACGACCTTGCCCTGCTCGCGCACCGGCTTATGCGACTGATTATATTCGTAGGTCTTGAAGTGATAGGCCTTCGGGTCGGCGCCGCGGGCCCGCGCCTCCTCGTCGAAATAATGCGGCTGCTGCCCGCGCTGGTCGATGAAATACTTCGCCAGGTCCATGTATTTCCGGTTGCCGGTGACGCGGGCGAGCTTGACCAGCGCCAGTTCGATCTCCTCATGGCCGCAATAACCCTTTTTCTTGCCGGGCTCAGGGCCGAACATTGAGGCGATGTGGTCGGCGTAGCGGCTCATGATGTCGAGCAGCTTGCGCTTACCCGTCGCCTGAAAGTAGGCGACAGCGCCCTCCATCAGATGGCCGGCGCAGTAGAGCTCATGGCAGTCGCGCAGGTTGGTCCAGCGCAGGCCGGGCTGGATGCGCTGGTACCAGCTCGAAAGGTAGCCGTCGGGCTGCTGCAGTTTCTCGTACATGTCGATGACGGCATCGATCTTCTGCTCCAGCTCCGGATTGCGGCGGCGGTAGAGCGAATAGGCGGCGGTCTCGATCGTCTTGCCCCAGTCAGAGTCCCAGAACATCTGCGTCGTTACCGTCGAGCCGGTGAACTCGGCGCTCTGCCCGTCGGCTTCGTCGGGCGACGGCGAATGGAACGGGATGACCACGCCCGGCGACGGCAGGTCCGGATCGATCTGCTCCAGCATGCGCGCCTCGACGCAGCGGTCGTAGAGGATGCCGGCAGTCTTGCTAGCCACCGCATCGACACGGTCGCCCCAGAAGCCGCGGACATCGACCTGCGGCACCGGCAGCGGTCGGAAGGCGAGCTTCGGCCTGGCGGAGGTGCCGGTCTCATTTGCAGGCTGCGATGCGGTCATGATTTCACTCCATTCGAATTACTTGACGGCCCCGGCCATGAGGCCGCGGATGTAGAAGCGCTGCAGCGCCAGGAACAGGATCAGGCAGGGCACCATCATCACCGTGACGCCGGCCTGCACCGCGCCCCAGTCGATGGCGCCGAAGCGGCCGGACTGAAGTGCGGTCATCATCACCGGCAGGGTGAATTTGGACTGGTCGGTCATCAGCACCAGCGCTGCCAGGAACTCGTTCCAGGCGCCGAGAAAGGCGAAGAGCGCAATGGTGACGACGCCCGGCCAGACCAAAGGCAGCATCACCTTGATGAGCATGGTGACGTTGTTGGCGCCATCCATGCGCGCCGCCTCCTCGATCTCGCGCGGCACCGCGTCGAATGCGTTGCGCATCATGAAGATCGAGAAGGGCAGCTGCAGCGTGACGTAGACGCAGACCAGCCCCGTCAGCGTGTTGTGCAGGCCGAGCCTCGTCAGCACCAGGAAGATCGGCGTCAAGATCGACTGGAACGGGATCATGATCGTCGACAGGATGAGGACGAAGAAGAAATCCCGGAAGGGAAAGCGGAAGCGCGAGAAGCCGTAGCCGGCGAGCACGCTGACCAGCACCGAGAGCAGCACCGTCATCACCGAGACATAGATGCTGTTCTGCGCCGAAACCCAGAGCCCGTCGCCGAAAGAATTCAGCGTCTCGTAATTCTCGACCGAGAAGCCGGTGGTCGGCCAAGGCGGCAGCGGCGGCTGGCGGGCCTCCTGCGCCGGCTTGAAGGTCGACAGCACGGTCCAGACGATCGGCGCCAGGAACAGCACCGAAGCGATGATGCCGGTCGAATGCCTGGCGAGGCTGAACGCGGCCTTGCGGTTCTGCGACATCGCCTCGGCCATCAGTCGAGCCCCTCGGGCTTGCGCAGCAGCCAGAGCTGGACGAGGCTGAGCGCCACCAGGATGGCCAAGAGCACCATGGAGAGCGCGGCGCCATAGCCAAGCTTGAACGAGACGAAGGACTGGTTGAAGATCCAGTAGACCGCCGTCAGCGTCTGGTTGCGCGGGCCGCCGCGCAGGATGATGTAGAACTGGTCGAAGGCGAGGATCGAGCCCGCCACCGACAGGATCAGCGCCAGCGCCAGCGTGCGGCGCATCAAGGGCAGCGTGATCGCCCTGAACCTGGCGAACGGGCCGGCGCCATCGATGACGGCTGCCTCCTGCAAATCCTGCGGGATCGACTGCAGGCCGGTCATCAGGATGATCATGGTGAAGCCGGCGACTTTCCACACCACCATGGCGATGATCGACCAGAAGGCCGGCTGGAAGGTGGCGAGGAGATTGACCTTCTTCCCGGTCAGGCCGAGGTCGAAGGCGGCGGGGCTGAACAGGCCGGAATCGACGTTGAGCAGCCACGACCAGAGCAGGCTCGCCGAAGCAAAGCCGACCACCGCCGGCATGAAGAAGGCGGTGCGGTAGAGGTTGGTGAGCGGGCGCGGCTTTTCGATGAAGATCGCCAGCGGGAAGGCGACGGCGAAGATCGCGATGGTGACGATCACCGTGTAGTAGAAGGTGAATTTCAGTGCGTTCCAGAAGCGCGTGTCGCGCAGGATGGCGACATAATTGTCGAGACCGACGAAGGCATGCTCGCCCATCAGCGGCCAGTTGTTGAGCGACATCCAGGCCGTCATGCCGAGCGGGATGACGAAGAAGACGGCGACGAAAGCGACGGCCGGCAGCACATAGAGCAGACCCACCCATTGCCGCAGGCTGGCGCTGGCGCGGGGCTTTGCGAACGCGGAAGTCGTGGCAACGGCGGTCATGGTTTCACTCCCCTTCTCCCCTTGTGGGGTGAGAAGCGGTCCGCGCAGCGGACGAAAATTGCTTGGCTTTTCGAGCTTCGAACGCCCTGAGCCGGCGAAGGGCCGGGTGGTGGATCGGCGAGAAGCGCCGACGCCCCCTCACCCGGATTGCCAACCGAATTGCAAAGGGCAATTCGGGGCAATCCGACCTCTCCCCAAGGGGAGAGGAGATCGCGAGCGCTAACCTCTTCTCCCCACCGGGGAGAAGGTGGCCGCGAAGCGGCCGGATGAGGGGGTCTTGTCTCAACACGTCAGTCCTGCCGTTCAGCGATACATCATCCCGGCCGCCCGGCCAGGGAGACGGGGCGGGCGGCCGGTCAGAGCCTTGGCGGCGAGGCGTTGCGCGAGCCTCGCCGCCGGCTGGCCCTGGTGTCTACTTGTTCGGCGCCTGGTCGATGATCGACTGCATGGTCTCCTGCGCATTGGCGATGGCGCCGTCGACGTCGTCGCCGAAGAACACCTCGTTGATCATCTGCGTCCAGGGACCGTTGGCGGAGTTGATCAGGTCGTTGAACACCACCGAATAAGGCGTCCTGCCCTTGGCCATCGCCTCGGCCGCAACCTGGTAGCGCGGGTCGAGGTCCTTCAGCGCGTCCTTGGCGATGTCGTTGCGCACCGGCAGGCTGCCATATTTGGCGAGGATGGTCTGGCCTTCCAGCGAATAGGCGAAGTCCAGGAACTCCTTCACCACGGCGATCTTCTTGGTGCCCTTGGTGACGACGAAGTTATCGCCGCCGGCGAAGGACGACCAGCCGCCATCCTTGCCCGGCAGGAAGGTGATGCCGTAGTCGATGTCCGGGTACTGCGTGTTGAG
Organism: Mesorhizobium sp. M2E.F.Ca.ET.209.01.1.1; assembly: GCF_004010375.2. NCBI lineage: Bacteria > Pseudomonadati > Pseudomonadota > Alphaproteobacteria > Hyphomicrobiales > Phyllobacteriaceae > Mesorhizobium > Mesorhizobium sp. M2E.F.Ca.ET.209.01.1.1. The sequence continues at coordinate 80,140 of NZ_SADP02000005.1, read as the reverse complement.
CGCGCCGATGGCGAAGGCGCCGGAGGGCGAGATGCCGATCTTGCCGCCGGCGAAGGCGGCGAAGAAATTGGCGCCGGTGTCGGTCTGCGCGCCTTCGGGCACCAGCCCCTTCTTGATCATCGAGCGGTAGAGGTCGATCGCGCCGCGCAGCTGCGGGCTGTCGAGCGTCGCCTTCGAGCCGTCCTCCGACAGGATGTCGCCGCCCGACGCCCAGACCAGCGGCGTGAAGGTGAAGATGTTGCAGCCGCCGCAATTGCCGGAGAAGTAGAAACCCTTGATGTCGCCGCCAAGCGCGTTGACCTTCTCGGCGTCGGCCGCGATCTCGGCCCAGTTGGCCGGCCCCTTCTCCGGGTCCAGCCCCGCCTGCTTGAACAGCTTCTTGTTCCAGATCAGCACCGAGGCGTCGGCCGAGAACGGCAGGCCGTAGATGCGGTCCTTGTAGGTGCCGGTCTTCACATGCGCCGGCGACAGGCTGGAAAAATAGGGCAAGGACTTCGCCCAGTCGGTGATGTCCTCCAGCTGGCCGGCGGCGGCGAAGGACGGCGTGTAGATCAGGTCGAGCGAGAGCGCGTCGGGCGCGGTGCCGCCGGCCGCGGCCGCGCCATATTTCGGGATGATCTCGGCGTTGGGAATGATGTCGAGCTTGATCTGGTCCTTGTTCGCCTTGTTGAAGGCGTCGACGATGCGCGGCATGAAGTTCGAGCCGTCGGCGCGCACCCAGATGTTGGCGGTCTCGGCGGACGCCGCCTGCAGGCCGCCGCAGATGACGGAAGCGGCAAGCATCAGCTTGGCAAGCATGGTCTTCACGTTACTCCTCCTCATGGTTCTCCTCCCAGTTTCGGCGACGCCGCCCGGCGGATGCGGGCGCGTGGCCTTGTTGCTTCATTCCGGCGGACTTCCGCATGACTGACGCACCACCAGCCGGCACGGCAGTTTCCTGATGCCCGGCGCGGCCGGCTGGCCATCGACGAGCGAAAGCAAAGCAAGCCCGGCCTCGCGGCCGAGCGTCGAAAGATTCATGTCGACGGAGGTGAGCGGCGGGCGCGTCGCCTCGGCCACGATCTCCCAATTGTCGAAGCCGATGACGCCGACATCCTCGGGCACGCCAATGCCGCGCTCGCGCAGCGCGTCGATGACGCCGCGCGCGATCTGGTCGTTGCCGCAGAAGACGGCATCCGGCCACTCTTCCCTCCCCGCACGGCCGAACAGCTTTGCCACCGCCTCGTGGCCCCAGGCTTCCGACCAGGCGCCGAGCAGCGGCTCGCTCACGGCGAGGCCGTTCTCCATCAGGACATCGCGCCAGGCTTGCGCCCGCGCGTGCACCACGGCAAAACTCGCCGGGCCGCTGACATGGGCGATGCGGCGGCGCCCGAGCCGCAGAAAATGCTCGACCGCCAGCCGCGCGCCGCCGGCGTCGTCGGAGACGAGGCCGACTGCGCCGGGATCGGGCTGGGTGAAAGCGTAGACGACCGGAATGCGCAGATTGGAGAGATCGACCGGCAGATGGCGGTCGATGCGCTTTCCGGTGGCGACGATGCCGTCGACGCGCTTGTCGAGCATGGCCTCGACATGCAGCTGGCCAAGCCGCTGGTCGTCCTCGACATTGCAGAGGAACACCGAGACGCCCTTGTCGACCAACGCATCCGAGACGCCGGCCATCAACGGCAGCGAGAAGCGGCCATAGGTATCGTTGGTGAGCAGCCCGACGGTGAAGGAGCGTTTTCTGAGCAGGCTCTGCGCCAGGCTGTTCGGCCGGAAGCCGAGCAGCCGCGCCGTCTCGCGGATGCGCTCGCGCGTTTCCGCCGTCATCCGCCCCTGCCCGTTCAGCGCCTTGGATGCCGTGGCGACGCTGACGCCGGCCTCGGCCGCGACCTCGCGCAGCGTGACCGGCGGCTTGGCGGAAACTGGCGCTGGCTCGGCGTCGGAAGGCATGGGCGCGGCGGATTCCTTTAGCTGGGAAAAGGTTTTCTCTTACCGCCCTGCGCGGTGATGACGGATGAGGTCAGCGAGCGCGGGGTGAGTTGGGAAAAGGTTTTCTCAGGGCGGAGAGTAGGGGAAGGTGGGAAGGTTGGCAAGGGGGATGAAGCGCACCAATCGCCGCCCCAGGCACGAGTATCTTACTCGCCATAAGTTTCCGGAATGGCCACAAGGAATCCCTGGCGAAATGCCCGGATTGACGCGACCGCAACGGGCTCATCCCGAACCGAGCGACGATGGATGCGAAGACGCTACATGAACAAGCGATAGGGGTAAACGTTGCGCGGCAGGTCCGGGACATTTGCGATCGTGCGCGCTAGTTTCTGCGAATAGCGGATGCTAACCGGCACCGGATCGTAGAGTGCATCGTTGTTCCAATCCATCTTGGTCAATGCCAACGCCTCGTGAGCGCTCAATTCGAGCGGTCCGCTGCCGGCATGACGGATCAGTTGTAGTGGCCTCGGGATGCTCTTTTTGCCCTGATAGTAATCGCCCTTGGTCGAGACCTCAGGCGCATTGCCGGCAACCCAAACTAGCGCGGAATTGCCGGACCGCACCACCATCGTACCCCGCGGAACAGGATAGCCTGACGGCTTGGTAGGAGGCCTTTGCACGCCCGACTTAATAAGCCAGACGCCGCGCCAACAAGATGCCGAACTGATCTCGACGCACTCGATTTCCGAGACACTGGCCAGCGCATCGAACGCGCCTTCGATCTCGCCGTCCTTAAAGGCTGTCGTCTTGTGGATGACCATCCGTTTAGGCAGGTTGCCGCCATTGCGGCCTTGATAGAGTTCTAGGCTACGAGCAAGAACGGCGCGCATGTCGTCACGGCTCAAGTACGGATTTCTGCGCGCCTCGGCAACGTCGGCGACGGGGTCCTGCGCTTCGAAGGCCACGAACTGCATGCCGCCGCCATCCATGTCAAACACCTGCGAACAACACGTCACATAATGCGCGTCCCGTTGGTCGCCGCGCAGCGCATAGGCCAGACCGATATAGGCAGTATCGGCCGGCACGCCCTTCAGCGGCGCCAGCTTCCACGGCGTGCCAGCTGCCTTCACATAGAGGGCGGTCGCCAGACGCCATGCGAGCGACGCCTTATGGGTGAAGGTGAAAGCTCGATCGTTCAGCACCTGGGTCGGAATATTGTATTTGGCGCCCAGCGCTTTGAGAGCATCATGGGCGTCGAAGAATTTGCCGCGGGTGGCCGGGTTCCAGTTGTCAGGGAAGTGGACTAACACGACATCAAACGCGTTGCGGACCATATCGAGCCGCCGGAGCGCCGCCTCCATCGCGAGGTAGAGCCGGGTTTGCGGATCGCCCTCACCGGGCAGCTCGTGCAGATGCTCGGGCCATTTGATGTGGGCGTCGCGTGGGGCCGATTCTAGTGCCACATGGAAGAGCGGCTCAAAGCCCGGATATTGTGGAACATATTCGGACCTATCAGTCGGGCGATGAGCATTGCGCAGCGACAGCATCAACTCGCCGCGTCGTTTAAAGGCGCTCTCCGGGCCTACGGTCGCGATCCTTATCCGGGAGGTGAAGTCGCCGAACGACCCCTTCGAATAGGGCCCGAAATTCGCGAGGCCTCGGAGCGGATGAACGTCGACCTGGGTAGCATCCGAAGGCGAGAAGGACAGGTCCGGCTCGTCTAGCAGCGTGAACGGCGGAAGTTTTGTCAACGAGGCAGGAGTGGCCATTACGTGGTCCTGTCGAAATAGACGTGGTGATGGCCTGGCCGGCTCCAGCCGGTCACAGGGGACACCTGGAACACGGCATCGATTCCGGCGCCGTCCTCCAGCCCGAACGCCCGCTTCGTCCCGCCGCTAGTGTTGGTGAGCAGCTGAGCCCAGGCAGCAATGATGCTCGCCCAGTTCTTGTTGTAGCGCTGCGCCCAGCGCTCCCGGCGCCAGTCGCCCGCCGGATCACCGCCGCGGTCAGGGAGCGCACCCATCGGATCCGCATTAGAGCGTTCCTCATACCCCGGATCACCATTGTGGGGCTCCTCGGGCCGCGGGACATGCACGAAGGTGTAGGGTTCGAAGCCGCACCACCAGCGCCCGTCGACCATGTCCAGCTTCAGGAACACGCCTTCTTGAAATGGAAATCCGAGGCCCGGAACGGTACCAGTCAGATCGCTCTTATATGCGCTCCGAAGATTGGACAGCACTTGCGTGCGCCAACGGGCCTGTTCCGGATCGTCTCCTTCGCGAGGTGGGGCGGTAACGAGGGAATGCACGGCACGCCTGTAGCGCGGAATGAGCGGCAGGCGCCGTGCCAGCCCCCTGACCAGAGCGTCGTAAAGGAGGCCCATCGCCCAACTGTCGGCGACCGGATCCAGTTCGACCTCGCCATCGAGCGTCGCACCGAGTGATGCCAGCGCATTGAGGATATCCCGATCCTCGCCGAAGACGGCTAGTTCCCTGCCGTGCGCCGCAACCGTCGCCCGAACACCTTTCTCCTTCAGCAGCTCTCGGACGGCGGGAGAGGTCGTGGATTGTGCCAGTCTCATACGCCGCGCCGTACGCGGCATCCTTTCGACCAGAAGAGAGGAATAGCGCAGGACGGGAAAGGCTCGGGCTTCGGCGGTTGGCAGTTGCACCGGCACCAGGCGTGGTGTCGGGCGCCCCTCCATCACCCGACCGAAGAGCGGCCGGGGCAGATCAGTCGTGTTGATGATGTTGGCAGCAAGTTCGTCGAAGGTCGCGCACTCAACGACTGCCACGTCCACGCCTGACGCCTGGGCCCGATTCAGGAATTCGTTGACCGCGGGCAACAGGCGTGAGGATGACGAGGTGACCCAATAGAGGCCGTTGGGAAATGGCGACGGCGTGTCGAGAACGGCGGTGAGTGCCTCCATGATCGAAGCGTCGCGACCGCTATAACCAACAATTACCATCCCAAACCGCTTGCCGGCTTCCACCAGCACACGCCGCATTTGGGCGTCCTGCTCTTCCAACTCCGATCCCGTATTCTTGATAGCGATCGACTGATAATCACCGTGAAGCTTCGCGACCAAAGGCCAGTCCGATTCATTGAGGCAGCGCATGGCCCGGTTGGCGGAATCGATCGCCGCTACTGTCGGGCGGTTCTGGTCGGCGACCTGCAGGATCGCGTTTGCTGAAAGCGCCGACTCCTCGATCAGTGGATCGAAGTTCGTCGTAAAGACGCAGTCGACCTTGCCAGCCGCCATCAGGCTCCCAAGCACCTTGTGGCCGAAGCTGGGCGTGCCTTTGGAGATCGCGTCGTCGATATATTGCCGGCGATGCCGGGGCTGCGGATATACCGCTTCGAAGGCCTTGGCATATTCCGTCGGGTCGCCGTCAGGCGGCAGTAGCGACGTTTGCCGGAAGAAGGCATCGATCCTTGAGATCCAGATCGGATCCGCCGTGTCAATTCTCCCGCTTCGACAGGTTGGTCTCGCGGCAGAATATTTGCGCCTTGAAATCCCGGATCATGGCATAGCCGGTCGGAATGCCGGAGGCGGCCGACGCGCCAGCACCGAGGAACCATGCCACCAGATTCGGTCGGAGATCGAAGACGGTCGCGAACTGAGCAGCGGATATCGTCGAGATGGGATTGATGGTGTTGTTCCTTCGATCGAAATCGAAAGGTGATCATATTTGAGGATGGCGGACTTCTGTAAAGTCATTCCGACGAATTTACACAGTGATGTTCCAGACCCGGGCACCGTGTGAAGAAGTTCGATCGTCAGCACCGGTGTCCGATGCTCGGCAAGTCAAACAAGGGTCGGATCCCTCAGTGCCTTCCCAGGCGGTCACGCAGCAAACGGCTAGTTCTACCTATTCGGAGGCAGGCCACCGAGGTTCACCGCCGGCAAATGCTGGATGTTCACTCTTGTGGATCGCTATCAAAAGCTACCGCCATCGCCGATGGTAAGTTGGTACCCGCTTTCGAGAAGGAACTTCGGCTTGTTAGCGGCGAAAAAAGCGGCGCGGTGCCGATCACATTAAGGAATTCTACGTGCAAGCGGCTTCACCTCCCGCCATTCCCCCACGTTCTGCTTGAATACCCGCTCCACCACCCCAGGAGCCCCCCATCTCCACCGACCCCTTCACTCCCCTCCACGCTTCTTTGCCCGCTGCGCCGATCAGCTCGCCGAGCTGAAGGCATCACGCATCAGGTAACTCTTCTCCCCGCCAACGATTCGCTAATCCGGCTCGCCCACTCGCTCGCCGGCGCGGCGGGCATGTTCGGCGTTGCGGAGGTCAGCGCGCGGGACTCGGTGCCGGGAGACGCCGGTCGTCGGGCAGGCGGATGGCGCGGCGGCACTGGAGATGACGATGTCGAGGTTCATCGAGTCCCTCGGCGAAGCCGCCCGGGCGCCTCCACAACCAAACTGACCTTTTTTGGGTGCATTTTTGCCGGAAGCCGCGAGTCCTGCGGAAAGTTGCCCAGGCGTTAGGCAGTTCGATCCCCGACTGTTGCATTTCTGCAACCACAAATTTCAACAACCCCTGCTAGAAACGCCGCGGGTTTAACTTGGGGTGATGGGCTATGCTTCTTCTTCGTGTTTCCACGAAATCCATTCTGCTGGGCGCCGTTTCGGCGGTCGCCTTGATGTCGGCCGCGCATGCCGCCGACGTTGTCCAGGAGCAGGCGGCTCCCGGCTTCAACTGGAGCGGCGTCTATGTCGGCTTCGGCGTCGGCGCCGGCGCCAATGTGCACAAGCTCAGCAGCGATTTCTTGCCGGGTCTTTCGCTCAACGGCGTCGGCGGCGAAGGCGTCTTCGGCCAGGCGACCGTCGGCTATGACTACATGGTCTCGCAGCGCTTCCTGCTTGGCGGCCTGATCGACGCCCATGTCGGCACGATCAAGACGTCGCTGGATGCCGCCGGCTTCAATGCCGACATCAAGGAGACCTACGGCTTCGACGTCGGCGTGCGCGCCGGCTACCTGCTGACGCCGACCACGCTGGGCTATGTCCTGGGCGGCTATGCCTGGCAGAAGTACAAGCTCGACACCAATATCGGCGGCTTCGGTTTCGATTGGGACCAGGGCGGCTACTTCGTCGGCGCCGGTGTCGAAACGGCGATCAACAGCAACTGGACGCTGAAGGGCGAGTATCGCTACACCCGCTTCAGCACCAATGACAGCCTGCTCTCGGATGCCGGGTTGCCGGTGCCGGATGGCGCGCTCAATCTCGACACCTCGCGCCACACCTTCGAAGTGGCCGCCAGCTACCGCTTCAACGCGGCTGATGGTGGCGCCGCCAGCTTCGAGACGCCTTCCTACAACTGGACCGGCTTCTATGTCGGCGGCGGGCTCGGCGCCGGCGCGGTTGTGCATCAGATCGAGATCCCGCCGCTTGCCGGCGCGAAGTTCAACGGCCTCGGCGGCGAAGGCGTGTTCGGCGAAGCCAGCATCGGCTACGACCAGGACATGGGCAGCTGGGTGGTCGGCGGACTGGTGGACGCGCGTCTCTCCGGCATCAAGTCGAAGCTCGATCTGGGCGGGCTCTTGGGTGGCGGCGTCGATTCGATCAGTCTCAACACCGATTATGGTTTCGACGTGCTCGGCCGCATCGGCATGAAGGTCAACGAAGCGACGCTGGCCTACGCGCTCGCCGGTTACAGCTGGCAGCACTTCAAGCTCGATGCTCCGGCGCCGCTCGACGTCGATTGGGGCTCCAGCGGCTTCTCGGTGGGCGCGGGCCTGGAAACGGCCCTGTCGGACAAGATGACCGTCGGCATCGAATACCGCTATTCGCAGTTCGCCAAGGAAGACTTCTCGGACGAATTCCCGATCCCGAGCGGGCTTGCGACCACGACGCCGTCCTTCCACACCGTCCAGATTGGCGCCAAGTACAAGTTCAACTAGAGCAATTGCAGGAAAAGTGTGAGCGGTTTTCCGTCCGGAATTGCGTAAAAACAAAGAGTTAGGGCGTTTCACCGTTTCCGTGAAACGGTGAAACGCTCTAAGCAAAGGCCTCCAGCCAAAGCAAAGGAAGCCTGCCGGTCGGCGGGCTTCTTTTTTGCCTGATTCATCCTGTGCAGGTCTGCGGCCTAATGACGATCGGGGGCGGCTGAGCCCCCGAGCGTTTCGTTGGCATATTTCCATTGCCATACGATTCGATATTCGAATTGATGCGGCATTCTGGTCGAATGCGGAGGATGCGATGCGCAAATTGATCGTCACCGAATTCATCACCGTCGACGGCATCGCCGAACACGAGCGGCTGCCCAACGTCGTCTGGAACGACGCGATGAACAAGTTTAAAGAGGACGAGCTTGCCGATAGCGGCGCCATGCTTCTCGGTCGCGTTACCTACGAGATCTTTGCCGGCCATTGGCCTTCGGAGACCGGCGCCTTCGCCGATCGCTTCAACGCGCTGCCGAAATATGTCGCCTCGGCCAGCCTCAAGACGGTCGATTGGAAACCGGCCGAGCTCCTCGAAGGCCCCCTGCCCGAGGCGGTGGCCCGGCTGAAGCAGCAATCCGGCGGCAACATCCATGTGCATGGCAGCCTGAGCGTCGCCCGGCAGCTTCTCGGCGCCGGGCTGGTCGACCGCGTGCGGCTGCTCGTCTATCCAGGAGCTGCCGGCCAGGGCAAGCAACTGTTTCCGCATGATGCACCGGTCGCGCTCGAGCTGGTCTCGGCCGCGCCGCTCGGCAACGGTGTGGTGGCGATGGAATACGCCACGGTCGCGAGGGGTTAGGCGCTGCTTCCGACGCTGGACATGGTGCCGCGGTCGTGATCGCCCAATTGATCGCGTAAGCCCTGTGTTTATTGCGTTTTGTCACCGAACGATCGGGGGCAAGGTGCCCCCGATCACGAGATTTGCGCACAGCTCGTTAAATGAGGAAGACGCTGGCGTCCGGATGAGTCTGGTTGTTCATCGCATCGAAGGCGTTGGCGACATCCTCGATCCCCGGTTGCCCGGTCAGGCCGAAATTGGAGGTCGGGGCGCCGGTGTCGTTAAGCACGTCCCGCACCGCGGCTGTCACCTCGCCCGGCTGGAGCGTGTGATCATGGTTCGCATCGATCAGATTGAGAATAGAGATGATGGCCGGGTTTGGACTGGTCGCGGCGGAGAAACTGAAATTGAGCTCCGGTTTGCCGCCGGGGCCGTCGGGCACCGCAGTGACGGCGGCTGAGAGATACGCCGCCGCCGACGAGCGTTCGAGGTGATGGATGCCGCCACCCTTGGCTGCCAACGCATTCGCGATCGAGGGCGTTCCAGAGATAATGTTCAGGTTCTGGAAACCGAAGATGGTTTCAAAGGAGGTGTTGGAGTTCCAGCCCGGATGGAACTCACCCAACTCCTGATTCAAGATATCGATGTGGTTCTTCCAGAAGCCAGGCGTCAAGCCCTGACCCGGCGGTGGCAGGAAGTTGGTGAAGTCGTTGCCGGTGTCGACGCCGCCGCTGCCTGGATTGTCGACCGTCTGCACAAGGATACCCGTTTGCTGGGAGCCCGCCGGCACCACTTCGTAGATGTTCTTGCCGACATCCTCCAGTGTGAGGCCGCCGATCGACCAGTTGCCGGAAGCGTCGGTGGTCGTCGTGCGGTCGCCCGCGCTGAAGTCGCCGCTGTTGTCGTCGTCGATGAAGATCGTCACCGGATCGTGCGACCAGGCGACGTCGTCCGCCGTCTTGCCGTCGCCGGTCAGGTCCTCGTACTTGGTGCCGGAGATCGAGAAGTTGCGGAAGTTGGTGAAGTCGTTGCCGGTATCGGTGCCGCCGCTGCCGGGGTTGTCGATGGTCTGCACCAGGATGCCGGTCTCCTCGGACCCGCCGGGAACCTGCTCGTAGATGTGCTTGCCGACATCGGCCAGCGTCAGCCCGCCGATCGACCAGTTGCCGGAAGCATCGGTCGTCGTCGTGCGGTCGCCCGCGCTGAAGTCGCCGCTGTTGTCGTCGTCGATGAAGATCGTCACCGGACCATGCGACCAGGCGACGTCGTCCGCCGTCTTGCCGTCGCCGGTCAGGTCCTCGTACTTGGTGCCGGAGATCGAGAAGTTGCGGAAGTTGGTGAAGTCGTTGCCGGTATCGGTGCCGCCGCTGCCGGGGTTGTCGATGGTCTGCACCAGGATGCCGGTCTCCTCGGACCCGCCGGGAACCTGCTCGTAGATGTGCTTGCCGACATCGGCCAGCGTCAGCCCGCCGATCGACCAGTTGCCGGAAGCATCGGTCGTCGTCGTGCGGTCGCCCGCGCTGAAGTCGCCGCTGTTGTCGTCGTCGATGAAGATCGTCACCGGACCATGCGACCAGGCGACGTCGTCCGCCGTCTTGCCGTCGCCGGTCAGGTCCTCGTACTTGGTGCCGGAGATCGAGAACA